>JACQOF010000098.1 GCA_016202645.1 bacterium
CCGGAGCGGCCGTCAGCGTGGTCCAGGCGTTCGTCTTGGTGTTGTATCCCCAGAAGTCGGTTAAGTTGTTGCCTCGGAATGCGTAAATGGTATCGCCACTGCCCGCCAGCGCGCCGCCGCTGTAAACGGCGGCCGGAGCGGCCGTCAGCGTGGTCCAGGCGTTCGTCTTGGTGTTGTAGCCCCAGAAGGTGGTGAAGGTGTTGCCTCGGAATGCGTAAATGGTATCGCCACTGCCCGCCAGCGCGCCGCCGTTGTAAACGGCGCCCGGAGCGGCCGTCAGCGTGGTCCAGGTGTTTGCCGCTTGCGCCTCCGACGGAGTGAAAAGTGGAAAGAGGAAAGTGGAAAGGGCCAAGATCAGGAGTGCGGGAGTCAGGCATACGTTTATTAGTTTATTCAAGGCTCAAGTGAGTAGAATCAGGGTCAGACCGTAAGTTGTTAAGTTATTGCGGGGGTGAGACGGTCGGCGGGGTATGCACTTCATCATTTTGATTGGCCCGCCTTTTCGAGACTGTCAGCCAATTGAACCACGGCCGGCCGGGTCCTTCGAATTTCACCCGCGATGGCGGTTGTGGCGATCCCTTCCCGGCGGGCCAAGGCGCAGAAAAGCGCACGGGCTTCTGATATCCGGCGCGCCCGGCGGGGGCCGCAGATGTCTTGACGGCCAATACCAGTCCGGCGCACGACTTCCTCCCAAATTTCCTCCAGCGACAATCCGGCTGGCCGACGCAGATGTTTTCTTCGATCAGACCGGCGCTCAACCATGCTTTCCAACCGGTCTCTAAACTTGGCGGACCCCACCGCCCAAAGTTCCCGGACTTGTTCCGCCTCCGGCAGATGCTCGTCAGCCGCCGGCGGGAGAGCCCTCGATTCCTTCAAAAGCGAGGCATAGTTTTTTCGGCCCCCACAGAGTTCCAGAATCAGATCGGTGGAGACCGAAAACTCGGATCGGCCATCCACATAGGCGCGGGCGCTGCTCCATCGATAGTCCAATGCATCATCGACCAGCCCCGCCTCCACAGAATTGTTATGGATGTAGCAGGACCCACAAACCAGGTGAGACTCGGTTTCGACGGGCTCGGCGTGGTATCTGGCTCCAAAGACATGCCCCGTTCTGCGGCATCTGCCGTTCCAAGCCTGCGCGTAGCCGCCCTGCAGTCTCTGCATGGCCGGAGGGAGTCCTCCTCCGCGCACATCCTGAAGCAGAAGGTGGACATGGTTGGTCATCAGGGTAAAGCTCAGCAATCGGATTTGGCAGGAGGGGAAAATATTTGTGATCCGATCCATATAGTCGGACTTGTCCTCGTCCGTTTGGAAAATGTCCTGTCGGTTGTTCCCTCGCGCCGTAACATGGAAAAAAAATCCCGGTGCTCGAATACGGTGAGGTCTCATGAAGCCTCTCCCCACCCGACCGCATAACTTAACAACTTACGGTCTGACCCCCTACTATGATGAGCAACAATCAACCGATTAACTTGTTTGGAGCGATCCCCTTTGGATGTGCTGTGGAACACAGAACGGATTGAAGTTGACACGTCTAACCTTCGGACGGCAGACACTTGAGCGCGTCGTGGGAGCAGGCAAATCCGCGGAGCGAGGTGTCGAGCACGGGATGAAAGTCATTCATAAGTCCGTGTGCTTATAGGTGGCTGACCCCTCAGCTCCAACCTCGCAATTGTGCCCCCCAAGGACGTAAATGTCAATGAAAATCTTTGTGATTTGGGTCACATTGCAGTTAAATCGCTCATAGCTGTTTGCTATTTGCTAATAGCTAATAGCTAACAGCAAATAGCAAACAGCAAATAGCAAACAGCAAATAGCAAACAGCGACCTTACCGGACAATCGCCAATTTGTCGATGAGTTTGGTGCCGTTGGATTCTAGGATGTAGATGTAGGCGCCTGAGCCTAGCTTCTGGCCGGCCTTGTTGGTGCCGTCCCACGTGATCGTGTTCGAGCCCGCGATGCCGGACCCCTTCTGCTCCCGCACGAGTTTGCCGCCCATGTCGAAGATCTTGAGGGAGATGTCGGCGGCCGTCTGGAGGTTGTATTTGAAGGACATGTTTCCCGCCGCGTCCGGGCCCGGGTTTGGATACACAAACGTGTTGTCCTTCGAGAGCGGCGCCGCCAGGAAGGGGGCTAGGTATTCCGGGAGGCCGACGGCCAAGGTCAGGGAGAGAGGGAGAGAGGGAGAAAGGGAGAGAGGCAGGGATTGAGTACCCCTTAAATCTACCGGGCCGGAGGGGCCGCCCAGCATGTAGGCGCCGTACTCCTGCGGGAGCGACGCGAGGTCCCACGAGAGCGTTGCGGCCGAGAGGCCCGGAGGGGCCGTCACCACCACGGGCCAGGCCGTCGCCTCCTTTATGGGCGCCGCGATGCTCGCCGCGTAGTATTTCCCCTCACCCCCCTGGGGAGAGGAGGCGGAGCGCGCCTCGCCCACCAACACCTGCAAATCCCCCAGCATCCCAGGAGCCTTCCACAGGTCGTTCATGTCTTCGCCGTCCGACGCCGCCGGGGCCACGCCCACGAACGTGTACTCGTCCTTGATTCCGCTGTTTCCGCTGTGGGCCATCAGCCGGACGAGCCAGTTCGTGAGGTTGCCGGACGAGACGGTGTATTTCGGCGCTTGCTGTTTCGCCGTCACCGACTGCGGGATTCTCTTGTTCGGATAATAGACGATCGAGCACGACGTGTTCGCTTTCACCCAGAACCCGACCCAGGGTTTCAGCTGCATCGAGTCGCTCGAGCTGATCGGGTTTACATACTGCTCCGCCGACTGGTCCCGCCACTGAAGGCGCGTGTCGATATAGGTCAGATTCAGCGCCGATATACTCGCGATCGGGAGGGGATTGGGGGTGTCGTTCAAGTTCGTATCGATCGCGACGTCCTCCATCCAGTTGATGTAGTGCGTGAAAGGATTCCCGATCATGTTCATCCCGCTCGTCAGCTTGACGCTCCACGTGTCCGTCTGCGCCGACGGGCTTCCCGAAAGTCCCACGCTTGTCGCCGACGAGGACCGGAACCAGTAGCCCCGCCCGATCTCGAAAATGGATACGGTTCCGTTCGACGACACGTTGTGCGCTTCGTTCCCCGTCATCGAATAATACCCCTTGAAAGTCCCCGTGGCGTTCGTCAGGCTTGGTTCGTGCCAGTAGGCGTTCCCCGTTCCGCCGTACGACAGCTGTCCGAGGGCGGTCGACGCGCTGACCGGCTTCTTCATCGGCGCGATCATGACCCACTTGCTCTTCGGAGATTCCGTCGCATGCGCCGGGACCTTCCGCTTGTCCGTCATCACGACGAACGTCGCGTCGTCCGAGTCGCCGGACTTCGACGACGCCACGATTGCATAGACGCCGTCCCCGCTTGTCAGCGACAGGGACTGCCGCAGATAGCCTGTATCCGACGCCGTCCCGCTGGTGTTCAGCCCCGAGGCCGCCGCGCCGTCGTATTCGACGGAGAAACTCACCGTCACGCCGGGGACCGCCACGCCGGCGGAATCCTTGACCTGCATCTCCAGCACGGCCGGACCCGAACCGCTGATCACGAAATGCTGTTCGCCGACGATCACGACGGTGTCCCCGCCGCTTCCGCCGGCCAGAATGTCCGCCACGTCCGTCAGGGACGGGCCGCTTGGAAGATCCGTATACGTAACCTTGATCTGGTCCCCCGCGCGGACGTAGAGAAGGCCGTTGTTCGGCGTGCCGTCTCCGGAGGTCACGGAAAGGGTCACGGTGCCGGAAAAGATCGTCGAATTGGCGGTGAGTTCCGTGCACGAGATGATTTCCGTGTCCGTTCCCAGCGTGACGTTCACGATCGTGGCGTTCACGCCCTCCTTCACGCCCGTGTTCGCGTTCCCGTCCGAATCGTTTACCTCCACCACGACCGCCACCGAGGCTTTGGCCTTGTACTGGGTCGTGTCCAATCCCCCCGACGTCACAAACCGCACACTGCCGGACCCGCCGAAGATCGGCACGGCGCTCACGGTGTCGGCCATCCAGCCGTCGTTGCCGGCCGGGTCGAAGGCCAGGACGCGGTAGTAGTATGTGTTTCCGGCGGAGACGCTCGCGTCGATGATGAAGGTGTCGGTCGCGCTGGTGTCGGAAAGCTGTGTGAGGGCCTTCCAGTTCGTCGTGTCGGGCGAATTGACCTGCCGGTACACCCGGTATCCGGAAATCGTTCCCGCCGGGCCGCCGTCCTCCGATTCCGGCGGCGGCTGCCACCGCACCGTGACCTGGCCCGCGACGGTCGCGTCCGTCGTCACGGTGTCCGGCTCGGAAGGCGCGATCGTGTCCGATGCGGTCTTGGTGTCGATGACCGCGAAACGGAACGGCGCGAAATTGTCAAAGCCGCTGATGACGCTGTCCGAAATGGCCTGCATGTCTGTGGTCCCGAAGTAATTATGCGTGATGGTATTTCCCGACCCGACGACTTGGATAAGTTTGTGGACGGTACTCGTGATATTGTTCCAGCTGACTTCCATAGAGGACGCCGGTGATTCCAGGAGCACGCCCGTATCGGCGTTGTGGATGTCGTTGGCGTTAATGAAGCTGCTGCCTGATCCCACGCGGACGCCGGCCCGCTCGACGTTTCGAACGGTATTTCGAAAGATCCGGTTCCCGCCGACTTCGACGTCGATTCCGTGGCCCCCGATATTTCGGATGATGTTATCGACGATGGTGGCGTTCCCGCCGCTGGCCTGGAAGATGCCCGTGTCGGCGACGTTGTCGATGAGACAGTTCCGGATGATCCCGTCGTTGCCGTTGAATTCGACGGCTGATTTCGAGATCGCGGTGGCCGTACAGCTTTCGATGGTGAAATTGTCCCCGGCGGCGCCGACCCAGACCGCGTAATTGGCGTTCCGCACGGTGTTCTTGCGGAGGATGGCGGGCAGGCCGGAATTTGAGCCGTTGATCTCGACGACCTTGAGTCCCAGACTCGAATCCCTGCCGTCGATGACGAACCCCTCGACCCGCGCGCCGCTGTCGATGACGATCATCGATCCGGCGCCGCCGCCCCAGAAAACGGTCGGATACGTGTCTCCGCCGCCGCCGGTGTCGGACCCGAAGAGGGCCTTGCGCGAAATCAGGGTCAGGCCGGTATCGAGAACCGCGCCCTTGCCGCCATTGTTGGCGATGGAGTAGCTGTCATTGCCGACGTTGTCGGCGGAACTGAAGACGACGATGGTGTCATACCCGTTCAAGGGATTCAGCGCCGCGAGGGCGTCAATCAGGTCCCCGAAAGCCGTTCCGGGCGTGTCGACGGTCGGATTGGTGGAATCGCCATCGCCGCTGACGTAGACCGTCATGGCGCCGAGATCGGAAAAGGCCGAGCCTGGAATCACCACGAGGCTGTCAGTGAAGTAACTTTCGTTCACGAACGCCGCGGCGTCGACCGCGGTGACGCGGTAGTAGTAAGTAACGCCGGACGTAACCGTCAAATCCAGAAATTCAGTGTCCGACGCCGACGCGGCGTTGGCGCGGAAAGCGTTCGTCTTCCAGTCCTTCTCGGACGGATTGGTCGTGCGGTATATTTTGAATCCCGTAAAGTCCGCCGTCGCCGCCCCTCCATCCTCATTCACAGTCGGCGCCGTCCACCGGATCCTGGCCGATCCCGCGCCGCTGTCGACGGCCGTGAGCGGCGACGGCCGTTCCGGCGCAAGGCTGTCGCCCGACAGGCTCGTATCAACCATCGCGAAGCGCGGCTGGGTGTCGGCGGCGAGCGCAAGTCCGGGGAGGTCGAACACGTCCCGAACCAGTCCGAAAAGACTGCGACTGGTCGTGATGACGTCGGTCAGACTGCCTTCATTGGTCGTGTCCATGAAGTTCCGCCAGAAAAACGGCGTATCGGCCTGGGAGTTCGCCAGGTAAATGCCGTAGCTGTCGGGTTTCAGGATGTTGCCCCGCACGAATTTGTTGTTCTGCGAATTATCCCCCCCGGCGGACGCCGAGATTTTGACGCCGTAGAGGTCCCGGCGGGACTCGTTCTGGATGAAAGTGTTGGTATCGGCGTTGGTCAGGTCGAAACCGGCGCCGCCGTTGTTGTCGGACAGGTTACGGAAAAACAAGTTGTTGTTCGAACCGGTATCCAGGGATATCCCCGCGCCGCCGTTCGTCAGAGACTGGTTGTCGCGAATGACGTTGTTGGTCGAGGCCGCGCCGGTAATCGACAATCCGGCCCCCGAATTGTTCTGACTGACGTTGTACGCCAGCGTGTTGTTGCTGGACGAACCCTCCAGCACAAAACCCTCGGTGGCATTGCTCGACGCCGTGTTCGAATCAATCGTGTTTTTGACGGCGCTTTGAAATAAAATAATGCCCGCCGAATTGCCGACCGCGTAGTTCTGCCGGACCGTATTATTCGACGAAGCCGGCGTGCCGCCAAGCCCGATGCCCTGGTTGTCGTTCGTGCCGAATCCGTTGCCCTGCGCCATGTTCTTGGTGATCGTGTTGGTGTCGGATCCGTCCGCCACATTAATTCCGTTCTCGTAATTGTTGATCACGGTCACGTCCTCAATCCGGGAATTGTCCACGTAAAGGAAATTGATGCCGCGGTACATATTTGCAACCCGCAGAGATTTAATCACGAGGTTCGACTGCGTATCGGCGAATATGCCGTATTTGTTGGCGACTCCGCTGTCCGTCGCCCCCGAATCGATCACCGTACCCGTCGCGCCCGAGTCAACGCCCTGAATCCAGATGTAGTCGGTGTCGATGACGACGGTTTCGGCGTAGGTGTTTTTGTCCAGCAGGATGGTATCGAACAGGTCGCTGTCGGCCGGAATGCCGGCGATCGCGCCCTGAATGGTCTTGAACGGAAAATTCGGATGCCCCGTGTACGTGTCGGCGCCGGTGTCCTTGTCGACGTACCAGACCGGGCCGGTCCAGGCCGGGACGGCGACGAGGGCGGTGAGGGTGTCGAGGAAAAAGCTCGCGTTGACACGCGACGCGGCGTCGAAAGACGAGAGCCGGTAGTAATAGGTATTGCCGACCGCGACGTTGGTGTCGGTCCAGGTGGTGTCGGCGGCGGCCGTGGTTTTGACGAGAAGCGAGGCGTTGCCCCAGTTTGACGTATCGGGAGAATTGGTCAGCCGGTATATTTTTGCGCCGGTAAATCCGAGCGTCCCGCCGCTTGTCTCCTCCTGCAGGGTCGGGACCGCCCACGTGAGGACGACGTTGACGCCGCTTGAGACGTCCGTCGCCGCGCCCGTGACATTCGACGGGGCGGTGGTGTCGGCGCCGGCGGCGGTGTCGATGAGGCCGAGGCGGTATGGACGGAACGCCGAAGCGGTGTCCTCGAAGTCGGCGTCGAGAGCAACTTCATCGGTTGTGCCGAACCAGTTGCGGCTCAGAGTCTGGGCGACGCCGGATTTGTTGAAGACACTGCTGACGATGTTTCCGGCGAGGTTGTTCTTCGTGATGATGTTCGCGAACGCCGCGCCGTCGATTCGCAGTCCCGTGTCATTCGCGGTGAGGTCGTTCAGCGCGACGACGTTGGTGTCGGAATTGTCGATGAAGATGCCCTGATTGACGGTGGATTTGACGAGGTTCCGGACGATCGTGTTCCGGCTGGAGTTGGCCTGGAGGATGATGCCGCTGGTGGTGTTTGAGAGGACCGTGTTGTCGATGATCTGGTTCAGATTCGACCCGTTCCAGAGGTAGATTCCGTTGTCATTCGAGCGTGAGCGGTTGCGGCTGATGGTGTTGTTGTTCGAGTTGATCTCCAGATAGATCCCGCACCCCGCCGTCTGGAATTCGGTGAAGTTTTCCGTGATGGTGTTTGTGTCCGACCCCTGGCTGAGGACGATGCCATTCGAGGCGTTGCCGGAGACGCTGTCGCCGGAAATCGTCGACTGGTCGACGTTCACGAATTTGATGCCGTTGGAGGCGCCCGTCACCGCGAGGTTTTTGATGGTCAGGCCGGTCTGGGTGTCGGCGTAGATGCCGTTCGCGCCTGAAGACGGCGAGTAGATCACGGTGGCGTTCGAGTCCTTGCCGATGATCGAGAAGTTGTCGGTGTCGATGACGATGGTTTCGGAATATGTCCCGGCGTCGACGAAAATCGTGTCGCCGGCGGAGGCGAAATTCACGGCGGTCTGGATCTTGCGCAGTGGCGCATTCGGTTTCACTCCGGAATTCGCGTCGGAGCCGACGGCCGACGTAAAGGAGTCGCCGGTCGTGGAGGTGTCGTTCACGTACCACGTGTTCGGCCCGGCCGTGTCAATCTGCGGCGCGGCGCTTTTGGTGTCGCTGAAAACGGATTTGTTGATATATCCGCCGGCGAGAGTTTCCGAGGCGGTCATGCGGTAGTAGTAGGTGACGCCGTCCGTGAGGTTGAGGTCGGTGAAGGAGGTGACGCCGGAAGCGACCTGCGCGATGAAGTTGTTTTTCCAGTCCTCGGTGTCGGGCGAGGTCGAGCGGTAAATGTTGTAGGCGCCGAATCCCCCGGGATTGGCGCTTCCCTCGTCGTCGAGGTCCGGCGTGTCCCACGTGACGATGATCTGGCCGCCGGTGGTTGAAAGACCGTTCAAGGTCACCGTGTCGGGCGGTTCGGGCGCGGCGGTATCGGCGGTGATCGTACGGGTATCAACGGCGGTGATGCGGATGGGGAAGAGTTTGACCGAAGTGTCGTTGACCATGCCGCCCAGGACGGTATTGATGTTGCTGGAACCCCACCAGTTCCGGCGTGCGTCGAAGTTCGGGGAGGCGCTGAAGTCGTCCAGCAGGGTCGGTTTCATGCCCGTCACGTTGTTCTTGACGAACGAATCGGCGCCCGCGGCGGAAAGCCAGAGGCCGGTGTCAGAATTTGAAATGTCGTTGTGATAGACGCGGTTCCCGCCGCCGGACGAGACGATCTCGACGGCGAAATTGGCCCGCCGCACGACGTTGTCGCGCACGACGTTGTTGGATGTGTTGGTTTTCAATTTGATCCCGTGCCCGTGGCTGGTCGCTTCGCGCTGGTTCTCGACCGTGTTTTCGGCAATCACATTGTTCTGACTTCCGTTGTCGAAATGCACCGCGTCGCGGGCGATCTGGTGGATGTGGTTGTTCATCACGAAATCGAAGTTCGAGCTGTCGGCGGCGACGCCGAAGTAGAGGTTTTTGATGTCGTTATGCTGGACGCGAATGCCGGAGGATGCCGTCGTCAGGAACACGCCGTTGTGCTCGGCAGCGCTTACGACAAGCCCCTGCGCCGCCGAGGCGGTTGAGTCGATGCCGTCAATGAAAAATCCCTCGATGATGTTGTCGCTCGTCGCCTTGACGACCGTCCCCGTGTCAAACGCGATCTTCGCCCAAGTGTCCGGACCGCCGCCAGTGTCGGCGCCGAAGCGCTTCTTGTAGGAGACGAGGTGCAGGCCCGTGTCGAGGGTGAGGTCGATCTGTTGGAAATAGGAGTCGCTCGCGGATTTGTTGAAGACGATGATGGTGTCCCAGCCGTTCGAGGGGTTCAGTTTGGAAACCGCCTCGTTGATGTTCCGAAATGCCTTCGAGGTGTCGGCGGATTCCGGGTCGGATGAGTCGCCAAACTGGCTGACGTAGACAATGGAGACCCCGAGATCGGACCAGACGGGCTTGGCCGATTTTGTGTCGGTGAAAAAGCTTTCATTTTCGAAGGGCGTAATGCCGTCCGAGGCGGTCAGGCGGTAATAGTAGGTGACGTTGTTGGTCAGGCCCGTGTCGATGTAGCTGTTCGGGCCGGCGGCAACATCCTTGATCAGAGCCGAGTCCCAGTGGGTCGAATCCTTGACCGTAAGCCGGAAAATCCCGACGCTTGCGAATCCGGTCAGCGCCTGCGAGTCCTCGTCCTGGGTCGGAGTGTCCCACCTGATCTGAACGGTCTCGTTCCCGGCGGTGAGGACGATCGATGTGTCGAACAAATACGGCGCGCTCGTGTCGGCGCCGGCGGTCGTGTCGACGGGGCCGAGGCGGTAGGGTTTGAAGGTCCACCCGGTATCGGTGAATTTCAGGGCGATCTGGTCCTCCTGGGTTGTGCCGTACCAGTTCCGGGCGACACGTTGGGATGTGGCCGCCTGATTGAGGAGATGGTTGACGATATTGTTGGTGATGTTATTTCGGGTGAAGAGGTTGCCGGAAGACGTGTTCTGGATCGAGACGCCGGTATCGCTCAGGCTGATGTCATTTTGATAGACCACATTGTTGTCCGACGCGATGACGCTCAGTCCGGACTGGGCGTTGGAGGCGACGGTATTGTTCCGGACGACGTTATCGTGCGAATTGATTTCGATGTATATCCCATTCGCGTTCTGCCGGGAAATGTTCCGGGTGAGGATGTTCCGGCGGGATGAGGAATTGAGGTGGAATCCCTGGGAATTTCCGACGGCGATGTTGTTGTCGATGGTGTTGTTGAAGCAGTTGGTGACGAGGTAGACACCCTGGTTCAAATTGAAGTAAAAGTTGCTGTTTCGAACCGTATTGCTGTCGGATCCGTCCTGAAAATAAATCCCGCGGCCGGCATTGTGGCTGAGGCTGTCGCCCTCGATGGTCGAGTTGGTAACCCGTACAAAATAAATGCCCTCGATCGCGCCCTTCACACCCAGATTTTTAATGAGCAGGCCGGACTGAGTGTCGGCGAAAATGCCGTTCCCGGACGGCGGATCGATCACGGTGGCGTTGGAGTCCTTGCCGACGAGGCTGATCGAATCGGCGTCGATCACGACCGTTTCGGCGTAGAGCCCGGCGTCGATAAAGACGGTGTCGCCGGCCGTCGCCAGCGACAGGGCCTTGGTGATGGTTGCAAAGGGTTTCTGCGTTGTCCCATCGCCCGTCGTGTTTGATCCGACGGCGGACGTGTACACGTCGCCGAGGACGGAGGCGTCATTGACGTACCAGTTCACACGGCTCGAAAAAGTCGCCGTGTCGCCAGGCTGTGAGTCGGAATAGAAACTCTCGTTGACGCGGGGGCTGGCGTTGTCGATGGCCGTGACGCGGTAGTAATAGGTTCGGCCGGGCTTGACGTCGGTGTCCTCGAAAAACTTGCCGGTGCTGGAGGGCTGGGCGATCAGGGTCCAGGACGACGTGTCCTTCGTTTCGCTCCGGTAGAGATTGTACCCGTTCAGCCCGAACGCCCCGGCGTCGGCGTCCTCGTTGGTGTCCGATGCGGCCCACCCGAGATGCACGGACGTGTCGGATGACCCGACCACGGCAACCGTGTCGGGCGCCTTGGGCGCGACGGTGTCGGCGCCGGCGGTGGTGTCGACTTCGCCGAGCCGGAAGGGTTGCCAGATGATGCGGTTCACGCCGCCGGTGTCGAAGAACAGTTTGTCGATGCGCGAGGAGTCAGTCGAGTTCCACCAGTTGCGGCTGAAATCGAAACTGTTGGCGGTGCTGTTGTAGACGCCGCTGTCGGGGTTTGCACCCGATGCAATGTTGTTCTTCCGCACCGTATTCGACGAAGACGATCCCTCGATGTAAATCTGGTACTGCGTGTTGTTCCTCACGTCATTTTGAACCACCGTGTTGTTCGAACTCGAAGACAGATAGATTCCGTAGTCCGAATTCGAATTGGCCGTGTTGTTGCTCACTGTGTTGTTCGAACTCAAACTGAGATAGATGCCGTAGATCGAATTCGAATTGGCCGTGTTGTTGCTCAGTGTGTTGTTGTTCGTATTCGAAACCAGATAGATGCCGTATGTATTCGAATTGGCCGTGTTGTTGCTCACTGTGTTGTTGCTCGAATTCGTATACAGATAGATGCCGAATGTATTCGAATTCGCTGTATTGTTGCTCACCGTGTTGCTGTTCGAACTGGAATTCAGATAGATGCCGTTTGAACTTGAACTGACCGTGTTGTTGCTCACCGTGTTGTTCGAACTCGAAGTCAGATTGATGCCGTAGTTCGAATTCGAATTGGCCGTGTTGTTGCTCACTGTGTTGTTCGAACTCGAATTCAGAAAGATGCCGAGGCTCGTATTCGAACTGGCCGTGTTGTTTTTGACGGTGTTGGTGTCGGAATTGACGCGCAGGTATATGCCATAATTGCCGCAGGAACTGGCGCTGTCGCTTTCGACTGTCGAGTTGTCCACATTGTAGAAATGCACCCCGTCATACGCCCCCGTCACGCCGATGTTTTTGATCGTGAGGCCAACCTGTGTGTCGGCATAGATGCCGTACAGCCCGCTGACCGTCTTCGGCCCCGGCGGGTCGATCACCGTCGCGCCGGAGTCCTTGCCGACCAGCGCGATCGAATCCTTGTCGATGTTGACGCCGGCGGTTTCGGAGCCGTTGACGATCGTGTAGGAGTCGTAGAGCCCGGCGTCGATGTTGATCGTCTCGCCCGAGGCGACTTCAACCATGGCCTTGATGATCGTGCGGAACGGCGCGGAGGATTCGCCGGTGTTGGTGTCGGCGCCGACGGCGGAGGTGAGACCGTCCCCGGTGGTCGAAGCGTCGTTCACGTACCAGTTGGGGCCGTTGTAATGGCGGAGGATGAGAGCGGTGTCGGACGCGGTTTCGGACGCGCCCGTGACGTCGGTATAGGCGATGTGCAGAGTGTCGGAGCCTTCGGCGACAAGCTTTCCGTTTCCGATGCCGGGAGCCGCCCACGGCGCGACGATCATGGCCGAGGACCGGAAAATCCCGGTGGTCTCGGCCGACTCGGTGAGAACAACCGTTTCCGTGTCGAGTACCAGCCCGAGCGAGGCGGCGGTGCCGTCGCCCAGATAGACCGTCGCCGATACGGTGTCCTTCGACTGGGGATTGCGGTTTTCGTCGGCATCTGTGACTTGGACGTAGATAGTGTCCTGCGACGTGTAAGTGTCGACGCCGTCGGTGAAGGCCGCGTCCTCGAAAAACGCGAGGGTGGCGGCCGAGGCGATCTCAAGGGCCAAGGCCGTGTCAAAGACGCTTTCGCCTGTTCCGGTAACATCCGTGTATACAACGTGGACGGTGTCGCCCGCGCCCCAGCTGACGATGCCGTCGTTCACGACCGGGACCTTCGTGTCCGTCACTTCGACGGCGGCGGTCTTGAACAGCCCGCTGACATTGGAGCTCTCCGTCAGGACGAGAGTTTCCGTGTCGATCACGAGGCCTGCCGCGTTGTCGCCCACATAGGCCGTGACCGTCAGAGTGTCGGTCGACTGGGGGTTCCGGTTTTCGTCGGTGTCGGTCACCCGAATGTACATCAGATCGCGTGTCAGAAGCGTGTCCACCTCGTCGGTATTGGCGGCGTCCTCAAAAATCTGTGCGAGCGCCGAACTTGCGATCTCCAGCGCCAGCGCCGTGTCGAAAGAATTGTCGGCGCCGTCGTCCTCGTCTGCGTAGGCGACGTGAAGGGTGTCGGACCGGCCCCAGCTGATTTGCCCGTCGCCGACGGACGGGGCCACCGTGTCGGTCACGCGCAGGGGAACGGCCGTGTCGAGAAACACGCCGCTATCTTCCATGTTTTCGGTGAGGTAGATGGTTTCCGTATCGAGAATCAGGCCGTTCGCATCGTCCGCGGTATAGACCGTGACCCACACGGTGTCGCGGGAGTTGGTGTCGACGTTTTCGTCGGTGTCGGTAACGCGGATGTAGATCACGTCCCGCGTCAAAAAGGTGTCGGAGATGTCGGTGTAGGCGGTGTCCTCAAAAAGTTCGACGACGGACGCGAAGCCGAATGCGGGCGAGGCGGCGAGGGCCAGGCTGAGGGCGGCGAGGGCGAGAAAACCGGTAATCGGTAATCGGTAACCGGTCATCCCGCCCTCCCGGCGACCTTTTTTTCGAGGGCGCCGATGCGGTTGTCGTGGTCGTCAAGCCGGTCGGAGTGATCCTGGGAGTGCTGGGCGATAAAGGCCTGTTCTTCCCGCATAATCTTGAACTCCCCAAACACGGCATCCACATGATTGATGTATTCGCCGAATTTTTTGTCCATGTGTTCGATCACTTCCTGTTTGGCGTCCTTGATGCTGTCGTCGATCTTGAATTCGAGCTTCATGACGGCCCTGTCAACCTCGGACCGGAGGGCGCCCACGTCGGCTTTGACCGCGGCCACGTCGGCCTTCAATTCTGACTTGACGGCGGCCACGTCGGCCCTGGTCGCCGACTCTTTTCCCAACTTGCCATTCGCGGAATGTCCGGCGGGTTTCTGTTTCATGGGATTGACACTACCAGAAGATTGGGCAAACACAACCGGAAATGGACGGAGGAACCGGGTCCGAGGGCCAGTGAGACCGACACCCCAAGCCCCAGAGCCGCGACGACCAGCCACCCTCCGAACCTCTTCGAAACACCGCCCCACCCCTTGACGAATTGCCTGCCTGCTACCCCTTCGAGCGTATCCATAAGTCCATAAAATCGCTTATAGCTAGTAGCTATTAGCTAATAGCCAACAGCAACCCAATAAGAATGCCCGTGATCCTGCCACCCCAAGGTACCCGGTAGCCAGCGGACGGGGACTACAATAATACTGTATATATATGTGTCAAGTGCTTTTTTTGAAACGTAGAGTATCTCCAGCAGAAAGCCGCCGGCGCATCCGAAACCGACCTTCTTAAACCCTTTTAACCTGGGGCGGCAGGATTCGAACCTGCGAATAACGGCTCCAAAGGCCGCCGCCTGATTTTTGTTAGTCACTCATAAATGAATGGGTTACAAAAGCCCATTTTTGATTTGGTGCCCAAATCGTGCCCATTTCCCGCATCCAAAATTGTTGTAAGTTTTCTGTAAGTTTTTCGGACGTTCCATACATTAACGAAAATTAATCTTCCGTTCATCTCCCGTTCATCTTCGCGCGGTAGACTTGCCGCCATGACAAGAACCAAACTGCTCGCCGCCGCATCCGTTTTTTTGACGGTTTTTTATAATCCGGCGTTTTTCAGGAACGTGTGGGTCGTTTATCTTCCCTCCGCCAAAAATATCCCGTTTTTGATATCGATTGCGGTCCTCCTGCCCACCGTTATCTTTTTTCTCCTGTCCATCGTCTGTTCCAAACATACGACCAAACCCGTCCTCATCCTGCTCTTTCTCCTGTCAGCCCCCGCCTGCTATTTCATGGACCACTACAACGTCGTCATCGACCACCTGATGATTCAGAATATTCGGGAGACCAACGCGAGGGAAGCGGCCGAATGGCTCAGCTTCAAATTGTTTGTCCATTTCCTCCTGCTGGGGATCCTTCCATCCATTTTTGTTTACCGCGCGAAGATGGAACACGGGAATTTCAAGCGCGAGGCATTGTCCAGGTTGACGGCCGTCGTCTCCGCCGCCCTGGTCATGTATGTGGTCGTCCTTTCAATGAACAAACACTACGCTTCGTTTTTCACGGCGCAAAAGAGTTTGCGGTTTTACACCAACCCGACCTACTACCTGTACTCCGCGTATAAATACGCCCGACTGAATTTCCTGCGCCCCGGACCCGTTGAGGCCATCGGGATGGATGCGCAAGGCTCCCCCGCCGATGCCGGCAGGGATCTGGTCATCCTGGTCGTGGGTGAATCGGCCAGGGCCGATCGATTTTCCATCAATGGATATGCCCGGGAAACAAACCCGCTTCTCAAAAAGGAGGATTTCATCAATTTCCCCGGCATGCATGCGTGCGGAACATCCACGAACATCGCGGTCCCGTGCATGTTTTCGATCCTCGGCAAAGACCATTTCAGTCGCCGTAAGGCGGAATCGACCCAAAATATTCTCGACGTTTTGAACACCGCCGGCGTCAGCGTGTTGTGGAGGGACAACAATTCCAGTTCGCAGGGCGTGGCCGCGCGCGTTCCCTACGAGGACTATTTGTCACCCAAAACAAATCCTGTTTGTGATGTGGAATGCCGGGACGTCGGGATGATGGCGGGGCTGGAAGACTACATCGAAAGCCGCCCGGCCGGTGACATTCTCATCGTGCTTCATCAAAGGGGAAGCCATGGCCCCGCTTATTACGAGAGGTACCCGAAGGAGTTCGAGAAATTCACGCCTGCGTGCAACACCCCGCAGATCGAGTATTGCACGTCGGAAGAGATCAACAACGCTTACGACAATTCCATATTATATACGGACTATTTCCTGTCGAACGTCATCCGGTTTTTGAAAGGATACTCGACCCGGTTTGAGACGGCGATGATTTACATGAGCGACCATGGCGAATCGCTCGGGGAGGGCGGAGTCTATTTCCACAGCACGCCCTATTTTCTGGCGCCGGAGGCCCAACGGCGCATTCCGGCTCTGATCTGGTTCGGTGATGCCTTCAAGAAGAACCTGGATATGGAGAAATTGAAAATCAAGGCGAAAACCGTATCCACCCCGGACATTCTCTTTCACACCTTGCTGGGGCTGATGGACGTCAACACATCCGTCTACGTTCAGCAGCTGGATTTTGTGGATGGAACCAGAATCAAGTCCCGGGGCAACGGATGACCGGGAAGACGAAGGGAATCCCGGGTCGGCGATGAGACGATTTGGCGGTGATTGGCGATTCGACACGATGGTCTTCCTTGGTCTGGGCGCCGTGATCACGATCCTGTTCGATTGCACACAAATTGATATGGCCGCGGCGGAGCTTTTTTACAGCCCGCAATCGCCGAACCCCTGGCCGCTGGGCTGGCATGGGCTGTTGTCCTTGCCGCATGGAATGGCGCCGTGGATCACCACGACGTTGGTGCTCGTCGGGCTTGCCGCGCTGGCGGTGGGAGTCCGGCGTCGGAACGACACATGGCGCCGCACTGCGATCTTCATTCTGCTGAGCGTCGCGATCGGACCCGGGCTGATCGTCAACAGCGTTTTCAAGGAACACTGGGGGCGGCCCCGGCCGAGGGACATCCTGGAGTTTGGCGGTCGGAAGCAGTTCGCCCCCGCGCCGTTCAGGGGTGAGGGCGGCAAATCGTTCCCCTGCGGCGACAGCTCGGTGGGATTTTTGTTCGCCCTGGGCTGGTGGGTATGGAGGCGCGATCGGCCGAGGAGGGCCGCGGCATCGTTGGCGATGGGGATCGCTACCGGCGCGGCGGTGGGTCTGGGCCGCATGGCGGCGGGTGGGCACTTCCTCTCCGATGTCGTCTGGTCGGCGTTCCTGTCGCTTGCCGTGGCGCATGTCCTGTACAGCTACGTGCTCCGCATCCCCGCTCGCGAAGCACCGCTCCTTTTCCGTCCCATCCCCAAAAACGAAGGGGAGTCGGACTGGTGGATGCGCCGGACGATATAGTGTAGATTGAAATGATGAGACTTCTCCTGATCGAAGATGAAAAGCGGCTGGTTGCGTTTCTCCGGAAGGGTCTGCGGGAAGAATCTTATGCGGTGGACGTGGCGACGAACGGCAAAGAAGGGCTGGAGCTCGCGCGGGCGGGTCATTATGATCTGGTTATTCTGGACATATCCCTGCCGCTCCTGGACGGCCTGGAAGTCTGCCGGACGCTTCGTCTGGAGGGCAACCTCACGCCGATTCTCATGCTGACGGCGCGAGACCGCGTCGAGGACCGCGTGAAAGGCCTCGACACGGGAGCGGACGATTACCTCGTCAAACCGTTTTCGTTCGATGAACTCTTGGCGCGTATCCGGGCGCTCCTCCGGAGGGGCGTGGCGGCCACGGACGAAATCTCCTGCGGACCGATCCGGTTGAATCTCAAAACACGCAGGGCCTCGCGCGACGGTCGGGCCGTGGAACTGACCACCCGGGAATTTTCGTTGCTTGAATTCCTGTTTCGCCATCCAGACGAGGTCATCAGCCGCAGCCGCATTGCCGATCACGTCTGGGATTTTCCTTACGATTCCGAATCCAACGTCATCGATGTCTTCGTCAACCGGCTCCGGTCCAAGCTCGACCCGGATCATCACTATCTGACAACCGTCCGAGGCGAGGGATACCGGCTTTGCGACAGGTCGCAAGCATCGGGGAATCACGGATGAATCTGAGACTCAAACTCTCCCTCTGGTATTCTCTGATCCTGTTCGTATCCCTGTTCGCGGCCGGCATGGCCGGTTACTGGAGAATCAAACACGTCCTCCTCCAGCAATTCGACATCGAACTGACCGATGAGATGTTCCTTGTGAACGCCCTGTATCAGGATGAAAAACGGGAAAGCGATATTGAGCGGTTCAAGGAATTTGTATCTCAAAGTGATTTCCACCATGTGGTTTTTGGAAAGAACCGGGAATACCTCTTCGGCTCAAAGGATATGTCTCACACATTTCCTGAAATGCTCCCGGAAGATTTCCGGCGGCTGGAAGCGGGTGCCACCCTTTTTCTACAGAAAGATATTGGAGACATCCCGCACCGAATCATCCTGCAAAAGGCCGGCGATGGCTCGGGCGACATCATCATGCTGGAAGAGCCTTTGAAAAGAGTCGATTACGTCATGGTTCGGCTTCGGGCCGCCGCTCTTGTCCTGCTCACGCTTTTTCTGATCCTCGCCATGACAGGTGGCTGGTGGATGGCCGGTCAGGCGCTGTCGCCGATCGGCGATGTTGTTCGAACCGCGACGCAGATTCAGGAATCCAATATGTCTCTACGCATCCCCGTGCCGGCAGCCCGGGATGAAGTTGGCCGGTTGATCGTAACCCTCAATACGATGCTGGATCGGATTGAATCAGCGTTCGATCAGATCCGGCGGTTCACGCAGGACGCCGCGCATGAGCTCCGAACACCTCTTTCGTCCATTTTGAGCGCCGTGGACGTCACCCTGCGCCGCAAAGACAGGACAGCGGGCGAATACCGGGAGGCTTTGGAGGCGGTGAGAGACGAAACCGTTCGCCTGCAAAAATTGTCAGATGACCTGTTGACCCTGGCGCGCGCGGAAGAAGGAAATTCGAATGGGCGGACCGAAGTGGCGGGACTGTGCGAGAGCGTTCTGAAAGATATGTCAGCGCAGATATCGGCCAAAGACGTGATCTGCGAGCTTCGTGTCGAGAAAGCGTATGTGCCCATGAGCGAGGACGCGCTGGCGAGGGCCGTCCGGAATCTGCTGGACAATGCCGTGAAATTCTCGACGCAGTCCGGCCGCATCCAAATCATCGGCCGGATCAGCGTCTCCGACGCCCCAGGTGCCGATGTCTCCGACATCGGCCGGCCCGTGGATCAATCCTATGATCTTGACGTGTCGGACGAAGGGCAGGGCATCCCGCCGGAAGATATTCCGCACATCTTCGAGCGCTTCTATCGCGGCGCCAACGCGCGAAGCGCCGATATTCCGGGAAGCGGAATCGGTTTGTCGATCGCCCGCGCGCTCGCCCGCCAGGCCGGAGGCGATCTGACCGCTGAAACCGCAGCGCCGCGCGGCTCGCGATTTCGTCTTCATCTGCCGTTGGCCGACGGCTGAGCGGACATATCTCGACAGGGCGAGCTAAATATTGAAAAGGGTCATCGGGTCGGCGCTGAAGTAGTCTTCCAAAGAAATTCCTTTCGGACCGATCAAGTAAATTTTGGCGGCAGGGAATCGTTTTCTGAATGCGCCCAGTCCCTCCATGCCGCCCAGACGGCCGCTTTTAACCTCGATGCCGATCCTCTTATTCCCGGCCGTGACGACGTAATCAACCTCCGAGTTTCGTTCCCGCCAGTATCCGGTGACGTATCTGGGCGGCGGCAGATGATTCAGCAGATGCGCTCCTGCCGCATTTTCGACAAGCCGGCCCCAGAAGGACGGATTGTCCCGGGCCTCTCGGAATGTATATCCGGAAAGAGCGCTGACCAGCGCGTTGTTCCAGACAACGATCTTGGGGCTGGTTCCGCGTTTTCTGGATTTGCCGGAGGCCTGCTCCAAGCCAGATACGAGGAAAGAGCTTTCCAAAAGCCGAAGGTAGTGGGCCAGCGTAACGGTATTCCCCGCATCTTGCAGAGAATTCAGCATCTTGTTGAATGAAATAATCTGCGCCGGATACTGGCAGGCAAGGCCAAACAGATGTCGAAGAAGCGCGGGTTTGGCGATCCGTTCAAGCGCCAGAACGTCCCGCGCGATGGCCGTTTCGATCAGCGAATCGGCGATATACTGTCGCCACGTTGGCTCGTCCCGAATCAATCGGGCGGCCCCGGGATATCCGCCATAAAAAATCCATTGGTTCAGATCCCACCCGAACGCCGACCTGCATTCCGGATACGACCAGTGCGGACACCGGTGCAGGAAGAACCGACCGGCGAGACTTTCCGTGAGGCCCTTTTGAACCAGCAGGGCCGAGGAACCGAGGAGCAGAAGCCGGACGCTGCGGCGCCGGCGGTCTTCATCCCAAAGGGCTTTGACCATCTCGCTCCATCCCCGCACCTTCTGGATTTCATCCAAAATGAGCAGGGCCGATTTCTGTGGAGATTCCCGAGAGCGCTCCAAGGCCCGGTTCCAATGGACTTCTACCCATTCCGGTCCGGGCGGCACGGGCGAATCCGCCGTTGCGCGCACGACCGGACCTTTCCATCGCGCCGCCAATTGTTCCGCGGCCGTGGTTTTGCCCGTCTGTCTCGCGCCGGCCACAATATGGATGAGAGACGGAGCGCGCCGTATGGAGGACTCGAGTTCCGAAACCAGCGATCGGGTATAATGTGCCTTGGACATGTTCAGAGGATAACCGAGGTCGACGCCGATGTCAACAAAATACTCAGTGAATGAGTAAAAATACTCATTGACTATCTGGGGCGGCAGGATTCGAACCTGCGAATAACGGCTCCAAAGGCCGCTGCCTTACCGCTTGGCGACGCCCCAATTCGGCTTTTGGCTGTCAGCTATTGGCTATTGGCTATTAGCTATTAGCCAACAGCGAATAGCTTTAGGATTGTTGCGCGGCGCGCGAGATTGGCGGGAGGGCGATAATTTTGACGGCGGACGGAAAAATCGGGCGGCCTTTGGGGTTGAGGAGATAATCGAGCCAGCCCAGTTTCCGGGCGCGGTCGAAGGAGACGATCATGGACGGGACATATTCGGGTTCGTAGGGATCCCAGAGGAGTTTCAGGCCGAGTTCCCAGTGGTAGCGGTTGCCTTTTTTGGCGTTGCAGGGACGGCAGGACGCGACTGTGTTCTCCCAGGAGTTCCAAGGGGCATGGACATTCTGGAGCTTGCCCGAGGGGGCCTCGTATTTTTTTCTAAGAGGCGCCGGGCAGGCATGCCACCGGGAGCGGGGGATGATGTGATCGCAGTCGAGGTCGTCGATCTTGCGGCGGACCCCGCACCACGCGCAGGTCTGGTCGTCGCGGTAGATGACCTTGAGCCTCGACCACGACGGGTTGGTCGGCATGCCGGAAAAATTCAGGAGCCGGACGACGCGGGGCAGGGGAAAACTGAGAAACTGAGACCGGATCAGCTCCGCCTCATCGCCCTCCAGCAAGTCCGCTTTCTCGGTCACCACGAGGCACAAGGCCTCGAAAGCCCGGACGATCGAGACCGGCAGAAAGGCGCTGTTCAGAACCAGCGACGGCTGTAAAAGCACGCTCGGCATCATAATTGTGTGAGTTTACTAGAGGACGATGAGCAATGCAACAATGAGCAATACGCAATGAAATTCCGAATCCGTTGTTCATTTGACACGACGGCCGACGGCCTGTATATTTAGGGGGTCCCAGGGAGGGACCCAGATGAAGGACCAGGGAGGGTACACATGGCCGAGTTTGCCGTCAGCGCCGCGGACGGGTTTTACAATGCGGTGCCGAAGAATTCCGGGAAACCCTTTTTACTGACCTACAGCAACAAATCCACCACGACCGACATCGCCGACGACGCGTTCAAGTTTTCGGAGCAGATCGTGGAGCAGATCAATCTGTCCAAGGGGACCGACTCGAAGAGCACCACGCTCAACATTGACGAATTCACGCGGTTTGCGAGCAACGACCAGTTCAAGACGTTCGCCGCCGTCGATGATGCCGCCCAGAGGGCCGTGATTCAGGAGACATTCAAGGAAATTTCCGGGAACCGCTCGGAGGCGACCATCCAGGACCTCGCCGACTATCTGCGCGTGCGGGACAGCCGGGACGGCGATACGAACGGGCAGGCGATGGTGAATTTTCTGATCTAGGAATGATTTCTCAGGGCATGCCGAAAAATCGTGTTGTGCGCGTCACCCTTGAAGAGTCCCACGATGCCGCTTGTGATGTCGTAGGTGTGATAGAGACTCTGCTCGTACCAGTTTGACCGGATGCCCTTGCCCATCACCGCGAACGGGACCTGCATGATGATCTTGTCGGTCCACTTCCCGATTGAGTGCCGGCCCTCGTCGGACATACCATGGTCGGCGACGATCATGACGACATAGTCATTCGGCGCGGTGCGGTCGAGGGTCTGGAGGAGTTTCCCGAGGAGCCGGTCGCAGTTTTTGATGGCGTGCACGTAGGGCGACCCGTGGTGGTAAATGTGTTTTTTCTGGTCCCGGCAATCGTGCGCGGCGGAATCGGGGCCGGGGAAGTAGACGAAGGTGAAATCGTATTTGGGAATCATCCTCCGCGCGACTTTCATCCGGAACTCGTCGGGATAACACATGCGGTGCTTGTTCATCTTCTTCCGCCCCTCCGGCGTGCTCTTCAGGTACGCCTCGAGTTTCCGCTTGTACAGCACATCCAACAACTCGCAGTGGGGAATTTTCCGGAGGTATCCCCGCACGGAGTCTTCCGGATAGCCGACGAAACAACTGCGCTTATGCATCTTCTCCCAGAGCGACTGGCTGATCCACTTGCCGCGGCGGTTGCACATGATCCGCGCGACGCACTGGGGCGTGAGGGCGGGTTCCTCGGTGTAGATGTTCGTGTACAGCACCCCGTTTTTGATGACCCGGAAGAGATTCGGCAGGCCCATCCAGTCGTTGACCTTGAAAATGGCGTCGAATCGGACGCCGTCCCACAGATTCAGAACGACCTTCATCGTCGTTTCTCAGCGTGAGGCCGGAACGCGCCGGTGAGTATCGGGGTATCGGAGTATCGGTGTATCGGTGAGGGCTGTCTCCGATACTCCGACACTCCGATACTCCGATACATTCAGTACCCCGAGCCCGAGGGCGCGTCGCCCTTGACGATGGCGATGCCGGCCGAGGCGCCGATGCGGGTGGCGCCCATTTCGATCATCTGTTTGGCGGTTTTGGTGTCGCGCACGCCGCCCGAGGCTTTGACGCCCATGCCGGGGCCGACGACGCGGCGCATCATGGCGATATCGGCGAGGGTGGCACCGCCGGGACCGAATCCGGTGGAGGTTTTGACGAAATCGGCGCCGGCTTCCTTGCAGAGCTGACAAGCGATCATTTTTTCCTCATCGGTGAGAAGGCCCGTCTCCAGGATCACTTTGAGGGTGCGTGAACCCGCGGCTTTTTTGACTTCCGCAACGTCCCTCCGAACCGTGTCGTGGTCCCCGGCCTTGAGCGCTCCGACGTTGATGACCATGTCGACCTCCTCAGCCCCGTTCGCGATCGCGTCCCGGGTCTCGGCGGCCTTGGCGGCTGTGCTCGTCGCCCCGAGGGGAAACCCGATCACGGTGCAGACTTTGACGCCGGACCCCTTGAGCAGCTGAGCGCAGAGCGGCACCCAGAATGGATTCACGCAAACCGACGCGAAATGATACTCACGAGCCTCCTTGCAAAGCTGTTCGATTTCAGCGCGGGTGGTCTGGGGTTTCAGGAGCGTGTGGTCGATGTATCCCGCGAGGTTCGGCGCCGTGACGGGTTCGCCGAGGCGCGTTCCGAATCGCGTGGCGCCCATGTCGATGAATTCCTGAACGCCTTCGGGGTTCTGGACCCAGCAGGCGCAGCAGATTTCGCCCTCTTCCCGGTCGTGCGCGGAACAGGCCACGGACACGGCCCCGGCGTCCGGGGGAATCTGCCCGGTTTGCTCAAGTTCGCGGATGACGGCGGCGGCGATGCGTTCGATGGCCTCTTCGGAAATCATTTGGTCTTTCCCCGTTGATCATTCTTTTTCGGCCGGCCTCGCGGGCGGGCATTGGGTGTTTTCACAGTCTCATCAGGCGAGGACGCGGCCGCGCCGGAGTTTCTGTAATCCGTGATCTCGTCGATGATCCCGACGATCACGGCGTTCGCCGGCGCGTACTCATCCGATTTCCGGATCGCCATCATCGCCGCGCGGGCGGCCGCGCCATGACGGGCGACCAGCGCCGTGTCGCCGACGCCGGCCTGGGCCGCATCCACAGACAGAAACGGCTCGCCCTGCGGCTCGCCGCCCATCCCGACCTGCTGACAGATGAGCAGTTTCCACGAATCGAGACGCGGGTCCTTGCGGGTGGCGACGACGTTGCCTTTGACGCGGCAGATCAACATGAGATCGCGGATCGCGGATCGCGGATCGCGGATTTCAAAATCCGCAATTCGCAATCCCAAATCCAAAATCCCATCTCAGGCGTTTTCATCGTAGTAGACATCATCCACCACCCCGACGCAACATTTGTCGACGGGCGGGGCGGCCGGTTCCAGGCCGAAGGGAAAGGTTGCCTCGCGGCCGCGCGCGAGGAGGACGATTTCGTCCGCGCCGGCGTCGACGCTTTCGACGGCGATGAAAGGCTTGCCGCGGTCCTTGAGATGAAAATCGACCGGCTGAACGAGCAGGAGTTTCGTCTGTCGAAGTTTTGGATCCTTGCTGGTGGCCCAGACCCTGCCGAACACGCGCGCCAACTCCATATTAACGGACGCAGTGGAGGCCGTCGTGTTTCATGGTCATCTCCTCCACCTGACATATTTTTTCGACGCGGCGGGCATGCCGGCCGCCGGCAAAGGGGGTGGCAAGCCACAGCGAAAGGATCTCGCGGGCTTTTTCCGATGAAACGACTGCGGCGCCAAGACAGAGGACGTTGGCGTCGTTGTGCTCCCGCGAGGACTTGGCGGTGACGGCATCGACGCAGGGTGTGGCGCGGATCCCGGGGACCTTATTCGCCACGATGGCGGATGCGATGCCCGTTGTGTCGACAAGAATCCCGCGTTCGTATTCGCAGCGCGCGACGCCCTGCGCCACGAGAAACGCGATGTCGGGATAGTCGACGGCGTCCTTCGTGAAAGTCCCGAAATCCTTGATCGAGTGTCCGAGGGCGGCCAATTGCGCTTTGAGGTCATTTTTGAGCGCCAAGCCACCGTGGTCACAGCCCATCACAAGAAGCATGGTCAGACGGCCGCGAATTCCTGGTCGGATTTTTTGAAGACGATGGTGCCGTCGCGTTCGATCGAATCGATGATGGCGATGATGGCGGTATCGATCGGCACGTCCTTTTCCGGGACGGCCATCCGCGCGGAACTGCCTTCGACGATGAACACAATCTCGCCGGGCCCGGCCTGGACGGCGTCGATCGCCACCAGATGCTTGCCGGAGGGTTTTCCCGCGAGGTCGACCGGCTCGACGACCAGGAGTTTATACCGCATGATTTTGTCGACCTTGCGCGTCGCCACGACGTTCCCGATCACCCGCGCGATTTGCATGACATCCTCCTAGAGAATTTCGGCCAGGTCGCCGTTTGTCACGCCGGCGGCGTTGCCTTCGTCCGTGTCCAGATGAAACTCCATCCGGTAATCCCCGCCCGCCCGGACGATGACGTCCTCGAAAACGACCGGGCGGTTCCCCCGGGTCCTGATCCGGAGGCGGTCGCCGGTCTTGACGCCGTACCGGGCGGCCTCATCGGAACTGATGTGCAGGTGCCGCTGGGCGATGATGAGGCCTTCCGTGATCTGGACCAGCCCGCACGGCCCGCGAATTTTGAGCGGCGCGGATCCGGCGAGGTCGCCCGACAGGCGGAGCGGCGCCATGACGCCGAGCGCCCGGAGATCCGTGACGGCGGCTTCGATCTGGGTCTGCTTGCGCTCCGGACCGAGCACCCGAACATTCATGATCCTACCTTTCGGGCCGATCAACGTCACGATTTCTTTTGCGGCGAACTGCCCGGGCTGCATGAGGTCGCGGTATCGCGTGAGTTTGTGTCCGCGGCCAAAGAGGGCCTCGACGTGGTCCGGCTGAAGATGGAGGTGGCGGCTTGAAATGCCGATCGGCACCACGCGTTTCAAGGTCGATGCTGGCGTTGATTTCTGCGCCGGCGCGGTCAAAGACGATCGGGCCAAAACGCGGCGGACGACCTGCTCGACGGTCGCGCTGACGGACGGTTCGTCAAGAGCGATCATCGAGACAATGCCGGAACGGCGGCGCCATTGGGATTGGAGGGCGTCTTGATCCCAGCCAGAGCAATTCCAAGCGGCGTAGCGAACAGAGATTCAGATGGAATGGAGACTTTGCGGCCAAGGGATTCTTCGAAAATTTCCCCGAATCCGGCCAATTGCGGCGTGCCGCCGACCAGGATGATCGGAAGGGACGTATCGATTCCGCGAATGTGAGCCTCGACAATCGACGCCATTTTTTCGATGACCGGCCGGACGACATTCAAAAACTCGGCGCCGCCCGGAGCGCGCTTGCGCCGCTCGGCCTCATCGTAGGATATCTTGTTCGCTCCGGCGATCACGAGCGACAGATGCCGGCCGCCGGTCGCTTCGTCGGCCGAGTATTGGACCTTCCCGCCCTGGAGAACGGAAATGCCGGTGGTGCCGCCGCCGATGTCGACGACAATGCCATCGGAGAGGCCCAGCGCGAGCGCCGCGGCTGTGGGCTCGTCGATGACGGCGTCGATTTTCAGATCGGCATCCCGGACCACGTTCACGCTCAGGTCCGGATCGGTGCCGGGCGGATAGCCGGTCGAACAGGTCCGGATTTTCCGGCCCAGCGACTGCTCGGCCTGATCGACCATGCGGCGGAGAATGCGGCGCGCGCCGACGAAATCGACAACGACGCCGTCCCGGACGACCTCGGCCCATTCGAGATACCCAAGGACGGGTTCGCCCGAATGATTCAACACCAGAAGGACGACATCGGCGGTCCCAAGATCCACGCCCACGACCGGATCGCCGGAGAAAGACGCGGCGGAATGATCGGGCCGGCGCACGACCTCGGCGACGCGGGAAAGTCTATCATCGGCACGCTCTGTCATGGTTTCTTGTAGCATAGGGTGATTTGGGCGATCAAGATGCCCGGGCGCTGTTGGCTGTTTGCTGTTCGCTATTGGGCTAATAGCTATTAGCAAACAGCCAATAGCGAAGTTCAGTAATTCGTGAGGAGAAAGCGGCCGGAGGAAAGTTCGACGATGTAGACGGAGCCGGTCTGGAAGCGGCTGGTGATGTCCATCACGCTGTTGACATAGGCTTTGGTCTCGGGGAAATCGGGGATGGCGCCGCCTGCGCGGACGACAGCCTCCGGGCCGGCGTTGTAGCCGGCCAGGGCGAGATCGACGCGGCCCTTGAAGCGGCTCATCATCATCGCGAGGTACCGGCATCCGGCTTCGATGTTGACTTCCGGCTCCGTCAAATCCCCGAGAATGCCGATGTCCTGGGCGGTTGCGGGCATCACCTGCATCAGTCCGACGGCGCCTTTGTGGGAAACGGCTTTCGGATTAAAGGCGGATTCGACCTGGATCACAGCCTTGACGAGATGTTCCGGCAGATTATAGGTGCGGGCGAACTTGCGGATGAGACCGATGTAAAGCGCCACCCGTTCGCGGTCAGCGACGAACCCGCCGATGCCCTCCTCGGCCGTGGGATCGCCGATCAGGCGCTTGGCGGATGCGTTCGCCGGCACGTCCGAAAGGACCACGCGGCCTTCCTTGTCCCGAAACAGATAGACGCCGGCCTGAGCGTTGACGCACGTCGAAAGTACGACGCACATCGCCGAAAGAGCGACCCCCCACCGCATGAGGTTATTCCGCGCCGAGGGCCTTGAGGTTGTCCCGGGCGAGCGTGTTGGACGGATCGATCTGGAGGACTTTCTGCCACTCGCCGATCGCCGAGGCCTGGTCGCCGAGGTAATAGTAGGTGTAGCCGAGATAGAGGTGGCTGTCGGGGTCCGACGCGTTCAGCCGCACGGCTTCCTTGTAGGAAGACTTGGCGTCGGCGTATTTCTTCATTTGAAAGTAGGTCGTGGCGAGATTGTAGTGAAGGGTCGGGTCGGTGCTCTTGAGCTTGACCGCGCCCTCGTAATGCGCGGCGGCGGAGACGAAATCCCCGCGGCCAAACGACGCCTGGGCGTCCGCCACGCGCGTCGCGACCTGTTCGTCGACCGAAGGTTTCGCCGGCTCCGGCGGCTTGTAGGGCTGGGGCGTTTCATACTTGGCCGGCGGCTCGTAGTAAGGCTCATCTTTTTTCTGCGGAGCTTTAGTCGTCGAAGGCGTCGTCGCGCCCGTCGGCGCCGGCGTGGTCGTCTTGCCCGCCGTCTCCGTCGGTTTCCAGCGCGTCGAGGACGCCTCGGTCGTGGACGTATATTGTTCGAACGTCCCCCACATCCAGTCCATGCCGACCTTCAGGAGAAAATCGGGACTGCCGCCGCCGAGACCAATGCCGAGGCCGCCGTCGAGATAGAACCGGTCGGTGAAACCATATCGGGCGCCCACATTGAAAGCGAAGGGACCCTTGGTCGAGACGCCGCCGGAATTTTTGTAAGTCGCTGTCGCGCCGGCCAATTCAAAAATGCCGACGAAGTTGTCGGAATAGGGATAGACGTAGCCGATGCCGTAGTCGAAAATGGTATTATATTTTACGCTCGAGGCGAGCGTGCCGCCGAGGTCCGGGTCGCCGCCCTTGATGAGAAGGCCCAGATTGAGATTGAGAGTGCCGGCGCCGAGCTGGGGGCTGTAGGCGAATTTAAGACCGAAATCAAAACTGTCCAGGCTGTAGTAGAGCTGGTTGTCTCCGGCGAAGGCCAGAGTGGCGATGCCGGCGGCGTCCTGCCAGAAGTTCCATTTGCCAAGCAGGCGGAGGCGCTGGAGGCCCGAGCCGTCGAGGTGGCGTGTCGTGACGCCTGCAACGGTGACCTGGGTGCCGTCGTCGGACTCAAAGCCGAGATCTCCGCCGACTTCCCAGTTGTCGGCCAGGCCGTAGCGGATTTCAACCGGAAGACGGATGGAATCGACCTGAAGTTTAACGGAAGTGCCGCCGGCGCCCACGGAAGCGGTGACCGGTTCGGCGCCGCTGCCGAATTCGAGGTAAGACTTGACGTTCCAAGCGCCGCGGCTCAGCGTGGACGCCGATTCGAGGAACATGCCATCCAAGGTCTTGGACAGCGTTTCCGCAGGATAGCAGAACATCAAAACGGCCCCCAAAACCCCCCGGCCCGCCAAGCGCATCATCTGGTTCCTCTCCTCTTCACCGGTCAAAGCGCCGCACCCGCGGCGCGGATGGGTAATTGCGCATCGTAGTCTACAGTTCGGCACAAAGTCAAGTTTCCATGAGACCTGAACAGAACTTCCCCACACCCTGAATAAACGGTGCAGGCAAACTCCCCCTCCCGATTGAAACCGAAAAAATCGAAAAATATTTGAAAAAAGTTGGAAGACCCGGAGAATAAGACCGGGGCGAAGGGGCGAAGGGGGGCGAAGTACGAAGGGGGTCAGACTTAGGTTTATAGGTTTATTTACAAGGTGGGAAATCATTGTCATGCGTTAAAAATAAACCTATAAACCTAAGTCTGACCCCGGCAGCCCCGGCAGCCCCCGGCGGTCCCCAGCCGGCAGCCAGTTGACTTTCTCCCTATCTCCCTATCTCCCTTTCTCCCTTTCTCCCTGACATTTTCCGGACCTGCGCCTTCGCCCGGTTATGCGCCGCGAGGGTTTCCGAAAAAATGTGCCGGCCATCGCCCCGGGCGACGAAAAAAAGGGCGCGGGTTTCGGCCGGCGCGAGGACCGAGCGGATCGCCGCAAGGCCCGGGTTGGCGACCGGACCCGGCGGGAGACCGGCGCGGCGGTAGGTGTTGTAGGGGGAATCAACGGCGATATCTTTCTGGGACAGCGCCATTTTTTTCCGGCCGAGCGCGTACTCGACCGTGGGGCAGGATTCGAGGGGCATGCGGCGTTTGAGGCGGTTCAAGAAAACGCCGGCGATGAGGGCGCGTTCCTCGTCCATCCGCGCTTCGCGTTCAACCAGGGACGCCAGCGTCACCACGGCGTGCGCGGTGTCGGATTCGAGAAGGCCGCCGGTTTTTTCACGGAAGCGGCGGACGAACACCCGCAAAATCTCATCCTCCTTCATGCCTTTTGAAAAAAAGTAGGTTTCCGGAAAAAGGTAGCCTTCCAGTCCCGGCGCGTCGAACCCGAGAAGTTCCCGTGCAAAGGCGGGGTCGTGGATGAGATCCAGCAGACGGTCACGGTCGGCCAGTCCCGATTCGGCCAGAAGCGTCACGATGTCCGTCGCCCAGATGCCTTCCGCCACCGTCAGCCGGTACAGATGGACTTTGCCGGAAAGCAATTTTTGGGTGAGACTGCGGATCGAGTCCTTCGAAAGCTGGTACTCGCCGGCCTGAAGGCGGCGGCTGGCGCCGGTGAGGACGACATGAGCCTTGAACAACATCCCCGAGCCCGCCTGCCCGCCGAAGAACCGTCCTGTGATGACGGACAGCCCCGCGCCCGGCGGGATCTCGACCAGCCCGTCGTGCAGCACCGCCAGAGGCCTGCTGATCGCATAAAAGAATGCGGCAATAAGGGCAGCGACAATTCCGAGAACGGTGGCGGTTCTCATTCTAGTGTACTGTGTCCAACGATTCCTGCCTTATGCGCCGCCCGTCACCCCCGCGAAAGCGGGGGTCCAGGCACATGCTTCCGGCTCGGCAACCGCCTGGATTCCCGCTTTCGCGGGAATGACGAATGTAGAGCAACTTCCGGGAGAGTACACTATCCATCTGAGGAATGACGGCTGTCCAAGACCGCCCGGAGGAGCAGGGTTGCGGCGCCGGCATCGACCCGGCCGCGCCGTTTTTTGGCCGACATCCCCGCCTCCATCATCGGGGCTTCGGCCAGTTTGGTTGTATAGCTCTCATCGGAAAACGTCACCGGCACGGACACGGCGGCGCGAAGCTTCTCCGCGAACGCGCGGACGACTTCGCTCATGCGGGAATCGTCCCCGTGCCGTCCCAGCGGAAGTCCCAGAACGATCTCGCGGACCTCCCGCTCGGCGGCGATCCGCGCGATTTTGTCGACGCCATCCGCCTCGGACCGCACGGCAAGCGACGCCAGGGGCAGGGCAATTTTCTCGGCGCGGTCGGTCACGGCGACGCCGATTCGTTTGGTGCCGAAGTCAACGGCCATGAGGGTCATTGTCTGGAAGTATCGGAGTATCGGTGTATCGGAGTATCGGAGATACAGCCGCTCTGAATCGTCATATTTTTTTCTCCGACACACCCACACTCCGATCCGCCGATACTTTCAAACTGGGGAGGGGAGGATTCGAACCTCCGTAGCCGTGAGGCGGCAGATTTACAGTCTGCTCTCGTTGTCCACTGGAGCACCTCCCCGAGAAGACCGACAGGACAATAACCCAGAGGCGGGGGACTTTCAAGTTTAACCCAGCGGTATTGCCTTGATCCGCCGTTTTTCAGGGTCGTATCGGAATCTCACCCAGGACATGGCCTCCTGGACCTGGTAGGTCGAGTGGCCGATCAGGATTTTGACGCCGGGGTGGACTTTGCCGCGCACGTCGAGTTCGCCGTTGGTTTTGGTTTTCATCGATTCGAGAAATGCGGTTTCCTCGTCCTGGACTTTCCGGCAGCGGTGCTGGAGGACGATCAATGTTTTGGTGAGCTTCAATAAATTGCGGCCTTCGTCCGTGAGACTCTTGGATTGGAGCGCTTCCGCCGACAGACCCAGCCGGGAGATCGCCTGCTCGGCGTCGGCCGACGCTTTTTGCGTGACCTGTTTGCGAAGTTTCAGTTTGGCCAGGGCCGTCAGGTTCTCCGGCGTCATGCCGAGCTGAACGACCGTCGGCTCGCCGGAACCGGCGCCCAGTTCGCGGACTTCCACGCGGCGGCCGGCGTAGATTCTTCCGCCGATCACAACGCCTTTGCCCTCGCAGACCAGCACGGCTTCGCCGCCCGCCAATTCCGAGCGGATGGCATTCTGCGTTTTGACGACGCCGCCGGCCATGACTGTCGCCTGCTCGATGAATTTGGCGTTCACGTCCCAGGCGGCTTCGATCATCGCGATTTGCGAGCCCTGCACGCCCTTGCTGATGAAAATACTGCCGTCGGTGGATTTCACGCCCGCCGCCTCGACGCCGCCCTCGATGACGATGTCCTTTTCGGCCTCGACATTCATCCCGGCCCTGACCCATCCGCGAATGACGAGTTCTCCCGGAAAGGTCACGTGCCCGACGGAGATGTCGATGTCCTGTTTGATCTCCAGCAATTTTTCGATGTCAATAAAATTTTTGAGAATCACGACCCGGCCGGATTCTTTTGCGTAGAAAATGCCGGCGTTGGCGTCGAACGACACGCGCTCGCCCAGGTCGGCCACAACCGGCATGCCCGCCATGACGGGAATTTCCCGGCCGAGCACATCCTGACCGGGGGTTCCGGGCGACGGCGGAACCAAACGGGCGATGGCCTGATCCTTGATCACGGCGGAGATATCCAGTGAAGCGGCGGCGGTCAAATTCCGCTCCCCCTCACGGGGTGTGGAGATGAGTTCGATCCACCCGTCTTTGGAAGAAACCGCGGGGGTTCCTCTGGCGATGATCACTCCGCGCGCCGGCTCGGTCCGGCCTTGTTCGACCGCCTTCTCGATTGCGTCCTGATCGATTCCGGCGACAACGCCTTTTTCCCCGATCAGCCGCCGGACGTCCTCAACCGCGGCCGGTTTTCCGTCTCCGGCCGGAGGATCGACATCCAGCTCGGCCTGAAGACCGTCCTCCAGGATCCGCAGGCGGCAGGTTCCGTTCGCGGGCGGGAAGCCCAGAAGCTGCATGAGGCGCGGGCCAAAGCGGCGGGTCATGGCCCGGATATCGTCGACCGCGACATCGGGCGTTTCGTTTTTTGAAAACATCAGCTCCTCAAATTCCGAGTCGACGTCGAATTTTCCCCCGGCTTCCTTCATATCCTCCAGAACTTTCGCCAGTTTTTCCTCGATCTGCTCAATTTGTTTTTCCGGAATGGGCTTCACGGCGACGGCTCCTCTTCGACAGCGGCGCGGGCGCTCGCAAGGCCGCTACCCCGGCGCCTGCTGGGCGGCGGTTCGTCCTCCGCCGCATCGGCGGCCGCGGCATCCACGACTTCATCTTCGGGATCAACCGGAATGGCCAAAGCGGCGTCAGCGCCCAACAAGTGCCGGGCGAGTTTTCGGAGGAGATGGGGCGTTTTGAACGGTTTGACCAGATAGTCGACGGCGCCGGCGTCCATCGCCTTTTGAACGATGGCCTTGTCCGAAACGCCGGTCATCATGATCACTTTGGGCGATTTCGACGACCCGGACTCCTTCAACCTCCGGCAAATTTCGATCCCATCGAGGCTGTGCGGCAGGTTGATGTCCAACAGCACCAGATGCGGATCAAACTCCCGAATGATCTTGAGCGTCTGCCGGGCGTTCGCCGCGGATTCCGTTTGGTATCCCATGCTGGAGAGGATCTGGGTCATCGATTTTTGAATTTCAACCTCGTCGTCCACCACGAGGATCCGGAATGTCTGCGGAGGTTTGGTGGATGGCGTCGATCCACTCATCGCCAGCCTCACCAATTTCTGCACCAGCACCGACATTTTGAACGGCTTGACGATGTAATCCCCCGCGCCCGCCGCCAGCGCCGCCTGCACGCTCCGCCGGTCGGCGGCCGCCGTCAGCATCAGCACGTATGGATTTTTCGCCGCCGGATCGGCCTTGATTCTCCGGCAAAGCTCGATCCCGTCGATTTCGTCGTTCAGATGAATGTCGAGCAGAACGACATCCGGCGAAAATTCTGCCGCGTGTCTCATGGCGTCGGCGCTTCCGGCCGCCGAGATCGCCGGATAACCGATGGTGCTCAAAATGTTTGTCAGGGACGAGCGGATTTCCTCCTCGTCGTCCACGATGAGGACGGAGAGGCTCATGTATCCAGCGCCTCGCGTATTTTTTTAGCCAGTGTTTCCATCCGAACGGGTTTTTGAAGGAAGTTGACGTTTTTGGCCAGAAGTCCCCGGTCGTCGATGGCGCCTTCCGTATATCCGGACATGAAGACAACCCGGGCACCGGGCGAGACGGCCGACAGCCGTTCGGAAAGTTCCCTGCCGCCCATTTGCGGCATGATGACGTCGGTGAGGAGAAGATCGATTTCCTCCCCGGCCTCCAGGCGCTTTCGAGCTTCCAGGAGCGCCTCTTCTCCATTCATCGCCTCAAACACCCGATACCCCAGCGACCGCAAAATGCCGGTGATGCTGGCGCGGACGAACGGCTCGTCTTCGGCCACAAGTATGGTTTCGGTTCCCCGCAAAACCGTTTCGGATTTTGCGGGCTTCGCCGCCTCTTCCGCAGCGCCTTCCGTCCGCGGAAAATATATTTTGAACGTGGTGCCCGACCCCGGTTCGCTGTACACTTCTATGCTTCCGTTGTTTTGTTTCACGATGCCGTAGCAGGTCGACAATCCCAACCCGGTGCCCCGGCCTTTTTCCTTGGTGGTAAAAAACGGTTCAAAGATGCGCGCCTGAATTTCCCGGGTCATGCCCATCCCGGTGTCGCTGACGGAGAGGCGCACGTGGGAGCCGGTCACAGAATAGGGATGGTCCTGCTGATATTCCCCGTCCAGTTCCACATTGGCCGTTTCGATCGTCAGCCGGCCGCCTGTCGGCATGGCGTCGCCGGCGTTGACCACGAGATTGACGATGACCTGTTCGAGCTGGCCCGGGTCGAGGAAAACGGGTCCAAGCGGTTCGGCGAGGCGGCATCGAAGTTCGATGTGTTCACCGATCACGCGTCGGAGCATTTTTTCAAGTTCCCGGATTTGCCGGTTCAAATCCAGGACCCGGGGTTCGGCGATCTGCCGTTTGGAGAACGCGAGGAGCTGGCGGTTGAGGGCCGCGGCGCGCTCGGCCACCGTCTGGATATCGTCCAAGTGCGGCCGGATGGGATGGTTGTTCGGCAGTTCAAGCAACGCCAAATCCGAAAAGGACATGATGGCCATCAGGAGATTGTTGAAATCGTGGGCGACGCCGCCGGCCAGCCTCCCGAGCGCGTCCATTTTCTGCGCGGCGAGAAACTGCCGTTCGAGCTGTCTTCGGCTCTCGAGATTTTTTCGCTCCTCGATCGCGCGGGCGATCGCCGGCGCCAGCCGGTGCATGCGGTCCTTGAGGACGTAGTCGGTCGCGCCCTGTTTGAGGGTCTCCACCGCGTCCTCTTCTCCGAGCGTTCCCGTGACGAAAATGAAAGGCGTCTCCGGGCATTTTTCGTTTCGAAAGGCCAATGCCGCCGGGCCGTCGAATTCCGGCACATGATAGTCCGACAGAATCAAATCCGGTTTGTGCGTGTCGAGCGCGTCAATATAATCTTCCGCCGTTTTGACGAATTTCACGGCGAAGGCAAATCCGTTGCGCCGAAGCTCCAACCGCACGAGGGCGGCCGCGGCGTCATCGTCCTCCAGATGCAAAATCCGAATCGGTTCAGGCATGGGGTATTCCTCCTTTGGAATTATCCAACCGCAACCTTCCGCACATACGATTCAATCGCCTGTTTCATTTGCCGCGCGGCGGATTTGAGTTCAACCACCAATCTCTCCGCGCGGTCGAGGTGTTTCTCACGGGCGCATCGTTCGAGTTCCACCGCCAGTTCGTAGGGCCGTTTTTGGGTGAAATAGGAAAGCGTTCCCTTGATTTTGTGCGCCGCGCTTTCGATGGCCCCGGCGTCTCCCGTCCGGAACGCCGCCTCCAGTTCGGAGACATGGCCCGGCACGTACTTCAGAAAAATCTCGGCGGCTTCCTTGAATATTTGCGGATCGTCACCCATTTGCCGGAAGGCCTCCTCAAGTTCGTCCTCCCAGCGGACAACGGACATCCGTTCGATTTTCGCCAGAAACTCCGCCGCCCGGATCGGCTTGGACATGTAGTCGTCCATTCCGGCGGCCAGACAGCGTTCGCGGTCGCCTTTCATGGCCTGCGCGGTCAACGCCACGATGGGAACATGAACGCCTGTTGTTTTTTCAATTTGCCGGATGGCGGCGGCGGTCTGATAGCCGTCCATGCCGGGCATCTGAACGTCCATCAAGACGAGATCGCAGGGCTCTTTTGAATAGATCTCGACCGCCTCCATGCCGGTCGATACGACCTGCGCGGTGTGGCCGCGTTTGGTCAGAATTTTAATGACCAACTGCTGGTTCACCGGATTGTCCTCCGCGACCAGGATTCGAAGCGGCCGGGGAGCGGGGCCGAGGGCCGCCGGCGCGGAGAGATCTACCGGCATGGAAGATTCCGGCGCCGCCGCGGTCGATTTCTTAAACCGCGCGGTAAACCGGAACGTGCTCCCCCGGCCCGGCTCGCTCTCGACGCCGAGACTGCCGCCCATGAGCCCGACCAGCCGCGTGCAGATGGCCAGGCCCAGGCCCGTGCCTTCATAGCCGCGGCCGGGAGCATGGATCTGGGTGAACGCGTCGAAAATGACTTTCTGTTTGTCGGGCGGAATGCCGACGCCGGTGTCCCTGACCTCAAAGCGAAGGACTATTTCCCGTTCCGATTCCGTGTCGATCCCGGCGTCCAGAAACACTTCGCCGCGCCCGGTGAATTTGACGGCGTTGCCGACGAGGTTCGTGACGATCTGGCGAAGCCTCGATGGATCGCCCGCGAGCCGGGGCGGAATTTCCGGCGCGACGCGGCTCCGGAGGTCAATGTTTTTTGACCTTGCCCGCACGGACAGAGTCTTGAGGGTCGCCCCCACCAGTTCGCGCGGATCAAACTCCAGCTCGTCCAGCTCGAGCTTGCCGGCCTCGATCTTGGAAAAATCGAGAATGTCGTTGATGAGATGAAGAAGGGACTCTGCCGAGCCTTTGACCGTGCGGGCGTAATCCTCCTGCTCGGGCGAGAGCGGCGTATCGAGGAGGAGGTCGGTCATCCCGATGACGGCGTTCATGGGCGTGCGAATTTCATGGCTCATGTTGGCCAGAAACCCGCTCTTGGCGCGGTCCGCCTGCTCGGCCGCGTCTTTTTCCGACTTGGATCGGATGGCCTCGAGTTCCTTGCCGCGGAGTTCCTCGAGGATGCGGCGGTTTTCGTCCTGATAGAATTTCCGGCGAAGAAGCGCCCGGATGCGGCCCTTGAGGACGGCCAGGTCGTTTGACTTGCCGACGAAATCGTCCGCGCCGGCATCCAGGGCGCGGGTCAGATCCTCTTTGGATTCGTGGGCGGTGAGCATCAGCATGACGAATGGATTGGTCATGGTCCGGCGGATTTCGGAAAGTTGCCGGCAAACTTCAATGCCGTCCACATCCGGCATCATGAGATCGACGATCACGCAGTCGAAGGAGTCTTTCACAAACCGTTCCAGCCCGTCCCGGCCGCCGCCGGCTTTCTCCACAGCGAATCCCTCCCCCTCCAGCTCCGCGGCCAGGTATTCGAGATAGGTGCGGCTGTCGTCAATGGCCAGGATTTTGGCCTTGCGAAACGGCGACTCGGCCGTCCCCGGAATGGCCGGATGCGTCCGGGATTTTCGCAGGAGGTTTCGGACGCGGATCAGCAGAATCTCCTCGTCCGCCGACTTGGAAATATAATCATCCGCGCCGCTTTCCAGCCCGTGCAGTTCGGCGGCGCCGCTTTCCTCGGCGGTCAGCATCAAAATCGGAATATTGCGCGTGTTGATGTTCATCTTGATCCGCCGGCAGAGTTCGTCCCCGCGCATGCCGGGCAGAAAATAATCGAGGAGAATCAAATTGGGCGCGAGGCGCGTCAATTCTTCCAGCGCCTTTTCCGACGTCGGCGCCCACACCGGCTCCCAGCCCTCCTGCTCCAGGATCGCGCTCATTTTGAAAGCCTGGGTTTTGGAATCCTCGACGACAAGGATTCGCGGACGCGGGTCGGTCATGATTTCGGCATGGCCTGCGCCGCCAGGGACCCCAGCCACGCGGCGATCTGCGCGGGGTCCATCCGCATCTGCGCCGCGCCGCGCTTGACGGCCTCGCCCGGCATTCCCCAGATCAGGGACGAGGCCTCATCCTGCGCGGCGGTCCGGGCGCCTTTTTGGAACATGAGTTTCAGTCCCTCGGCGCCGTCGTCTCCCATGCCGGTGAGGACGACGCCGGCGGCGCGATTGCCGCAGGATTCGGCCAGCGACGACAGCAGGCGGTTGCCCGACGGCACATGCAGATCCCGGGGGTCCGGCGGTTCCAGGGAGATGCGGCCCTTCCGGCCCAGCGTCAGGTGCCGGCCGTTCGGCCCAAAAAATATTCCCGGGCCGATGGATGTTCCATTCGCGACCAGCGAAACCGGCAGGGCCGTTTTCTGGGACAGCCAGTTCACAAAGCCTTCCTCGAATCCCGCCGAAATATGCTGAACGACCAGGATGGGAATCGAATAATCCGCGGGCAGGGCCGATAGAATTTCCGTCAGGACCGGCGGGCCGCCGGTGGACGCGACCATGCCGACCACGTCGACCTGACCCGGAACGGCCGGGGACGACGGCAGGCGCGGCGGCGGAGCGGACGCCTCTCGAACGGAACCCGGCGCGGGAAGACGGCGCCGGAGAATTTTCATGGTCGAATAGGCTCGGATGGTCCGCCGAAGTTCCCCGCCCATTTTTTTGAGATGGATCAGGGTCGCCCCGTCGGGTTTTTCGATGGCGGTCACCGCGCCGGCTTCGAGGCATTCGAACGCCAGATCGATCTGATTTTTTTGCAGAGTCGCCGAAACGACGATGATCGGCACGCCCACTTCCTTCAAAATCGCCCGGATCATCCTCAGGCCGTTCAGTTCCGGCATCCAGACGTCGGTCACCACCACGTCGGGCTGGAGCGCGAGGGTTTTTTCAAGTCCCTCGCGGCCGTTCCGGCCTTCGGCCACAACCTGGATGTCGCCGTCCTCCTCCATCACCCGCCGCAGCACCTCGCGCTGGGTGACGGAATCCTCGACGAGAACGACGCGAATCGCCGTCATAGGAATCTTCGGACGGTTTCGATCAAGTCCGATTCCTCGAATGTGCTTTTGACCACGTAGGCGTCCGCGCCGGCCTCCAATCCGGCGCGCCGGTCGGCTTCGCTTTCCCGGCCGGTCACGAGGACCACCGGCACGCGGCCGCCGCTTTCCGATTTAACGGCGCGCGTGAACGCAAAGCCGTCCATCCGCGGCATCTGGATGTCGGTCACCACGACGTCGGCGCCCTGCTGAACATACCGGGCGCGGCCCTCGACGCCGTCCGAGGCCAGGACGACGTCAAATCCGGCGGCGGAAAAGAGGCCTCGCAGAACCGACCGCGTGGTCGGCGAATCGTCGACGACGAGAATTCTCGGGCGGACGGAAACTTTGGCCGGCTCCGCGGCGGGCGTGAATTTTTTTCCCAGCGCGCTCTCGCCAAGTTCCGCGGGATTCAAGATGAGCAGGATCGACCCGTCCGGGCGGACGGCCGCGCCGGCGATGTTCGGCACATGACCCATCGGAAACCCCAGATCCCGGATCAGCATTTCCGTCTCTTCGATGACTTCGTCCGCCAAAATACCCGCGCGGTGCGCGCCGACTTCCAAAATTACGCACACCCCGGCCGACGTCCTGGACCGTTCAGGAATTCCCAGCGCCGAATCCAAAGCCACCAGCGGAATCGGGCCGCGAGGCGCCGCAAACACCGGGCGGCCCGCGAGCAGGCGGACGTCGCCGGTTCGGACGCGTTCCGTGTGAAGGACGGACGCGGTCGGCAGGCCGTAGAAACCCGACGCGCCGCGGACGATCATGATCCGCATGATTTGAAGATGGACCGGCAGGGTCAACTCAAAGACGGTTCCGGCGGGCCCGCTCTCAATCACGCGGACATCTCCCTGCACCGCCCGCAGGCGCGTGCGGACAATCTCCAATCCGGCGCCGCGGCCCGACAACGCGTCCGTGTTTTTCGCGGTGGTGATCCCGCCCTGAAAGAGACACTCCATCAAACTTTCGTCGGACATCGCCCGCGTCTCATCCGGCGTTTGGCGCAGGCGGGCGGTCACGATCGGCCGGAGGCGCGCCAGGTCGACGCCGGCGCCGTCGTCCTTGACGCGAATCCGAACCCGATTCCCAAGCCGGCGCGCGTCGATCGTCACGGATCCCTCCGGCGGTTTTCCGGCGGCGGCGCGGCCCGGCGGAGGTTCAATCCCGTGTGCCGCGGCGTTTCGGAGCAGATGCAGGAGCGGTTCCTGAACGGCGTCGATCACGGCGCGATCCAGCGTCACCTCCCCGCCCGACATCGTGAACCCGATTTTTTTCCCGGTTTCATTGGCGGCGTCCCGGCACGCGCGTTCCAAAAACAGGGACAAGGTCGAAAGCGGCACCAGCCGGGCGCGGCGGACTTCATCGTCCAGTTGATCCAACAGGAGTTCCTCTTCCGAATACCTCGACCCGGCGGTCGACCGCATCATGCTCAAACTTTCCGCGGCGGCCCGAATGGCAAGCCGCGCTTCCTGAACGGACGGCAGGACCTCGCCGGGCGGCGCCTGATTTTTCTGCCGCAGTCGGGTTTCCAGCCGCCCCAGATCTCCGTGGGCGTGCCCCAGCACATCCAGAACGCGCCGGACCTCCTCGCCAACCTTTTCGCCCGCCTTGTGCGATATCTCAACGCTTCCGAGAAGCCCGATCATCCGATCCAGCCGGCCGGAATCGATGCGAAGCCCCGCAATGGGAGCCTCCGACCGGGGACCGGCCGGAGACGGAACACCGCCGGGGATGTCGGATGCGTCTTTCGGCCGGGTCAACTCTGAAACCTCCCGGCGGATTCCGTCGAGCCTGGCAAGCGCGTCCTGAACGACCTGGGAGGAAAGCGGCCGGGCGCCGCCGCGAAAAGGATTGAGCAACTCTTCCAAATCGTGCGCGGTTCGCTGAATCTCCGTTGACCCCACCGCCCGCGCCGCGCCTTTCAAGGTGTGCGCCCTGCGGAAACACTCGTCAATCGATGTTGCCGGATCCTCGTGCCCGGCCTCGATGGCCAGCAAGAGCCGCTCGAGCGCGTCGAGATGTTCCGCCGCTTCTTCGCGGAAAATGGCGGCAAGCCTGGGATCGTTCACGATCCGGCGCCGCCCGCGCCGAGCGTTTTGATCTGCCCGGCGATCTGCTGGATGGATTTCAGAGTTTGCTGGGCGGACGCCAGGCTCTGCTTCATGCCGGCGTCGATCTGGGTCATGGCCGCCGTGATCTGGTTGATCCCGCTTTCCTGCTGGCGCGCGCCGGTCGCCACCTGGACCACCTGCTGGGAAACCTCCTCGATCGTGGCAGCGATTTCCTGAAAACTCGCGCCGAGGTTGTTCATGGCGTCAGTCATTTCCGAGACGACCTTCGTGCCCTCCTGGGCGTCGCGAACGGATTCCCGGGAGGCTTTCTGAATGTCGGTAATGACGGCGTTGATCCGCCCGCCGGCGTCCTTGGCCTGATTGGCCAGGTCCCGGATCTGGGTCGCGACGACCGCAAAGCCTTTGCCCTCCTCGCCGGCTTTGGCCGCTTCGATCGACGCGTTCAGCGCGAGGATTTTGGTCTGCTCCGAAATTTCGTTGACCGACACGACAATATCGCCGATCCGCTGGACCTGGTCCGACAGCGTCAGGATGCTCTCCGCCATGCGCTCGATTTTTTCCCGCATGACCTGCGTTTTGCCGGTGACGTCGCCGGCCAGATTCCGCCCGGCCTGCGCGTTCTTGGCCGCCTGAACGCCCGCGTCGCCCACCGATTTGGCCCGGTCCGACGCTTCCCGGCTGGTTTCTCTGATTTCCGAAAGAGACGCGGTATTTTCACCAAGCGCGGCCGCCTGCTCCTGGGCGGATGTGACCTGTTGTTGGGCGGCGGTATTGATCTCGGCAATTGAATTGCGGACTTCGGAAACGGTCGACGTGATCGTGCGGTTGATGACGAAGCCGCTGACGACGCCGACGATCAACGCAAAAGCGGCAATCAAGATCAAAAGCCAGTAGGCCCGCTGGGAGGCGGCCAGCATCAACTGAACGGCATCGGCCGTCCGGCGGACGCTCGTTTTGACAATATCATCGGAGAACTCATCCACTTCGGCCTGTTCCTTGTCGCCCTCCGTCAACCGCAGACGGACGGCCGCATCCAACTCCCCGCGGCGTCCCAACTCCAGGATTCGATCCGCCAGTTCCCGGCGGTCCCGAAGGGCCTGCCGAAATTTTTGCACGGCTTCGGGCCGCAGAGAGATGCCTTCATACTTGTCCACGTTCTCGTTCGTTTCAGTCCTCAATCGCTCTATTTCCCGGGACGCATTCTCCAGCCCGACTTTGTCCTGGATCCGCATCAGATGAAGCGCGTCGCCGAGCAGGGAATGGACCCGCGAGGTGTTCCTTTGAATCACCCCGGCCAGCCTGATTCTCTCCAGCACGTTTCCGCTCAGTTCGAGCATGTCCCGCCGGGTCTCATCGACGGCGTTGATGCCGATCACCGACACCACGGCGGTCAACACCACCAGAATCGAAAAAATCAAAATCACACGGTTTCGCATGGTCATGAAATAATCCTCCCGATCAAGTTTATGTGTCGTCCGGAAATGTCATCCGGACCCAGCCTGTTCCAAAATATCCCCGGCGGACAGGAGCAGACGGTCGCCGCCGATCACGCCTTCGACGCACGCGCCCCGCGGCCGGCCGGCCTGATCCGGCGCGGAGGAGACGCTTTCCTCGGAGACGCTGAAGATGTCCTCAACCTCGCCGGCCAGCACCGCAAGCCGCATCGGCGGGCCGCCGATCACGACAACCCGGCGCAAATCCGCAAGGCCTTTTCGTTCCATTCCCAGGAACAATCCGATATCCAGGAGCGAGAGAAAGTCCCCGTGAAGATGCGCGACGCCCCGAAGATACGGCGGCACGCCCGGCACCGGCGTGAAATGAGTCAGGGCGTGAACGGCCTGAATGTCCCGCAGTCGAAGCGCATACAGTTCGGACCCGATCTTGAAAAACAGCGCGTCGATCCGCCGCGCCGGCGCCTCCGTTCGGGCCGCGCCCCGGAGCGCCTTCGCGCGCGACTCGAGCCGCTTGCGCAGCGCCTCCAGATCCATCTCCGGCCTGTCCTGTTTCTCCGACAGCGCCTGAAAATGCGATTCGAGGCGGTCCCAGATGGTCGATGGCCGGCCGGTTTTCACGACATCTGCTCCAAAATCTGAATGAATCGCCCGGCACACATGCCGTCGCTGTAGGGAATCAATTCGGCCGGCTTCATCGATCGGGCAATGGCCAGCGCATTGCGGAATATCCGGGCCGATTCCGGAGTCCCGCCGCCGCGCAGGACCATGCCGAGCAACAGATGCGCCATCAGGCAGTCGCGGTCGAGATAGAGCGCCCGGCGAAGCGACTCCGCAGCCGATTTCAAATCGCCCGCCTCATCGGCGAGGGCGGCTGAAAGCAGATGGGCCTCGATGGCAAGCGGTTCGGCGGAGGCGGCCCGGTCGATCAATTGCTGAGCGAGTTGAACCTGGCCGTCCGCCAAAAAACTCCGGGCCTGTTGCAGAGCCTGAATCTCTTCCCCCCTTGAGGGGGAAGCCGGATGGGGGGTAACTGCCGGTGCATCCCTTCCCCCCCTCCCAGCCTCCCCCTCGAGGGGGGAGGAGGAAGTCCAGTGAGAAACTCGCCATAACGGCACGATGGGCGCCGGCGCGTACGTCATCGGAATTTCCGTGTCCCGGCGTCTCAACAAAATCGTCTCCCCGTCACGGATTTTCTCGAAATCATCCTCGGAAAAAAGCCGGTGGCTGATCTCCACTTCGCCGATGAGCAACCACCCACCGGGTCGCAGGCACCGCGCAAAGCGCCGGACGATCGACTGGGAAACCTCTTCCTTCAAATAAATCGCCACGTTCCGAAAGAAGATGATATCCAGTCCGACCGTTTGCATGAGTAAAGAGGGATAAGCGTCGTAGACGAGGTTGAGATGATGAAACCGGACCCTGTCCCGAATCCGCTCGTTCAGAATGAACTCGTCTTTTTCCTGTTTGAAGTATCTTGGATCGTTCCCGATGTCCGTCTGCCGGAATGACCACGCCCGATACCGCGCCGCGCGGCCCTTCTCCAGAAATGTTTTGGAAATGTCCGTCGCCAGAATGCGAACGTCCCAGGCCGCCAGCGCCGGAAAGTCCCTCTCGATCAGAATCGCGATGGAATAAGGTTCCTCTCCCGTCGCGCATCCGCCCGACCAGACGCGCAGGGTCCGGTCGCGGCGGCGATCCCCGATGATGGCCGGAATCACCGTCTCCCGGAGCGCCCGGAAATGGTCCGCGTTCCGGAAAAAAAAGGTTTCGCCGACGGTCAGATGGGACACGAACTCTTCAATCGCCGCCCCGCGGCGCGCGGGATCGGTGAGCCGCTCCCGGATGTCTGTCAGGGATACCAAGCGGTTGTCATGAACAAATTGCCGGAACGCCTCCGCCAGCCGTTCCTGCCGTTCGTCATGGAGATTCATCCCGGTATCGGTTTCAAGCGTGTCCCGGATTTCCTCCCAGAGACCGGCCAGTTCGGCGACGGATGGGGGGGCGGCCGTCATGGCAGAAAAATCCGGGCGGGATTGATCAGCCGGTATAACGCTCCGCCGGATTCCACCATGCCGTCAAAGAAACTGGATTCCGCCTGAAAATCGGCGGCCAGCATCCGGCCATCCACCGGAAGCTCCACCAAGTCGAGCGCTTCATCGACAATCAGCCCCGTCAGACGTTGATTCGCGTGAAAGGCGATGATGTGAGGGTCGGCCGGCGGCGGGTCCGTCCTCTGAATTCCCAGACGGACCGCGCCGTCCAGGACCGGCATCAGATGTCCCCGCACAAATGCCACGCCCCTGAAAAAATCGGGAGCGCCCGGCACCGGTTCAAGCGGCAAAAAGGGCAGGACTTCCTCGACCGAATCGATCGCGGCGGCATAGACATCCCTGGACAGCCGGAATGCGAGGTGGGTCGTTTTTGTTGGCATGAGGTGTTATATCGTGATACAATCAGTTTTGTCAAGATATATGTGTAGCGGCCGATAAATGGATTATTGGCAGCAGGGTATTCAAAGTACCCCCTTCCCCCCTTGAGGGGGAAGTTGGATGGGGGGTTTCAGTACGGCACCCGTGTGGCACCCCCCTCCCGACCTCCCCCTCAAGGGGGGAGGAGTTTTTGGAAAACCGGCGTTGACACATTACCACTTCTTAAATTTTACAATGGGATATGCTACTTATAGTCTGTATACGAATGGACATCAGAACGCCGATTTTGCACGTTTTTCGAAAGCGAGCGCTGAGCGGATATGAGATTGTCCGTCTTCTCAGGGACACGGCCCCGAAGATTCTGGCGGCGGGGGAGGGGATGATCTACCCGGCGCTGAGACGGCTGGAACATCAGAAGCTGGTTCGCGCGGAGTGGCGGCTCTCCGCGAAGGGCAAAAAGCGCCGGTATTATTCTCTCACGCCAAAGGGGAGGCGGTGCGGCGGTTTGGCCGATTGAAAACCCGGCCGATTTGGCGTATGGTGGCGCGGTGAAATCCATCTCACGAATGTCGAAATCAGACCGCCCGAGGGAGAAGCTGCTCCAAAAAGGGCCGGAGTCCCTGACGGACGCCGAGCTGATCGCGGTGCTTCTTGGAACGGGGACCGAGGAAAGAGATGTTTTGAAAGTGGCGTCCGCGGTCACGCGCCATCTCGCCCGGACCCGGCGATCACCGACCGTCAGCGAACTCAGGGAAATTCACGGCCTCGGCGCGGCCAAAGCCTGCCAGATCGCCGCCGCCTATGAAATCGGACGGCGCGGCGCCGCGCGGGACGGCAAACCCCTGACCGGGCCCGAATCCATTCTCCCCCACATTTCATTTATCGCGAACAAACAACAGGAATATTTGGTCTGTGTTTCCCTGAACGGCGCCGGCGAAGTGCTGGCATGCCGGGTCGTGACGATCGGGCTTCTTGACTCGACGTCTGTGCATCCGCGCGAAGTTTTCGCCGACCCGCTCACCGACCGGGCCGCAGCCGTGGTCCTGGCGCACAACCACCCGTCCGGGACGGCCCGGCCAAGCCGCCGGGATATCCGCGTGCACCGCCGCCTGACGGACGCGGGCCGTCTGCTCGGAATCACGGTGCTGGACCATGTGATTCTGACGGCGAAGGAGTTTTTCAGCTTTAAAAAGCACGGCCTTCTGTAAAATTTGACAAATAGCTTGCCTGTAAGCTACTATCAGGACATGGATAAAGATTCGTGGATGGCTCTGGCCCATCGAAGATTGGCGCAAAAGGGGGGGCGGGCGCGGGCGAAATCTCTGACCGGCGAGGAGCGGGTGAACATCGCCCGGATGGGGGGACGCACCGGGGGTCGCGGCCGCCGGAAGGAGGACCGCCTTCCTCCGGAGGTGGCCGAAAAAATCCGGAAATTGATTGATCGGACCGCCGGCGCCGCCCTCTGGTACATGAGTGATTCCATGAAACGTCCCCGGTTTCGCGGGCCGGCCCGGCAGGTCCTTCGGGCCATCGCGTGTGAAGGCTCTCTGGACGACTACAAATCCGCGCATCAACTTCTCAAATGTCTATCGACCGGTTTCACGACACCGAAACGGAAATCCGGGCCGCGTTCTCAAGGGACCTGAAGGTCCTCCGCGCCGCGGGGTTCCAGGTTCGAATTCTGATTCGGCAGACGACATTCGTCCGCGCGGTCGTTTCAAACAGGAGCGGAGATCAAATCAGGATCGAATGGGCCTGCGATTCGGCTTTCCGCTTCTTTCCCCTGGAGGTAAAACCGGCATTGGGCCGCGTGCTTTCGCCATTCGATCTGGCCACGAACAAGACCCTGGCCATGGCCGGCCGTCTCAAGATCCGCGACTGGCTGGACATGATCCTGTGCCACAAACGTCTTCAACCCCTGGGCCTTCTGGCCTACGCCGCCTGCGGAAAAGACCCGGGATTTTCGCCCGAAGGCATCGTCGAGTACGCCGCGCGGTGTTCCCGATACACCGCCGTTGAACTGGCCACCCTCCGGTTTCGTTCCACGCCGCCGCGTCTCGACGCGCTCCACAAACAATGGCGCGCCGCGGTCGAGCAGGCTCGCGACTTTCTTGAAATTCTACCTCCCGACCATGCGGGACAATGCGTCATGGAGGGCGCCCGGCTCTTTCGAGGAACGCCCCGGGAATGCCGCAAGGCGTTGGCCGCCGGCCGGCTGATGTTTCGACCCGGCCGGCTCGACGCCATCGTGGGCGTGCCCCAGCCGGCCCACGTTTATCCCGATCCCCTGGACATCGATACTCCGTCGTAAACCACAAGCGCGTCCGGCAATCCGGCAACGTCCGTCTCCTATTCCACTACGCTATATTTCCTCGAACAATTTTCGGGCGCTGACGCCGAGGCTGTCGGCGAGTTTTTTGATGTTGACGAGACTGACGTTCCGTTCTCCCCGCTCGATCCCGCCGATGTAGGTTCGGTGCAGGTCGCATTCCTCGGCCAGTTTCTCCTGCGACCAGCCTTTCGACCGCCGCCATTTCCTGACCGTCGATCCGAACGACGCCTGAACGGTATTTTTCCCCGGATATTTCCTCTTCATGAGAAACAGGCTTAATTGCGGGGATGACTAAAGGTCTACAGACCATGAGTAGCATTTTGTGTAAAAGGAATCATGCAAACTCTTCCCCCCTTGAGGGGGAAGCCGGATGGGGGGTATCCGCAGGGCGACTTTGTGGCACCCCCCTCCCAGCCTCCCCGACCCGCCCTCCGGTCGGGTGCCCCGGGGATTCCTTTCAGTCATCCCCCTCAAGGGGGGAGGAGCTTTTTAAAACCGCCGTTCACCCACTGATGATTCAATAGAATAGATTGGAACTCATCCCGTAATTATGCTATAGAATTCCCGCGGATGTGGGCGCGGCTCGCGCCGTCGGCCGCTCCTGTTTTTGGGGGGCGATACGCAAGAACAAGGGAGGGTCTACCATGGCACGCAGAGAATTTCTGAAAGGGACCATTGAGATGGTCATCTTGAGCCTGCTCAAGAAAGAGGACATGTACGGGTACCAGATTCTTCGGAGACTCAAAGAGGAGTCGCCGGACATGCTCGGGATCAAGGAAGGGACGCTCTATCCCCTCCTTCTGAGGATGATGGACCACGGCTGGATAGCCGGGAAGTGGATCAAGGCCGGCGAGAGGCGAAAGCGCCATTACTACAGCATCACGTCCCGGGGCGTCGCCCAGCTCAAGGAAACGCGGGCGTTCTGGAAAGATTTGACGGCCGCCGTCGGGAAGGTCATCCGCGCCACGGCGTGATCCCAGCCGAAGGCGACCGGCCCGAGATCGGCGCCGCCTTACAGTCCTACTCCGACCGCGTCTTTTCCCGGGTTCCGCTCCGGGAGAGGCACAAGCGTCTCCTGCGCTACGAATTCGAGACCCATCTCGAAGACTTCGCGGAGGAACTCCTGGACCTCGACTATAAACCCTACGCCGCCGAGGCCGAAATCGTCCGCCGGGTCGGCGCGCCCGAAGAGATCGCCGACCAGTTCAACCGCACGGAATCCCTCCGGAGCTGGCTCCGCGACCACCTCTGCACCCGCGCCGTCGGGGTTGTGGCCCTCGGGTACGGCGCATTGAGCGTCGCGATCGAAATTTTTATTTTAGTGCTGGGCCTCTCCGGGATCGACCCTCAGATCGCCTACGACTTGGACGCCCACATGGTCACCACGCGTCAAATTCTGGCTCTCTTGTCCGGCCCGCTGGCCTTTTGGCTGTATTACCGTTGGTCCGGCAATACCCACCGCCTCACCCCCTTCGCCACCCTATCGATCGGCCTGTTCATCGTTGTAAACATCGTGGGATGCAACCTGAATTTCATTTCGCCCTTTCCGAATCCGGAATGTAGAATCTTTTTTCTACTGGTAGATTTGCCTTCGCCATTTTCGCTCACTCCATTTGTGGATCGATCGTTTATCGTTTACGAAATCGAACTATCCGCTATTTCCGCCGAATACCTTCAAGACAGATTGCATGTCTTGTCAATCCCTTATTCATCCTGGGGCCCAGGCACATTGCTCGGTTACTGCACAGGGCTTATGGTGGGCGCCTCTTTCCTGCTCGAATGGATCAAACAACACAGATCCTTCCAACCCGCCTAATCACCCTTCTGTCAGCGGCCGTTTTCACATGGGCAACCATGTCCGCCTGCTCCAAACCCCCGGAGCCGCCAATTGCGTCACAAAAGGAGGACGCCGAAACCTTATTTCGAAAAATGGTCAGCAAGCGCAGTCTCACGGGCAGGGACCCGATCTTCCGGAAGCTTATCCGAATGGGCCCCGCCATCGCGCCGGATTTGCGGCGAATCGCCAGGAACACGGGGATCCAGTGGCATTACATTGCCTATGTCATTCTTGGAAAGATGAAAGACCGGGATTCCATCCCGTTTCTTTTTGAAGCGCTGGACTCTGAAGACAAAGAGATCCAAAAGCACGCCGTCTGGGGATTGGATTGCCTGATTGGACTTGGCCGATACAATGACGGCGACGCCGATGCGGCGGAAATCAAATCCCGATACAGGCGCTGGTGGGAGAAACACAAACACGAGTTTCCGTAGTTTCGCAAGTTTCCTCCTCCCCCCTTGAGGGGGAGGTGGGGAGGAGGGTTACAACTCCGAAATATACTGCTTTCCTTCAGAACCCCCCCCATCCGGCTTCCCCCTCAAGGGGGGAAGGGTTGATCGTGCAAAAGTCCAATTCCGATTCTTACACAAATCCAAGGGGTTGCGTTTAATCTCTCTAAGCGGCTTGACAATACATCGAAGCTCAATGTATATGGACGGCATGAATCAATCCTCGCGGAGATTTGCCCGAGGCCACGGCGAGTTGGTCATCCTGGGGCTTTTGGCCAAAACGCCGATGCACGGCTATCAGATCCACCGGATCCTCTGCGAGCCCGGAAGCCGGGCCGTCTACATCCTGTGCATGGGCGAGGGAACGCTCTACCCGCTCCTTCACCGGCTCGAGAAAAGGGGCCTTGTAAAGAGTCAATGGATCAACGTCGGCGCGAAGCGAAAACAGCGCCGATACCTCATAACCAAAAAAGGCGGGGCCGAATACAAACGCCTGCGCGGATGTTGGACGCGGCTTGCGCAGGCCGTCCAGAAGATATGCGCGGTGAAACTATAGCCGGATCGCGCACGAACCCACACAGAGTGCGGGTTCGATTCACTTAAATAAAGGAGGCTTTGTCGTGAATATGAATGACACCCCCCTCCCAACCTCCCCCTTCCGCCAAAGGACGGATCCGCCTCAGGCGGACAAGGGGAAGGATGAGGCTGGAAACATTGGATTCAATAGTCCAAGCCATATCGTGTTATTAAACCTGGCCATCTGGATTCTGTTCATCGTTTGCACTGCGCCGATCGCCTCCTCCGACGGCGGTTGCGCCGGAGGCGGGGCTTCCTGGAGTTCCTCGTGCGATGAGTATGGCTGGACGTGTGAGGGTGCGTTCTGCGGCATTGAAGCCGGCGAGAAGCGGCTGGGGATGGGAGTGCTGACACCCACGGACAGCGGGATGATGGTGTTTGACGTTCGGGTAACCATCGAGTCCAACGAGGTCGTCCTGAAGCGGGACACGGTGGTCACGTCCTATTTCCAAACAGAACCCTTCTATAGAGACCAGCTCAGATCGAACGACACTTGGACGGGATTTTCATCTCCGGGGCCAGTCTACGTGTCTCATCCTCTTCTGGTCAATTTTTATACGGTTTCCATTTATGAAGGCATGGTGGACCCGGAAACCTCGTCCATGGTGTTCGCGTTTGTGCCCCACACCTATTCGGACTCCGCGGACATTCGTGACAGCATGCAGTCGAATTTCCACATGCGGGACGCGCCCGGCTATCCCTACCGTAAAATCGTGCAAAACGATCTTCTGGCGACCAGCGCCGGCCATCACGTTTCCCCGCCGCCGTTCATCATTCCCAGCGATCCGCCCGGCGAAACTTTTCCGCAAATTCTCTATCCGGCGCCCGGCGACCTCATCATCACCGAGATCATGAAGGATCCGAATAATGGCGTGTCGGACGCCACGGGGGAATGGTTCGAAGTCCTGAACGCCACCGATTCGTGGCTCGATATGGGCCAGCTCGTCATTCGAGACCAAGGCTCGGATTTCTTTGCGGCCTTCACCTATAATAATAGAGAGGACGCCCTGCTTGTGGCGCCGCGCGGGACGTTTGTTTTCGGCAAAACCCGGGACGCCCGCCTGAACGGCGGCGCGAAAGTCGACGCGGCCTACGGCGACGCGATTACGCTGTCCAACACGTCCGACGAGATCATTCTCGAAGTCAGCGGTGTCGGAGAAATCGACCGCGTCGAATACAACACGACCGCGTGGCCGAATCCCTCCGGCAAAAGCATGATGCTGACCGACACGGCCGCCGACAACAACGACGGCTCGAACTGGACGGCCAGTACGCTGGTTTACGGAAACAAGAACCAAAAAGGCACGCCCAATTCGCCGAACACCGTCCCCTCCGACACGCCGGTCATTCCGGAGCCCGGAACCGGCGCGGCGGCCGGAAGCCTCGTCATCACGGAATTTTTGGCGAACGCTATCGGCCTGGACCAAAACGGCGAGTGGTTCGAAATATTCAACCGGACCGACAGCCCGGTGACGTTGACGGACCTGACGTTTGAACTTGAAGACAGCACGGGCATCACATCGTCCTTTACGGTGAACACCGAGACGGTGCTTGACCCCAACACGTATTTTGTTTTCGCGCGGGACGCCGCGACGAGCCCATCCGGATTTTCGTTCGATTATGACTATCCGAACAATATCTCCCTGTCCAATGACAAGGGCGTGATCCGGATCAAGGACGACACAGGCACGGTCATCGACGAAGTTTCGTACGATGGCAATCTGTTCCAGGGATCGCCGGACTACGGCAACGGCATCGACGGCGGCTGGCCGGTCGCCAGCGAATTCGACGGCCGCTCGGCGGCGCTTCAGGGGTCCTTGTCGGATCTGCGCAATCCGAATTACGACAACACCGATAAAAACAACTGGGCTTTCGCCTCGAATCTCGAACGCTACGGCTCGGGCGGAACCTTCAAAGGCCGCGGCGCGTTCGGCACGGCCGGCCGGCCCAATGTTTTCGATTTGAGTTTGACCGTGTCCATGCCGGCGAGCATCGACGCCAACACCACCGCCGAGACATTTTCGGTGACGATCACGCCGCCCGCCGGATTCGGCGTCGACGACATCGACACCCAGTCGATCCGCATTTTCCGGATCCAGCGCCCGATTTTTCTGAAAATCAACGCAACGACCCTCCGCGCCGATTTTCGAAGTTTTGAGGCGCCGCCGACCGTCGACCGAAACAAGTCCGTCACCGCGGAAGTCACGGCTCTTCGAAACTCCGACACCCCGCAGGCATTTCTCGGTTCGGCGACGATGACGGTCAACGACAATCGGGTCCCGACGCCCGGCGACATCGGAGCCGCCGCCGCGGGAGACCTTCTGATCACGGAAGTCATGGTCAACGGCCCGGGCGACGAGAACCTGACCGAGTATTTCGAGGTCCTCAACCAATCCAATAAGACGATCGACCTTGCCGCGCTCGGCATTCAGGACGGCGGGGGCACGACCGGAGACGCGACGCCGGAGGCCCAGAGCCGGATTTACAATCCGAACGGCCCCTATCCGCTCCGAATCGAACCCGGCCAGTACAAGGTCATCGGCCGCGCCGGAAACAGGATTCAGGTCGGCGGATATGATCTCGACGGCATCTACATGAACCAGGATTTAAATTTCAGCAATTCGGGAGACGAAGTTGTCGTCTTTCGTCTAAGCGACAACGTCGTGATCGCCCAGATGGAATTTTCAACCGCGCTTGGATTCCCCGCGCAGGACGCGGTTGCGGCCGAAGGCCGGTCGCTTTCGCTGGTGGACACCACGGCGGACGCCACCCATGGCGAAAACTGGGTCAACGCTGCCATTCCCTACGGCGATTCCGGCTACGGAACTCCCGGGGATCCCAACCGGATCGCCTACAAATCGGGGCATGTCCTGGTTTCCGAAGTCTACGCAAATCCCCCGCCGGGCGGCGAACCGAACGCCGAATTTTTCGAGGTCGTCAATCCCGACACGGCAAACCCGATTGATCTATCGGGCCTGATCGTCTCCGACGACAACGGCAACACCTTTGCGATCGACGACTATCCCGGTAAAATCGTCAGCGGCGGCAAACAAAAAGTCCACATTCCCGCCGGCGCCGCCTTCGTCTTCGGCAACAGCCGGGGCGCCGCCGACGGCGTGGACAACACCTTCGACGACACCTTCGGCGCCGGCGTCACCAGCTACGACTATCCGAACAGCTGGACCTTGCTCAACACCTCTCCGGGGGACGCCGTCCGGCTCATCCGGCATTTTTCCGGCGGCGACTCCGCCGAAATCCACGGCATGACCTACTCCAGCGCCCCGGAAGGCAACTCCTGGGAACTCGACACCCTATCCGACTCGCTGACGTACAGCCTGAAAACTCCCTCGCCCACCATCAAGCCATAGGGAGACAAAAATCGGCATGACGCCGGCCCGGCTCATCTGTCCCGGGCAGGCGGACCGTAAACACCGCGCCGGCGCCCTCCGCGCGGTTGGCGGCCTGGATCGACCCGCCATGGGCCCGCAGGATGGCGGAGGTGACCGAAAGCCCCAGTCCCGTCCCCTTGCCGCGTTCTTTGGTGGTGAAGAACGGATCAAAAAGCCGGGGAAGGTGCTCCGGGTCTATGCCGGCGCCGGCATCGGCGACCTCGACGCGCACGCCGCCGTTCTCGGCGAAGAGGCGGATGTCCACACGGCCCCCGCCGGGCATGGCGTCCCGGGCGTTTATGAGGAGATTGAGGAACACCTGGTGGATCTGGGATTCATCTGCGTGAACGGGCGGTGTCTCGCCGTTCGGGTGAAACACGGCGTCGATGCCCCGAATTTTGAAATCGCTCGCCGTGATTTTCAGGACGTACCGGATCAGATCCGGCAATGACGTCTTCCGCCGCTCCGGCGGGGCCGGCCGGGAGAATGTCAGCAGGTCCCGGACGATCTTGCCGGCCCGGCGGCCTTCCTGAAGGATGACATCGATCTCGTCTCCCTGGGCGCGGCCCATCCGGATGAGTTCAGCCATGCCCAGGAGCGCGGCGAGGGCGTTGTTGACTTCATGGGCGACGCCGCCCGCAAGCCGTCCCATGGATGCCATTCGTTCTATCTCGGCGGTACGCCGCAGGTATTCCATGGCGTTGTTCTGCTCGACGCGGAGATCCCGCTCCGCCGCCTTGAGATTGTCCCGGCTGATTTGCAGGTCCCGGATGATCCGCACGAGGGGGAGATAAGCGAAGATATAGAGGACGGGAAAAATGATCGCGCTGAGTATCAGCGCGCTGAGGACGCCCTCCGTCCGCTCGGCCTCGCCCAGCATCGGCCGTCCGTGGACGATCTCCATCATGAAGGGAACTTTGTGGATGAGAAGCATGACAAGTCCCTCGCCGAGGAACACCGCCGCGGTGGTGAGAAAGAGAAGATGGAACGGCGGAATGGTTGATATTCTTTCTCCAATCTCGTCAAATCCCTGCCTCATGCCTGCACACCTCCGATGGTCGCGGTCCGCTAAATTTTCAAAACTCCAGTAATAATATGTCTGTCTATATAACGTGGAGCAATATCCATGCCGCTCCGACGCCGCCCCGGGGAAACTTCATATTCGCCGGATGCTGATATGATTAAAATTATTCGGGCCCGATGGCGGAATACAGATTGGGTGGGATTTCGTACACACATGTGTCCTGAAACCAAACAATCCTCTCCCTCGCAGGGGGAGAGGGGGGACTTGAATATATTTTTCTTGCAAACACCAACCCCTCGATTTAGGATGGCTCTTCTCTCAGGATCGGACGGGGTCCGAGGACAAGGAGGAGTGTTTGATGAGGCCCGTTCGACATACGAAACCCGCCGGGGCGCGCCAATCCCGGCGCGGCCATCCCAGTGCTTCCTATTCCTTTACCATGCGAGTCGAACTTCCCACGATTCCCGGCACCTTCGCCCGGCTCGCCGCCACGATTGGCCGGGCCGGGGGAGATCTCGGCGCGATTGACCTGGTTTCCGCGGGGCAGAACAAAACCATCCGGGACGTGACGGTGCTGGCGGCGGATGAGGCCCACGCGCGCCGGATCATGGAAGCGGTGCGGCGCCGTCCGGCGTTCGATGTCCGGGCCGTGTCGGACCGGACGTTTCTCATGCATCTGGGCGGCAAGATCTCCGTGGAAAACCGGAAACCGCTGAAAACGCGGGACGACCTCTCGATGGCCTATACTCCCGGCGTCGCGCGGGTCTGCGAAGCCATCCATCGGGAACCGAAATCGGCGTGGACGCTGACCATCAAGGGAACCACGGTCGCCGTGGTGTCGGACGGCACGGCCGTTCTGGGCCTGGGCGACATCGGCCCTGCGGCGGCGATGCCGGTGATGGAGGGGAAGGCGATGCTCTTTAAGGAATTCGGCGGCATCAACGCCTTTCCGATCTGCCTGGCGACCCGGGACGTCGACGAGATCGTCCGGGTCGTCTCGGCCCTCGCGCCGACGTTCGGCGGCATCAATCTGGAGGACATCTCCGCGCCGCGGTGTTTTGAGATCGAGGAGCGGCTGAAGCGGCGGCTCGACATTCCGGTGTTCCACGACGATCAGCACGGCACGGCCGTCGTCGTTTTGGCGGCGGTCTACAACGCGTGCAAGCTCATCCGCCGGACCATCGGGAGCCTCAAGGTAGTCGTCAGCGGTGTGGGGGCGGCGGGGGTAGCCTGCACGAAAATTCTGATGAAGGCAGGCGTCCGGCAGGTCATCGGGTTCGACACGGCCGGCGCGATCCACCGCGGGCGGCGGGAAAACATGAACCCCGCGAAGGACGCCTACGCGCTGGCCACCAATCCCGCCAATTACGCCGGCGGCCTGGCCGGCGCGCTGAAAGGCGCCGACCTCTTTTTGGGGCTTTCCGGGCCCGGCACCGTCCGGCCCGCGTGGCTGAAACGGATGTCGCGGGACGCGATGGTGTTCGCCATGGCCAACCCGGTGCCGGAAATCATGCCGGAGGATATGCCGGGGAACGTGAAAATCATCGCGACCGGCCGAAGCGACTATCCGAACCAGATCAACAATGTTCTCTGTTTTCCCGGGCTGTTCAAAGGCGCCCTGTCGGTCCACGCATCGGCTGTCAATGAGCGGATGAAACTCGCCGCCGCCCGCGCCATCGCGGACCTTCTGAAACGGGATGAGCTGTCGCCCGAATACATCATCCCGAGCGTCTTCGACCGCCGGGTCGCCGTGAAAGTTTCCGAGGCGGTCGCCCGCGCGGCTGTGGCCACGGGCGTGGCCCGGCGGATTCCCCGGTCCGCCGGCGGCGCCGTCAAGTAGACCCGCCATGCCGCTTCCCTTGACGCCCGCACCCTTCAGCCAATGGTTCCGCACCGCCGACGGGGCGGTCGCGGTTGATGTGCGGACGCAGAAGGTAGTGTGGTGGAACCGGGAGGCCCTGCGGATTCTCGGATCGTCCTCCCGGCGACTCCGCGGCGCGGCCTGTTACCGCGTCTTTTGCGGCAAGAACCGGACCGGCCGCGCGCTGTGCCGGCGGAATTGCGCGGTGGTCCGGGCGGCGCGAGCGGGCCGAACGGTCCGGGATTTCGACATGATCGTCGGGTCGAAATCGGGCCGGGACGCCTGGGTGAACATGAGCCTCCTCCTCGTTCCCAAACAATCTCCCCGCGGCGGCGTGATCCTTCACCTCTTCCGCAAAATCCAATCCCGCGAGCCCGGCGCCGGCGCCGAGAGTTTCCTCACCGCGCGGGAAAACGAAATCCTGTCAAAACTGGCCGAAGGCATTCCCAGCAGGGAAATCGCCGTCCGGTTCGGCATCCGATACGCGACGATCCGCACCCACATCCAACACATCCTGTCCAAACTCGGCGTCCGGTCCATTCTCCAAGCCATCCTGCATTTGCAGTATTGCGCCCGCGCCTGACCGGCGGCTAGGATCGGCCCATGACCTTTCTGGGCCGGACGCTCGACAAGATACCGTTCCATCTGCTCAACAAGGCCGCGACACAACTCGCGGGACAAAACGCAGGGCGCCTCCGCTCGCACCTCATCCGCAATATGCTTGCGATGCACCACGAAATCTCCGCCAGCCTCCGGCGCGGCGTTCCCTCCTACCCCTGCTGCCGGCCGCTCTATATGCGGAATCTCTCCTGCGGCGATCCCCGGGCCGGCGTCAACAACGCCGTCGAGACGTGGCTCAGCGAATCGGCCTTTGGATTCGGCGCCATCATCGGCGCCATGGAGGAGACGGACAAATCGTCCCCCGATTCGCCCGGGACCCTGGACATTCTGCGCGAGGCCGACGCCGCCGCGGCCCCGCGTAAACCGGACGCGTCCCAGATCGCCGCTCCGATCGCGAAACTTTCGATCGGAGCGCCGGGCAGTCTGCCGCCCCGGGCTCTGGTGGAAAAGGAGATCGCTCTGCTCTCGACGAAAGACCCCGCCGAACTTCGCTCCCTCTATGCCTATCTTCCCGGCCCCGGCAGTTCCCGGACGCTCGACGCGGTATCCGCCCGGTACGGCGAGCAGTTCGGCGTGAAGATTTCGCGAAGCGAAGTGATGATGCTGGCAAGCTGTAAAAGCGCGATCTTCACGTTCCTCATGGCGGTCCTGAACCCGGGCGAGGAGGTCGGTGGGATGACGCCCGAATTTCCGATGCACCGGTCCGTTCCCGAAATCCTAGGGCATCGGTACATCGCCTGGGAGCCGAGGATCGACCGCGGCCGATTCTCCTACTCAATCGCCGATCTCGAGCGGCTCCTCGACGATCACCCGCGGCTCCGGGTCCTCATCCTCTCCTATCCGGGCAATCCCGCTCCGTTCATGTTTTCCGAGGAGAACCTGCGGGACATCGTGGACCTCTGTCTGCGCCGGAGCGTCCGCATTTACGTCGACGCGCCCTATCACGAAATCATCTACCCCCAGATTCCCGGCAACCGGTATCCGAACATTTTGAAAGCCCACCCGGCGGCCCGCGACATCTGCGTGATTTCCCTGTCGGAATCCAAACGCCTCGCCATCCCCGGCCGGCGCATCGGATATCTCATCGCGCCCGAAGGCATCATCCGCGCGGTCACGCGCCTGGCGATCAATTTCTGGAGCTGTCCAAACGCCATGAACGACCGGCTGATGCACTGGGCCTACACGGAAGGCTACGCCGGGATCGAGGAATGGGTGAGAAACGAGGCCCATCACTATGGAGAAAAGGCCGCGCATACCTTCGGGCGGTTGAAGGAACTCGAGGCGGAAGGGTTTCTGCACATCGAACAGCCGCGCGGCGGATTTTACGCGTTTCCGATTTTGACCGGGGAAACTCTCCAGTCGCCCGGCATGCGGGCGCTCGCGGAGCGGGGCCTGGAGGGCGTGCGGGGCCTGGCGATCTATCTTCTGCTGGCCTACAAAACCGCCGCGATTCCGGGCACCAGTTTCGCCGACCCGGATTCTTTTGTCGGCCGGCATGGCATCCGGATCTCGTTCGCCGGGCGGCCGGTGGAGGACGTGGCGGTCGGGCTGGAGAGGTTCTGCCGCGCGCTCCGCGCTTTGCGGAACGGGTCCGTTCTTCCGTTTCCGGACAAATACATCCGTCACGTCGACGAGCTTCTGGCCGTCCTCTAAATCGGGCAAGGAGGAATTCACATGACCTGCGCAACGTATGGGGGCCTTGGGGCTTTCAAGTTGGAAGGCGCCAACCACGTCCATCCGGTGGTGAACCGGCCGGACGCCGAATACGCCGACATCGGCAAATTGCTGGCCGGCCGGCCCTACCTCAAGAATCCGGACCGGGATATTCTTGAAAGAATTTTTATTCTGCACCGAGCGACTCTCTCCATGCTTTTCAATTTCGCCCAGTCCGGCCATCCGGGCGGGTCCATCTCCGTCAGCCGCGCGCTCATCGTCCTCTTTCTGACCGACCGAACGGCCTACGACATCGCCGATCCGTGGCGGCGGGACGCCGACATCGTCTCTCTGGCGGCCGGGCACAAGGCGATGGGATGGTACGCGTTCAACGCGATCCTCAACGAGGCGGTCCGGCAGGCGCGGCCCGATCTTTTGTCCCAGGACCCGAAACGCTCGCTCTTCCTCGAGGACCTCCTGGGATTTCGAAAAAACGAATCAGTCGTCACCCCGCTCCGGAAAAAATTCGGCTCGAAATGCCTCGATGGCCACCCGACCCCCGCGACGCCCTTCACCCATCTGGCGACGGGCGCATCGGGCGTGGGCGCAGCGGCGACGGTGGGCCTGGCGATCGCGGCGCGGGACGTCCACCGGCTCCTGACGCCGAGAGTGTACTGCATCGAGGGCGAAGGCGGTATGACGCCGGGCCGCGTCGAGGAGTCCCTTCAGATCGCCGAGCGCGCACAGCTCGGGAATTTCATTCTGGTGGTCGATCACAACGACGCCTCCATCGACGTCCCCGGGGTCTGCGCGGGGGACTACACCTTCGTCAAGCCCGAGGAACGGGGGCTCCTCCACGGATTCAACACGGCGGTTGCCGACGGGAAAAACTTCGACGAGGTGGTCGCGGCGTTTGATTACGCCTGCCAGTACTTCGAGCACGTCCGCCCGGCCATGATCGTGCTTCGGACGGAAAAGGGCGAAGGCTACGGGCTGGGCACGAACAAAAGCCACGGAGCCGGGCACAAGATGAATTCGGACGGATATGCCGCCGCGCAGAAAATCTACCGGGAAACCTTTGGCGTGGAACTTCCCAAGCCGCCCGCGGGCGGCGGCGCCGATTCGGTGGAGGCGGATTTCTGGAACAACCTGCTGACCATCCGCCGCGTTCTGCAAAAGGACGCCGAGATGCGGGAGTTCATCGCGGAGAGAATCAACGTGGCCCAAAAACGGCTGGGCGAGATAGCAGCCCAGCGGAAGCGGTTCGCCGCGACCGCGGAGGTCAGCGCCAAGGGAAATGGCGCCGGCGCCGCCGCGGACCTCTCCGCGATCGAAACCCTCGACCCGGAGCGGCCCCCGGCGGGGATCCTTCCCAAGCCCGGCGACAAAATGGCCCTGCGCGAATCCCTGGCCCGGACCCTGGGCGAAATCAACCGTGTTTCCAAGGGCGGCGTTTTCATCGCGGCCGCCGATCTGTACGGGTCCCTCGATTTTCCAAAAGGCATTGACTACGTGCCCGTCGACGCGGACCATCTCGACGGCCGGGTCGTCGCGACCGGCATCACGGAGGACGCCTTCTCCGGCGTGCTCGCCGGCATATCCGCCTACGGGCGGCACATCGGCGCGGGCGGTTCCTACGCCGCGTTCATGACGCCGATGGGATTCACGGCCGCGCGCCTCCTGGCGATCGGCCACGAAGTCGGCGGGCGAACCGGCAATCCCCTCATCCTCGTCGGCGGACACGCCGGGCCCAAGACCGGAGAGGACGGGCCGACGCATGCCGACCCGCAGGCGCTTTCCGCGTGGGCGTCATTTCCGAAACATTCGGCCGTCACTCTGACGCCGTGGGACAGCCGGGAACTTTGGCCCCTCGTGATCGCCGCCCTCCGGAGCCGGCCCAAGCCCGCCGTGATTGTGCCGTTCGTCACCCGCCCGCAGGAAACCGTGATCGACCGGGCGACGCTCGGACTCGCCCCCGCCGAGGAGGCGGTGAAGGGCGTCTATCCGCTGTTTTCGCCCCGGGAGGGCAAAGTCGACGCGTATGTGGTGATGCAGGGATCGGCTGTAGTCCACGAACTCGTCGCGAACGAGGGCGAGGTACTGCTCGACATCCTGGCGTCCGGCCTGAACATAGGGTTTATCTATGTCGCAAGCCCCGAACTATTCGACGCGATGCCCGAACCCCGGCGCGCCGCCCTCTGGAACGAGGATATGTCGCGCCTGGCGATGGGCGTAACCGATTTCACGCTCGACACCCTCATGCGCTGGATCCCAACCGACGCGGGCCGCATGGCCTCGCTCCATCCCTTCAAGGCCGGCCGATTCCTCGGCAGCGGCGTCGGCCCGCACGTGCTCAAGCAGGGAGGACTGGCGGGCGAGGACATCCGGGCCGCGGTGATCGCGTTCGCGAAACGAAAAAAGCCGGCGAGACCGTCCGCCGGATCGACCCGGCGCGGGGCGAATCAAAACACATTCTGTATTGGGACATAACAACTCCGTTCCAGTCTTAGATGATGCGCGCGTTCTCGTTGTTTTCTCTGATCGTGTTCCTTGTCATTCCCAAGGCCGATGCGCAAATCACCATTCAACAAATGCACAAGATCGCCGACAATGGCGGCCGGTGCGCATGGAGTCCGGCGGGAGACGATCGGATCGCATTTGATCGAAAAAATCCCAGGGATGGGTACTACGATCTGTGGGTGATGAATGCCGACGGGTCGAACCCAATCTGTCTCACGGATCCGTCTCCGGCGGGCTTTCCTCTGCGGCATGCCGGCAACCCCTCCTGGCATCCATCCGGAAAATACATCCTGGTCAACGCCGAAAAACAGGCCAATCCCGCGGTTGGAAAGAGGGCGATTGAACCCTACTGCGAACCCGGCATCGGCCGGAACAACGATCTCTGGCTCATTGCCGCCGACGGAAGCCGCGCGTGGCTTTTGTGGGAGAACCCCACGCCCAAATCCATATTCGCGCCGCAACCCGCGCTCTACAACGCCCGCTTCAATCACGACGGAACCCAAATTGCGTGGACGCACTCGCCGAAGGGATCCAGAGGCACATGGGGCGACTATGAGATTCGCGTGGCGGATTTTTCGCTCGAGCCAACTCCCCACATCAATAGAAAGAGCGTGAAGACGTATCGACCCGCGCCGGCAGGAAATTTCCATGAAGTTCATGGCTGGTCGCCGGACGATCGGACTTTGGATGTCTCGGGAAACTGGCGAGGCCAGCCCGAGTATGACCAGGACATCGGCGTTTTGGATCTCTCCACCGGCGACATCGTCAACTTGACGCCGACGCCCGTCCACACCTGGACCGAGGCCGTCCACTCGCGTCCCGGAGGAAAATCCCGGATTTACATGTCCAGTGAGGAATACACGCTCCAGTACGATAAGGACAAATGGTGGGAGTGGCTCAAGACCGATTACTGGGTGATCCGCCCGGATGGGACAGGCAGGCGGCGGCTCACTTACTTCAACGATCCCGCGCACGCCGAGTACACCGGCGACATCGTCAATGTCGCGCAGTTTTCCTGGAATCCGGACGGCGCCAAATTTTGCGGCGTTCTAAATCGCACGCGGCCCGGCCAAAGAGGCGCTCTGGAAATCTGGGTATTCGAGCTGGCCGGCCGGGAGAAATAAACATGAAGGCTTTCTGCGTCATCCGCCGCAGCGGCTGGTGCTCGCGGCGATCCTCAAGGAGGTCAACCCCAAGGGCGAGGTCGGTGTGCAGACCATCGCGGGCGGTAAACCCTGATCCGCGCGTAACATAAGCTCCAAGCTGAGATTTTCAGTCATCCTCCTCCCCCCTTGGGGGGAGGTTGGGAG
>JACQOF010000099.1 GCA_016202645.1 bacterium
GATTGAAGGAAATCCCGTCCTGGGATTTCCTGAGTCTGGAGCTCCGGGGACTGGACATCCCTGTCCGCCGCCATTCAGTATATGCGGCCCCGCCGCCGCCCCATACGACCGGCATACAATTCCAACCTTCAGCCCCTCCGCAACAAGCCTTTCGGCAATCGCCTGAACGACCAAAGTCTTCCCGCTCCCCCCAAATGACAGGTTCCCGACCCCAATCACCGGCACGGAAAGACGCATTTTTTGTAACATATTCAATTTATATAGGTTACGGTGTACAGCCACTCCAGCCTGATACATAATCGCTAGAGAACAAGTCAAATACGAATATCCGCTCAAATCCACCCCGCCTCTCCATATATATATAGAGGCGCCGGTGGGGTAAAAAAATAAAAAGATCGGCAGGATTTTAGCCGAATGAAGTCGTTCGACATTTTCTTCGTCATTCCCGCGAAAGCGGGAATCCAGAACCGCATTCTGGACCCCCGCTTTCGCGGGGGTGACGAGAATTGATTCAGTCGGCTAACGTCTTGCAAAGATTGAAATGGGTCAGTCAACAGGGGGAAACATTGGCCACGAACGAACACGAACTTGGAACACGAACGAACACGAACATTTTTACATGGAAAGAATTTTTTTTCGTGCCCGTTCGTGATCGTTCGTGCCCGTTCGTGGCTAATGTTTTCCGCCGTTGACAGAGGCCCTGCAAAATATTTCCCTGTGAACTCGGCGCTCATCTCTGTGCCCTCTGTGGTGAGCATACTCGATTTTTCACAGGTTCTCCAGCTTCCAAATCGCCCGGAACGGATCCCGGACCGCCCGGACCAGAAACCGGCTGAGCCGCTCCGCCCAGGTGGGATGATCTAGGATATATTTTTGCTCCGTCCGAAGGGTCTCCGGCTGGTGGTGCGCCCGAAGTTTGGCCGCGGCGGCCAGATCAACGCGCCGGAACGTCTCATACAGAAGTTCGCCTTTCAGGAACGCCGCCCCGAAATCGACGATCACCGGTGACTGTTCTTCTCCGGGGTTGCCTTTCTCCCTCTCTCCCTCTCTCCCTTTCTCCCTCACCAATATGTTTGCACGCTTCTTCAAATCCGAATGCGCCACCCCCCGCGCGTGGATACCGGCGATCAGGCTGTCGAGACAGTCCAGAAATCCGACGGAGATATCACCCCTCCGGAATTCCGACAGCGCGCGGCCCGGCGACGCCTCCAGCAGAAGACCCTCCTCCGTCAGGCCAAAACACCGCGGCACGCCCGGCAAGCCTTCGAGTTCCCGGTAAACGCGGCGTTCCCGCCGGATCATCCACCGCCCGGGCCCCGCCCACATACCGCCCCGCGGCGTTTTCAGCACGCAGGCCACCCCCTCGTGCGTGACCTCCCGGACGGATCCCTGGACGCCGCCTCTCAAGGGCGTTGGGAAGGGAGAGAGGGAGAAAGGGAGAAAGGGAGAAAGTCAAAGATGAAGTAATAGAAGTTCTGTATTTCCCACCCTCTCTCCCTTTCTCCCTCTCTCCCTTTCTCCCTCACTTCAAGACCTCATCAATTTTACCCTTGAGCACATCCTTCCCCACCGCCCCCACGACCTGTGCGGCGACCTCGCCGTTCTTAAATAGGAGAAGCGTCGGGATCGACCGGATCCCCAGCTGCGCCGCGGTATCCTGGTTGTCGTCGATGTTGACCTTGCAGAACTTCATCTTCCCGGCGTATTCCTTCGACAGCTCCTCCACAACGGGCGCGATCATGCGGCAGGGGCCGCACCAGACGGCCCAGAAATCGACCAGCACGGGGCTCTCGGACTGAATGACCTCCGCCTCAAAGGCGGCGTCGGTGATCTCCATGACGGGCATAGAATTTGACCTCCTTCGGATTGCTGTTGGCTGTTTGCTGCTTGCTGATAGCTAATAGCTATTAGCCAACAGCCAACAGCGAACTAACACCAGGTAGAGTACCAGCACCCGCGCCCGGCGGTCAACCGATTGCCCGGAAGCGGCGGCTGTGCGATACTCACGTCATGTACTACAAGGCACTCTTTCAGCGGCTCAACCAGCGGCGGGTCAAGTACGTGGTGTGCGGCGGGGTGGCGGTGAATATTCTTGGAGTTCCGCGGTACACCAAAGACACGGATCTTCTTGTTGATTTCGATCCCAGCAATCTCCGGCGGCTCTGGGACGCCCTGATTTCGCTCGGTTACCGCCCCCTTCGCCCGGTATCCCGGTCGCGGTTTGTCTCTCCGGGCGGCATCCGATGGCTCAGGGAGGAGAAACATGCGGTGGTTTTTACGTTTCAGGTGCCGGAATTTGGATTTATGTCCGTCGACGTATTGCTGGAGTCGCCGGTGAGCTATGCGCGGGCGAGGAAAGGCGCCGAGAACTATCAGGTCGGATCGGTGAGGATCCCGACCATCGCCATGGAGGATCTCATCCGCATGAAGAAAAAAGCGCAACGGGAGCAGGACGTCTCGGACATACGCGCGCTGAAACAGGTGAAGAAAAATGGCGGGGCGAAGAAAAAAACGCGCGCTCGGCGCTGAACGCCGGGGGGGGTTCTCCTATTTCGTGACCAACGAACAGATCCGCGAATGGTCCCGCATGCCGATTGAGCACCGGCTCATGTGGCTCGAGGAGGCCAATCGATTCAACGAACAAGTCGTCCGGGGCCGAAGGCGCCGGATCATGGAGGCATTCCGGGAGGGGAAGATATGAGAAAATCCGAAATCCTAAATCCTAACGAAATCCGAAATCCTAAATCCCAACAAAACCCTTAGAACGAGTGAAAAAATCAAAAGATCCACCACAGAGGGTACAGAGATTTTTTGGGTTACGTCGATGAGATTGGCCACAAAAAGCACAAAATGCTTATCGGGTTGACACAGCAACACTGCGTTTTTAGCCACAAAAAGCACAGAAGGCACAAAATTTTTTATTTTTTTGTGACTTTTGTGCCTTTTGTGGCCAGACCTGACTAGGTACTAAAAACCTGGCAAAATATTTCTCTGTGGACTCTGTGCTCATCTCTGTGGACTCTGTGGTGAAGATGTTCAATTTTTTCACAGCTTCCCCGTCCCCGGGCGGCGGGATTCGCCAAACTGCAGCCCCACGTTAGGATTTAGGATTTGGGATTTCGTTGGGATTTAGGATTTAGAGGTTAGGATTTCCAGAATGGGTCCCCCCAAAAAATATTCAAAATAAACCTTGACTTCCCCCCTTTTTTTGGTACCTTCACCTAATTACCCCTAGGCTATTTGGCGGGGGTTTGCAGGCCGTCCGCTTTGCGGGGGGTCCGGCAATATAAGCTCTTTTTGAGGACCAAGGCTTTTTAACAATAGAGCTTGACGAACTACGCTCCAAGTACTGATCCACTTAAGTGAGACCAGGAGCAGAATTTCAAAGGGGGGTTACACCTTGAAGAAAGGCTTACTTTGTCTTGCGGCCATCCTGGCCGCATTCATGTTTACCACGGCGACCTATGCGGATACGACGGTCGTCATCGCGGGCACGGACCCGAGAGGCGTAAGCGTAACGACAGACGCCAACAACGCTCCGTATGTCAGCGGTAAAACCGCGACAACGTCGGCGGCTGTTTTCACGACGGCAAAGGCAGCGTTTGACGGCACCACCACCAGCCGGCTGAACGGTGCCATCGCATCCAACGACGGCCAAAACTTCCGAATGACGGCCGTTGCCCTCGGATTTGTGGAAGACTCGGCCATCGTCGTTGGCGTTTCGAACGATACCGAGTTCGCTATCTACATCGAGGACACATCCGGCAATTTAAACCTGCACGGGCTTTTCGGGGTGCGAACTGCCAATCCTTTGGGTACCAAAAACGGCGATTCCGCGCTGATTACCTCTGTGGCAGCAGCGGCGAATGACAGTGTGCTACTCGTGGTTATTTCTGTAACGCCAACCAAGATCCCGACAGCCAACAATGGGATCACAGTGCTGGACAGCGGGATCATCGCATACCTGTTCAGACTGACGACCACCGAGATTTTCCCTGTGGATACGGTATTCTTGTCCGGCTCGAAGAAATTGGCTCTTCTCGCCCCGGATCTTCAGATCGAACTTTCCAAAGCCGAAGGCGCTGACCGTACGACGGACACCTTCACGTGCTTTTATGTCCTCGCCAATGTGACCGCCGACTCCGGCAACCCCAATACGGATTCCAACTTGGGGGTGTGGATTTTCAAGGTTTACGCGGATACGTCACGGGTAATCACCACGTCGTCTGTAAAGGTGGACACAGGCGCGGGTTCCAACGTGTTCAGCGATGCGGCTCTTCAAGTCGAGCGAGTTTCCTCGTCGGATACCCGTGACCGCTTGACGGTTCTGCTTGTCGGCAGCGGCGGGCATTCTCAGAACGCAGCGCGGTTGAATGACACTTACATCCTTGTGGAAGTATCCACCGATTCGCATGCGGCGATTAGCGCAGGCAAGGGCCCGAGTCTCAATAGTTTAACGGATGCAGGCGGGGCCTTCGTCACCGAGTTCGATACAGGTATTGAATCGCTCCTGGGTCAGGGGCGGTTTGCGCAATCGATCGCTTTCCACCGCAGTGGCTCCAGCATCAACTTTCTGGCGATTATGAGCACAGGCGACCTCCAGACCATCAGTGGTTCGCTTGACTTGGTTCGCAGCGGCCCGACCGCCATCTCGTCGGCTAAGTCGCTGACTCTGACTTCGGATACAGTCGGAACGAACACGGGGTATAATGCGAACACAGTTTTCAGCACCAACGTGGAGGAGCTGGCCCAGGCGGACCGCAGCGGCGTCACGCATGTGGCGGGCATCAACGACAGCACCGACCACATCTTCTACCTGTCCTTCGGCGGCGGCGAGTCCAGCAAGAAGAAGGATTCGGGCGTGTGCTTGATGGATCGGATGTTTGGCAAGACGAGTTTACGGGCGGCGTTTCCGGCCCTCAAGACGTTCCGCGATACCCTCCTCGGAACGGACATGGGGCGCAAGGTCGTCAGTCTGTACTACTCGTTTTAAGGTCGCTATTGGTTGATGGCTATTAGCTATTAGCCAAAAGCGAACCCTCAAGTAAACAATCGGCTCCGCCCACCAAGGCGGACCTTTCAAACCCCGTTACGGCAACCCGCCGTGACGGGGTTTTTTTATCCAGGGATGGATAACCCCTGTTGCGCCAACAAAGGTTTGCTAGGGATGGCAAACCCTCCAACACACGCAACAGGGGTCCTCATGGATGTATAGTCCCCGGAGCGGCGCCGCGCGCAACCAGGGATGGTGAGCACGGCGCAAGGGTGCGGAGGGGACATCAGGGATGTATAGTCCCTGTTGCCTCAACACAGGTTTTGCCGAAGTAAAGGTCGCTGATGGCTATTAGCTATTAGCCAACGGCGCCGTCGCTGTGGTATCATTGCGACTGGAGGTGACAGCCATGGGGTTGACGGTACTTGAAGTGGAGATCGCGTCGGATCCAAAGGCGGCGCGCTGGGAAAAAATGGAATTTCTAATCGATTCGGGCGCGGTTTATTCCGTGGTCCCCGCAACACTCCTGGAGAAACTGTCGATCAAACCCTATGATGAGCAGACATTCCGGCTGGCCAATGGCGGGAAAATCGTCCGAAAGCGGGGGTTTGCGTTTTTTCGACTCGGAGAGCGAAAAGGCGGAAGCGATGTGATCTTCGGCGAACCGGATGACAGCCATTTGATCGGCGCCCTGACCCTCGAGTCTCTGGGCCTCGCACTGGATCCCCTCAAACGGGAACTTCAGCCTCTCCCGATGATCCTGGCCGGATACCGCCCTCCAGAAAAAGCTTGATTTAGGGGGTCATTCTACGACCGGAAGATGTCCCGGAAGAATTGTTTGGTTCGGTGGGCGGCCCGGTCGAGGGTGTTCAGGGCGGAGCCGCGTTCGACGAGGTCCGGGGGAAGGCGCGACAGGAACCGGGAGGGGCGGTGGGTGACGGGTTTGCCGTACCATTCGCGTCGGGCGGCGGAGGTCAGGACCAGCTGTTGTTTGGCTCGGGTGATGGCGACGTAGAAGAGCCGGAGTTCCTCATCCTCGCGCGCGATTTTCTCGGCGGCGGTTTCCTTATCGGAGTCGCCCGGATGGACGAAGGGCAGGATGTCCTCTTCGACGCCGAGGACGATCACCGCCGGGAATTCCAGGCCTTTGGCGGCGTGGATGGTCAGGAGGCGAACGACGTTTTCCTGAACCAAGTCCGCGACCGGCTCGCCGCGGTCGGAGGACTGGAAGGCCGAGAGGAGCTGTTCCAGGCCCGCTCCGCCCGTCGAGGGATACGGGATGCGCGCGGAGAGAAATCGGTAGAGGAGGGTGAGTTCGTGCCGGAGTTTCTTGTCCTCGCGCGCCGCGGCGGCGAGGCCCAGGGATTCCGCGAGGACTTCGACCAGCTGGAACGGTGTCAGCGCGTCGAGATTTTCCGCGCCGCCCCGGAGGGCCGTCCAGAGTTGTTCGAGATGTTTCTGGCTCCCGCTGTCTTTGCAGAGCTGGACCGCTTCGACAAACCCGGCGTCCTCCAGCAGGATCCGCTCGGGCGCGGTCAGCGCCAGGAGGGCCTGGCGGTCTTCCTGGTTTAGAGGCCCGATCGTTCCGATCCGCCAGATGTCCCGGAGGGCGTCCTGCAGAAGAAATCCGTGCCGAATGGCGTCGAATTGTCCGCGGCGCCGGAGGTACAGGGCATGGACGGCGATCAGGACTGACCGGAGGATCCGGATGACGTCCCGGTCGGTGAGGGAGAGAGACACGACATCGAGAAACGGGATGTTCTCGCGCTGGAGAGTCTCCGCCGCTCGCTTGGCGAGTTCGTGGACTCGGTAGAAGATCACGATGTCCCGCCACTTGAAACCCGCGGCGATCAGCTCCCGCATCTGGAACACCACAAAATTCAACTCGTCCGTCTCGTCCTGCGCCTCGAAGACTACGATTTTTTCCGGAGGACGCTCAAACTCCGCGGAGGCCAGAAGGGTCTTGTCCATGCCGTCGGTTTTGTCCAGGAGCACCGCGTTCGCCGCCGCCAGGATGATGGGGGTGGAGCGGTAATTCCGGATGAGGCGGACCACCCGGGCGTCCGGGTAGTCGTCGGTAAAGGCGCGGATGTTCCGCACGTCGGCGCCTCGAAATCCGTAGATGCTCTGATCGTCGTCCCCGACGACAAACAAATTTCGTTTCGCGGCGGCCAGTTCCGTCGCGATCGCGTACTGCGCGACGTTCGTGTCCTGGTACTCGTCGATGAGAATGTGGCTGAACCGTCCCTTCCATCCCTCCGCGCAGGAGCGCCGTTCGGCGAGGGCGGAAGCGGTCAGGTAAAGCAAGTCGGTGAAATCGACGACCCCCTTCGATTTCTTGGTCTCCATGTACTTCGTCCATGCGTCGGACAGCACGTCCGCCGGGATGCCGTTGTAGGTCCGGCCCTCATCCAGAGCTTCGGGCGTCAAGAGTTCATTTGCGGCCAGGTCGATCGCGCCGGCCAGGTCGCGGATCGGGGGCTTGACGGGAAGGGACTCCGCCGCCGCTTGAATGATCTCCCGGGACTCGGCGTCCGACAGGACCTGAAGGCCCGGCGGGAATCCCATTTCCTCGATGGCCGCGAATCCGTCCGGGCGGCGTTCCCGGAGAAGACGCAGGCAGAGCGAATGAAACGTGCCGATCCAGGAGACAGAGAGGTTGCGGAGCATGTCCGCCAGAGACGCCGCGAGAGTCGACTGGGGCGGCGCCTCCGCGGCCAGATCCGTCAGGAGTTTTCCGACGCGTTCCTTCATCTCGCCCGCCGCCTTGACCGTGAAGGTCGACACAAATATCCGTTCCGCCGGTACGCCCGCGAGAAGCAGGAGCGCGACCCGCCGCGTGAGCACGGAGGTCTTGCCGCTGCCGGCGCCGGCCAGGATGAGAAGGGGCTTGCCGTCGGAAATGGAATGCGAGAGCGCCGCGACCTGCTCGCGGTTCAGGCCCTTGAACAGAAACCCGAGCGCGCCGTGGAGGGACGAGTCGAACTGCGTGAGAAGACCTTCGAGCTGTTGCTGTTCCTCGAAGGACAGCGTCATTTCATAAATCATGGGGGTGGCGGCCGGCCGCCAAGGCCCAGGGCTTCTTTGAGGCGCTGGCTCTGCGTCATGTAGGCCTGGAGCGCCGCAATGTCGGTCCTCGGCGATTTCGATTGATCGATGGTGTTGTTCAGGTGACCGGCGGCGTAGTTCGACGATTCCAGGATGTGGCGGCCATCCGGTATCGAATCCGCGCGGTCCGCATAGACGGCGAGAAACACCACGACTTCCCGGGGAAACAGTTCCAGAGTCCGCAGAAACGTGTTCCTAGCCTCGTCATTTTTTCCGAGCATCAATTGGATGTGTCCCAGCCGCGTGAGATTTTCCACCGTCGGGTGCAGTTCCGCCGTTTCCCTCATATAAGGCAGTGCGGAATCCGGCTTGTTTTGCGCGAGATAAAAAGCCGCAATGTTATTTTTAACCGAGGGATAAAACGGGTCCCGGGCCAGAAGCATGAGGCTGTTTTCGAGGGCGCGGTCGACGTCGCCCACCCGGTACATGGCGCCGATCATCACGGACAGCATATCGTTCCGGTGGTCATCAAGCTGGAGGCTGTAATTGGCGGTGTTGACGGCGCGTTCGATCAGTCCCGAGTCAAGGTAGGCGTTGACGTCCCTGACCCGTTTTTCGATTTCATGAGTTTTCCAGAAAAAAAGCTGTTGAAGAAGCAGGATACCGCCGATGGCGACCAGCCCGGTGAAAAAGGCGCTGCCCGGAAGCCGGACCGGCGCCGGCGGAACGGAGCATCGGGCCAGGAGGATTCCAGCCAGCGCGAAAAAAAGAAAAGGCGGCGCGACCCGCAGAAACCAGCCGCCGCCAAGCGCCTCGTGCGACAGGAAAAACCCGTACAAGGCCCACAGGGCGATATCGGATTGAGGACGAATTCCCCGGGCGATTCTGAAAAGCGGGATGAGCAGCATCAAGAGAAATGCCGACGCGCCGGGAACTCCCATCTCCCCGGCGATCACGGTGACGGTCTGCGGCGGCCTCTCGAGCCAGTCCGGCAGGCGGTACAAGGTGGCGTCGACGGGCCGGTATTCCAGATATTTCCGGTCGATCGATCCGGGTCCCGTGCCGGTCACAGGCGATTCCCGGAGAGAGTCCCGGGCCGCCTGAACCACGCTTTTTTCAAAATGTCTGTTTTGCCGGAGGAGATCGGCCTCCGGAATTGCAAGACGCGCGTACGTTGAAAACCCCCATGTGCCCAGGAAGAGGACGGCGGCGGCGGGAAGGATGACGGCGGGCCTTTTCCCGGCGCGGACGAGACCTGCCGTGAGGACAGCGCCGGCGGCGGCGCCGACGAGCCGCCCGACGTTCTGATCGATCCGGATCGATTTCCAGATGAGGCATCCGAATCCAATCCAGATCGCGGCCTGAAGGACCCAGGCCGCCCAATTTCGCTCTCTTTGCGGAAAGGAGCAGGAAACAAACACCAGCCACACGGTGACAGGCCAGAGGAGGCGCAGAAGAGAAACCTGGGAAACGTGGTATTTGTCCAGATCCGAGAGAAAAAACGAAATTGCGGCTAGAGCGGCAAAGCCGGAGAGAATGGCGAGAATAGATCTCGACGGCATAAAAAGCCTCCCGCCCCGGATCGCGCCCTCGGCCAGGAAAACCGCCAGGCCAAGCATCAACGCGACTTCGAGGATACAGCGGTCGATGTGGGCGTCAAAGCGCTGAAGAGAGAGGGCGATGACGCAAGCCGCGATGACCGCGGATGTGCCGGCGGCCAGGGTCGAAGGCAGAGCGGCTTCCGGTTCCTCCACCCGCTCAGACTCTGTCAAGTCAGCCAACGACCGCTTCTTCCGCGGGAAGCCGCGCCAAAATTTCGTCGAGCACCAGCCACTTGGAGGATTTCAGGCGGGCGCCGGATTCCGGCCATTCGAAACAATCGGACAGACCGGCTTCCGCCGAGAGTTTTTGCAGACGGGACCGCTCGCGAGTCGACAGAAGCGTTCCATCCCGCGTTCGAAGTCCAGACATGAGCCGCTCCCGGAGACGGGTATTCGTGCCGGGTGACTCCTCAAAAGACTCGGGAAGCGCGCCGCGCCGGAGTGAGACCGAGTATTGCCGGATATCCGGAACATTTCGATATCTGCGACGGCCGTCAAAACCGACCGCTGACGGCCCCAGCCCGATCAGCGCGCCATAGGCCCATGTGTTCAGGTTGTGGCTGCATTCATATCCGGGCCGGGCGAAATTGGAAATTTCGTAGCGGCGAAGCCCGGCCAATCCGGCCGTTTCGAGAATAATTTCGTACTGGGCGGCGGTTTGATCCGGAGACTGAGGGACGACACCCCGCCGCGCAAACGGCGTCCCGGGTTCAACGGCCAGCGCATACGCGGAAAGATGCCGAAGGGACGGCGCCAGATGCCGGACGGCGCCGCGCAGGTCCCGCAGGTTCTGGCCGGGAATGGCATAGATAAGATCGGCGGAAACATTCTGAAATCCGGCGGCGGCCAGGCAATCGAGCGCCGCCAGCGCCTGCCGGGCGTTGTGGAGGCGGTTCAGAAACCGGAGAATCCGGTTGTTCAGGCTTTGCACGCCGACCGAAACACGGTTAACGCCGAGCGTCCGCCACATGCGGGCATTTTCCTTGGTGACGCTCGCGGGGTTCGCCTCGATGGAAATCTCGGCGCCGGTCTCGAACGAAGCACGGGCCGTCAGCGCATTGAAGATCGCCGTCCATCCGGCCTCCGTCAACAGCGACGGCGTGCCGCCGCCGAAATAAAGGCTTCGGACAACCGCGCCTTCCGGAACCCGCAGGCCGATTTCCCGAACCAGCGCCTCCCGGTAGACCGCCTCGCCCGCGGATCGGTATCGGCCGCGGTAAAAATCGCAGTAGCCGCAGGGATCGACGCAAAAAGGCACATGCACATAGACGTGAACTGCTGCCATCCTGTCGGTCACGCCCGCACGCTACCACATTTCGATTCGCGGTTGAATGTTGAGCCTTCCCCTGATTCCATTCCCTTATGATCCCGGCTCGCGTTCTGTGGTCGTGTGTGGGTGTCCTCTGTCTTGTGTCATGCGCCAAACCTCCGGAAAATCTGGACACGCCGGAGGCCGTGGCGAACGCCTTCCTCCGCGAAATTCACGACGGCCACTGCAAACAGGCCTTCGCCTTTTTCTCACAGTCCTCCCGGGAGAGGATCGAGGCGGAGTCCGTCGAGGCCGCGGAGAGGGAACCGTACTACGCGGAGAGCTACAAACCCGAGAATCTTTACTGCAAGCCCACCTACGCCCACCGGTATCTGGGGTGTGTCGCCGGAAGCGCGAGACTCGGTCACATGGAAACCATCAGCGCCGTCGTGACCGTGGATCGAAAAGACGGGACGGATTTTCTGGTCCCGGGATTCTGGCCGACCCGGTACGTCGTGACGCCCGTTGATATCCAGATGATTCAGGAAAACGGCCTGTGGAAAATCGATCTGGGGGAACCCGATCAACGGTTGCCCGGGGAGAGGGAGAAGCGGGAGGAGGAGGAGGAAAAGGAGTCCGGCGAGGAGGGTGAATAGAGCTCAAAAATTCCGGAAAAAATAGGATGACACCCCACACGGAATGGTTCAGTCAGGGCGGCGAGGGTGTCGGGCTGATTTTTTGCCGAAGGTTTCGCGCAACCTGTCCGCCCATCGTTTCGGGGCGCGGCTGAGATGCATGACGGCCACAACAAGAATTTCGTCAGGGGATTTGTGATACAGGACGCCGTAGGGGAAACGGTCAAGAAGACACCGCCGACTCCGGCCGGAGAATTTCGGCCACGCATCGGGGAAATCCATGATTCGCGCCAAGGCCGCCTTGGTCTCCGCCGCAAACTTAAATCCCAGTCCCGGGCACTGCTCGTTGTAATATGCGACCGCCTCGGACAGTTCGGTTTCCGCGCACGCGAGGACGCGGATGATCATCGCGCGCCGATTCGATCGAAGACGGCCTCCGCCGATGACGCCCCCATTTTCCCGGCGCGGTAAGCATCAATCCTCGACTCCGCTTCGGCGGCCCACCGCGCGTCATTTCTCTTGGATCTCCGTCTGTCGAAACTTCGGAAAAGCGCCTCAATGAGTTCGGCACGATCCACCGGGTTCAGCGTCAGGGCGCGCTTCAGAAGCACCTTCGTAGATTGCGTCATCAAACGCCTCCTTTCCTTTTGTATTGTGCGAGAGAGCTCATATAAAAGCAAGGCGAATCTGCATCGAGGGCACGGTGCTAGGCGATGAGACTTTCATATTGCATGGGCTGTCTGCGGTTGAATGTTGCGGCGTTTTCCTTTAGGATTTCCGGATGAATCGCACGAATCCGGCGGGCGGATTCTCGCTTCTCGAGGTTTTGATCAGCGCCTTTATTCTGTCCATCCTCAGCGTGTCGGTGGTGCATTCCCTGACGGCCCTCGAAGTGGAGAGCCGGCTGGCGCAGAGCCGGATGGCGGCGGTGCTGTTGGCGTCGGATTTGCGGGAGGAAATTCTGTCGAAACCGCCGGTGGACCCGAACGAGCCGCCGGTGCTCGGCCGGGAATCCTCCGAGTTCCGCCGGGAATCCGCGTCGGCGCGGATTGACTATGACGATCAGGACGATTATCAGGATCTTGTCGACCGGCCCGCCACCGACATCGGGGGGACGCCTCTGTCCGGCATGGACCGGATCTGGCGGCGGGTCCGGATCGAAAGCGTTTCCAAAACGGACCCCTCGGGTCCCTCGATCGACACACAGCCGCTTGGCCTGCGGAGGTTCACGGTCACCGTCTACAAGGATGAAATCGAACTCACGCGGCTGGTGTGGCTGGGGTACGGGCAGTGAGGCGGTTCCTGCTTCGCCGAGGTTTCGCGGGTCGGCCGGGCGTGACGTTGATCGAGATTCTGGTGGCGGCGGCGATTTTTTCGATCGTGATGGGCGCGGTGTTTCAGTTCGGAACGTTTGTGAGCCGGCGGCTGTTCATGATGCGGGACGCGACGGACCATCTGAACCAGATGACCCTCTTTCTGAACGCGATCGCCGCGGACGTGCGGGACGGCCGGCAGATCCTGTATTCCGGCGAGACCGAAATCGGCATCTGGCTGGCGGACGAAAACGCCGACAGCGAGCCTGATCCGGCCGAGATGGCGGGCTACGCGTGGGACGGGGTTGTCCCCGGGACGGTCTTTCGGCAGGCGGAAGAAAGCCGCCGGATCCTGCTGACGGACGTCCGGGACTTCAAATTCAGATACGACCGGGAAAGCCCCGTCACCCGGCATGTGATGCTGGAGATGACCCTTGGCAAGAGTGAAACAGCGGCTCAAACTTACCACTACAGCCTCAACCTGCGGGCATCGGAAGTGGCGATCTCGAAATGACGGAAAGTCGCGGGGATGCGATGCGGGGGTCACAGCGCGGTTCGGCTCTCGTCTACACGCTCCTGACCGTCGCGATGCTGTCGCTCTTCACGTCCATCATCTACGACCGTCTCCTGAATCTCATGAAAAGTTCCCGTGACTGGCTGTGGAAGGAACGCGCGCGCGCCGCGGCGGAAAGCGGAACGGCGGTGGCGATGTCCCGGCTTGTGGATGATCCATACTGGTCGGCGGAAGAGAGCGTGGCGGACGACCCGTTGAAATTTGTCCTGGACGACGCGGCGGTGTCGGTCCGGACCAAGCGCTTCCGGCCGCCGGACATCATCTGGATTTTTGCGTCCGGGAGTTATCAGAGAGAGCGGAAAGAAACCGTCGAGCCGCTTCTCATCTCGGACCCGACGCTCTTTGCGGTCCTGGCGCGCCGCGGCGTGCGGCTGGGTCCCGGATCGATCGTCACCGGCCCCGTGTCCGGCGGGTCGGTCCGGATGGAGGACGCTTCAGAAGTCGTGGGAAGCGTCATTTCATCGGGAGACCTGCGGATGGACGCGGATTTCCGGGAAGCGCTCGTTTTTGATTCGGTCGCATCGCCGCCGGTCGTCCCGGTCATCGACCCGGCGGTCCTGCGTGCGGGCTGGACCCGGAAATTTCCAACGGACCTGCCGGCCGACTCCGCCATCCGGCCGGGCCGATATCTTCACTCGGGAGACCTCACGCTTTCGAACGTCACCCGCCGGGGCGTTTCGCTGTATGTCACGGGGAATCTCATCCTGGAGGGAAACGTCAAACTGGAGGGCCGGGAGGACACGCCGGTTTTGATCGTCGGAAAAAATCTCACCGGGTCTCTCAAGGGTTGCCGGATCCGGGGCGTGGTCTACGTGACAGGCCGGACGGAGCTCAGGGGCGAGGGCCTCATCACCGGCACGCTCATTAGCGATGAAGCGGATCTATCGGCGGGGGCCGTCGTGCAGTCCTTCGACGCCGTCATCAACGCGCCGCGCCCGTCGCCGAATTTCTTCGGCCGGAAGGTGGGACGCCTGCGGAATTAGTGTCGTGTCTCAGTAATCCCTTTACCGTCGTCATCCCCGCGAAAGCGGGGATCCCGGCACGATCACAGCCCATTCTAGATTCCCGCTTTCGCGGGAATGACGTTCAAGGAGTATTCTCCTAGCTGAAAGCGTCCTTGACCTTGTTGAAAAACCCCTTCTGCGCGGACGCGCCACGGATTTCCGCGATTTCCTGGAGGAGTTGTTTTTCTTTTGCGGAAAGATTTTTCGGAATTTCGACGGCGACGCGGACGATCAGGTCTCCCAGGCCCGCGTGGTCGACGGACGGCAGGCCTTTTTTCCTCAGCCGGAGCAGTGTGCCGTGGGAGGTTCCCGCGGGAATATGGACGCTGAGGGTCTGGCCGGTCAGGTCTTTGATCGCGGTTTCCGTGCCGAGGATCGCCTCGACGTAGCTGACCGTGACGTCCGACACAAGGTCGTCGCCGCCGCGCTCGAACATCGGATGCGGCCGGATCCGGACGACGGTGTAGAGATCGCCGCGGGACCCGCCCGCCGCGCCGGCGTCGCCCTCGCCCCGAAGACGGAGCGCGATGCCGTCGTAGACGCCGGCGGGAATTCGAACCGATATTTTTTTCCGGGCGCGCTGGCGGCCGGCGCCCCGGCAGGACGAACAGGTTGATTTCATCGTCTGGCCGGCGCCGCCGCAGCGGGAGCAGGTCGACGCAAACGTGAAAAATCCCTGACGGTACGCCACCTGGCCGCGCCCGCCGCATTCCTTGCAGGTCTGCCGGCCGCTCCCGCCGGCGCCCTTGCAGTCTTCGCAGTGCTCGAGCCGTGAAATTTCAACGGTCTTTTCCTGGGCCTCCAGCACGTCGGCCAGGTCCATTTCTATCTGGATTTTAAGGTCCGCGCCGTCTTCCCCATGACTTCGCCGGCCGCCTCCCCGGCGGGCGCCGCCTCCGGAGAAGATATCGAAGATGCTGTCGACGCCGCCGCGGCCGCCGAAGATTTCGGAGAAGACGTCCTCGAGGTTTGAAAAATCGACCTGAGGCCCGCCCGGCCCGAAGGCCTGATGGCCGTACTGGTCGTACTTCTGGCGTTTGTCCGCGTCGGAAAGAACTTGAAAAGCCTCCGTCGCCTCCTTGAACTTTTCCTCCGCCGAATGGTCTCCGGGATTTTTGTCCGGATGGTATTTCAGCGCAAGCTGGCGGTAGGCCTTTTTGATTTCGTCGGCGGCCGCGGTTTTCGGCACGCCGAGGATTTCATAATAATCACGCTTGCTCATCTTGAGCCTGCCGCATGGCGCCGGCGGGCGCCCGGTGTGGTTCGTCATCCCCGCGAAAGCGGGGATCCAGCGGATTGTTTCTGGATTCCCGCGTTCGCGGGAATGACGATCTTGGATTGTTTCTGGATTCCCGCTTTCGCGGGAATGACGATCCTATGTAGAGAAGCGTTGTGAACATGGCGCTAGGATGACTTGTCCTCATCCACGACTTTGTAGTCCGCATCCACGGGCCCCTGCCCGCCGGGAGATTGCTCTCCAGCCTTGTCGCCGGGCCCCGCCTTCGCGGCGGCCTCCTTCTGCGCGGCTTCGTAGACTTTCTCGCCGAGCTTCTGGCTTGCGCGCGCGAGTTCCTCGACAGCTTTTTTGATTTCCTTTTCATCCGTCGCGGAGTCCTTGACCTTTTTGAGGTCCTCCATCGCCGTTTCGATTTTCTTCTTTTCGGCGTCGTCGAGCTTGTCCCCATATTCCCGGAGGGCCTTTTCGGTCGAGTAGAGAAGCGTGTCGGCCTGATTTTTGGCGTCGACGAGTTCCCGCTGGCGCTTGTCCTCCTCCGCGTGGGCCTCGGCGTCCTTGCGCATCTTCTCGATCTCGTCCTTGTTCAGGTTGGACGTGCCGGTGATGCTGATCCGCTGTTCCTTTGCGGTGCCCTTGTCCTTCGCGGTGACGTGCAGAATGCCGTTGGCGTCGATGTCGAAGGTGACTTCGACCTGCGGCACGCCGCGCGGCGCGGGCGGAATGCCGTCGAGATGAAACTGCCCGAGGACCTTGTTGTCCGCGGACCGGGTCCGCTCGCCCTGCAGGACCACGATCTCGACGCTGGGCTGGTTGTCGGAGGCGGTCGAGAAGACCTCGGTCTTGCGGGTCGGGATGGTGGTGTTCCGGTCGATGAGTTTGGTCATGACCCCGCCGAGGGTTTCGACGCCGAGAGACAGCGGTGTCACGTCGAGGAGAAGAATGTCCTTGACCGATTTGTCCTGCGACAAAATTGCGCCCTGGATGGCGGCGCCGACGGCGACGACTTCGTCCGGGTTCACGCCCTGGTTCGGGGCCTTGCCGAAAAATTCCTTCACGGCCTTCTGGACAGCCGGTATCCGGGTCGATCCGCCGACGAGGACGACTTCGTCGATGTCCTTGACCGCAAGCCCCGCATCCTTGAGGGCCAGGCGGGTCGGTTCGATACTGCGGTCGATGAGGTCCTGGATGAGGGTCTCGAATCTTGCGCGGGTAAGTTTGACCGCGAGATGTTTCGGTCCGGAAGCGTCGGCTGTGATGAAGGGAAGATTAATCTCGGTCTCCATCGTCGTGGACAGCTCGATCTTCGCTTTTTCCGCGGCCTCCCGAAGGCGCTGGAGGGCCATGCGGTCCTGGCGAAGATCAATCCCGTGCTCTTTTTTGAACTCCGCGGCGATGTGGTCCACCACGCGCGCGTCCAAGTCGTCTCCGCCGAGGTGCGTGTCGCCGTTGGTCGACTTCACCTGAAAAACGCCCTCGCCGATTTCCAGGATGGAAATGTCGAAGGTCCCTCCGCCGTAATCGTAGATGGCGATCTTCTCGTCTTTCTTCTTGTCGAGCCCGTACGCCAGCGCGGCGGCCGTCGGCTCGTTGATGATCCGAAGAACTTCCAGGCCCGCGATCGCCCCGGCGTCCTTGGTGGCCTGCCGCTGGGAGTCATTGAAGTAGGCGGGAACGGTGATCACGGCCTTCGTCACGGTCTCGCCGAGATAGGATTCGGCGTCCTTTTTCAGCTTCATCAAAATCCGCGCGGAAATTTCCGGCGGCGTGTAGGTCTTGTCCCCGATCTCCACAACAGCCGCGCCGGCCTTGCCGGCGGCAACCTTGTAGGGAACGCGCTTGATCTCGTCGTCGACTTCGCTCCGCATCCGGCCCATGAATCGCTTGATCGAATAAACGGTCCGGTCCGGATGGGTCACCGACTGGCGCTTGGCGATCGCGCCGACCAAAAGTTCCCCGCCGGCGGAAAATCCGACAACGGACGGCGTCGTTCTGGAGCCTTCCGCATTCGCGATGACTTTGGGTTCGCCCTGCTCGACAAAGCCGACGCAGGAATTCGTGGTTCCCAGATCAATTCCGATAATTTTGCTCATGTCAAATCACCTCTGCCTTCTTCTGGCTTCTCAGTCCCGGGCATGCCGACCTTGACCCGGGCCGGCCGGATCAGCCGGCCGTTCAGCGAGTACCCCTTCTGGAGCACTTCCAGGACCATCGGCGATTTCAGGCCGGGGACTTCCTCGGTCACCACAGCCTCCTGCTCCGCGGGCCGGAACTCGGCGTTATTCGAAACGGCGATTTCCTTCACGCCGAGCCGGTCCAGCGCCGCCGCGACCTGCCGCCCGATGGCCTGATAGCCTTCAATATATTTTTTGACCTCATCCGTTCCCGCCGGAGGATTCATCCCGGCCAAGTCGAACGCGTCGAGCACGGGAACCAGCTGGGCGGCGAACCGTTCCTTGAGCGAATCGGTCAGGTCCTCCTGGTCCTTCGCGACCCGCCGCCTGTAATTTTCCAGCTCGGCGGCCGACCGGTATGCCAGGTCCCGGAACTTGTCCAGTTCGGTCTTGATATCCTCCTCCGAATCCGGCCGGAATTCCGTCTCCATCACGGCCTGCCTGTGAGGCGCCGGAAGGACGTGTTGACCGCGGTCTGGATCGTGCGAACCAGCGCGATGAGCCGGTCGTAAGGCATGCGTTTGGGTCCGACGATCCCGAGCGCGCCCTTGGTGTGATCGTCTATGACGTAATCGGCCGTGATGATGCCGATATTGTCGAGCGCCGGTCTTTTCAGTTCCTGCCCCAGCCGCACGTTCACTTCCACCATGTCCCCGGGAGAAGGCTTGAAGATTTCCTCGATATTTTGGGGTTCCTCCAGAATCCTCATCGCCTCGCGCAGTTTGTTTACGTCCTTGAAATCGGTATTGTCCAGCATCAGCGACATCCGGCTGATCTCGACGTGCGCGTGGTCCGGATAAACCACAACGGACGTGTGGTCCGAAACAGCGGACAGGAGCTTCGCGGTCTTCTGCAGAATTTCGTCCACCGTCACCATCCGCTCCTGGTATTCCCGGACGATCCTTTCCCGCTCGCGGACCGCCAGGGATTGAATCTTCACCAGCTCGTTCAGGTAATACCGGTACCCCTTGTCGGTGGGCCGCCGCCCGGCGGAGGTATGGGGCTGGTCGAGATAGCCCGATTCCTCCAGGTCCGCGCAGATGTTCCGGACGGTCGCGGCCGACATGTCAAAATCGAACGCCTTGGAAATGGTCCGCGACCCAACCGGATCGTTGTCGGCGATATACCGGTGGATGGTATAGAACAGGACCCGCTTCTCCCGGACCGAAAGCTCCGGGAATTTTTCAACATTTTTCACGCGATCAAACCCCCCGGCTTCCGCCCCTCCGAATTTAGCACTCTGTAGCATCGAGTGCTAATCTAATATCTACAAAAGGGAATGGGCCGTGTCAAGCTTCTGAAATGTGGAATGTCCGGGACCGTATTGCAACTGAACGCGGAACGATGATACAGTGGCTTGTTACTGAGGAGGAGGTTGATTGAAGACAAAGTATCTAATTTTGGTGCCGGACGGGATGGCTGACGGTCCGGTCAAAGCTCTCGGGGGGAAGACGCCGCTGGAAGCGGCTCGGACGCCCGGGTTTGACCGGATGGCGCGCGAGGGACTGGTCGGGATGGCCAGGACCGTGCCCAAGGGTGTGATCCCCGGCAGTGATGTTGCGAATCTTGCCATTCTGGGTCTGGACCCCGCTCGATATCCGCTGCAGCGCGGCGCCATCGAGGCCGCGTCGATCGGTCTGCCGGCGCGTCCGGATACGCTCTACTTCCGCGTGAATCTCATCACGGTCAAAAATGATCTCATCGCCGATTACAGCGCAGGCCACATCGACACCAAATCCGCGGTCAAACTTCTCGGACTGATCAACCGCCAGGTGGTCCTGAACGGGTCGCTTCCCGCCGGCCAGGCGCGGCTCTACGGCGGCGTCGGGTATCGCCACACTCTGGCGTGGCGCGCGCCCGCCCCGTTCCGGTCGGTGCTCATGTCGGTCCATCTGGACGGCCCGCACGATCTGATCGGCCGGAACGTCGGGGAGGTTCTCAAGCCCTACGAAAATATTCCGCACGTCATGGTGATGCAGAAGTCCCGTCGCGTGATGTCCGCGTTTCCCTTCAACCGCGGCCGCAAGAGCCCCGCGAACATGATCTGGCTATGGGCGCAAGGCGAAGGCAAGCGCCTGCCGACGCTCCGCGAGCGGTTCGGTCTTTCGGGTTCGGTCGTGTCGGGCGTGGACCTCATCCGGGGCCTGGGAAAACTGGTGGGCCTGTCGGTGTTTGCTCTCAAGCGCTCGACGGGCTACTACGACACCGATTTCGCCGAAAAGCGGATGGCCGCGCTCCGGGAACTCAAGCAGAAGGACTTCGTGTATCTGCATATCGAGGCGCCGGACGAGGCCGGCCACGAAAAAAATCCCCGGATGAAGAAAAAAATGATTGAGACCATTGACCAGAAGGTACTCAGTCCCATTTTGAATGAGGTTTCCGCATGGCCCGACCGCGTCCGGATTCTGGCGATGCCCGACCATCCCACCTCCTGCGCGACCGGCCGGCACACATCCGACCCTGTCCCCTACGTCATCTGGGACTCCAAGAGCCCCAGGTCCGGCCCCGCGGCGTTCACCGAGCGCCTGGCCGCGAAGTCCGGCCGGATCCTGCCGGCGTTTCATCTGCTCCGGGAGAAATTCGTCCAGATGAAAGAGGGCCTCTAGCCAACCCGTGTCACAACAGCTCGTGGTGATGAAATTCGGGGGAAGTTCGGTCGCGAACCCCGAGCGGATGGGGAATGTCGCGCGCCGGATCATCGAAAAAAAGCGCGCGGGCGACAAGTGCGTCGTCGTGGTATCCGCGATGGGCGACACAACGGACGATTTGATTGAACTTTCCCAAAAAATTAATCCCGACCCCCGGGCCCGCGAAATGGACCTGCTCATGAGCGCCGGCGAGCAGATCTCAAGCGCGCTCTTGGCGATGGCCATCCAAGCCGAGGGCGAAAAGGCCTCGGCGTTTTTCGCGCCCCAGCTCGGCATCCGCACCGACAGCACCCACACGAAAGCCCGGATCCTGGACATCGACGGCACGCGTCTCAAAAAAGAACTCGAAAACGGCTCCATCGCCGTCTGCGCCGGCTTCCAGGGCCTCAACGCCGAGAACGACATCACCACCCTTGGCCGCGGCGGGTCCGACACGACGGCGGTCGCGCTCGCGGTGGCGCTGAACGCGGACGTCTGCGAAGTCTACACCGACGTCGACGGGATATACACCGCCGACCCGCGGGTCGTCCCGGACGCCCGGAAAATCGATCGTGTCTATTTCGACGAGATGCTGGAACTCGCCAGTCTCGGGGCCAAAGTCATGATGAACCGCTCCATTGAAGTCGCCAAAAAATACAACGTCACGCTCCACGTCCGCTCAAGTCTCAACGGCAACGTCGGCAGCCTGATCATAAAGGAGGATGAGGACACCATGATGGAACGACCCATTGTCCGCGCCGTCGCGGCCGACAAGGACCAGGCGCGGATCACCGCCATAGATCTCCCGGATGTTCCCGGCGTCGCCGGCCGTCTGTTTGGATCTCTGGCCGAAGCCAACATCAACGTCGACATGATCGTGCAGTCGTCGTCGGAGATGGAAATCGGCAAGAACGACATTTCCTTTACTGTCTCGTCCACGGACCTCAAGCGTACGGTGGAACGGATGAAATCCATTATCCGGGAACTCGGGGGCGGCAACGTCGTCTTCGGGGACGACGTCGCCAAAGTCTCCATCGTCGGCGTCGGCATGCGCTCCCACGCGGGCGTCGCCGCAAAAATGTTCCAGTCCCTCGCCGATGCCAAAATCAACATCGAAATGATTTCGACGAGTGAAATCAAGGTCAGCTGCATCATCAACCGTGCCCAGGCCGACGAAGCTGTCCGCCGAATCCACGCCAGCTTCGAGCTCGGCCAACCCGCCGCCGCGGTTGCGTAGCCTATTTTCCATATGAGGGCGCTGGTGACCGGTGCGGCCGGATTTATCGGGTCGAATCTGGCGGATGCGCTGTTGGCGCGGGGCGACGAGGTGGTCGGGTTCGACAATTTCTCGACCGGCCGCCGCGAAAATATTTTGCCCCTGGAGACCCGCGGCCGGTTTCGGATGGAGGAGGGCGACATCCGCGAGTCCGGCCGGATTGACCGGGCGGCCCAGGGCGCGGAGGTCATTTTTCATCTGGCCGCGATTCCCTCCGTTCCAAGATCGGTTGCGGCGCCGCGGGAGACGTTCGACGCGAACGTCTCCGGCACGCACAACGTCCTCATGGCGGCGCGTGCCGCGGGAGCGCGGCTGGTGGTGATGGCGTCGAGTTCCTCGGTCTATGGCAACGCCGAAGTCCAGCCCGTGACCGAGACTGTTCCGACGAGACCCATTTCCCCGTACGGCGCGTCCAAGATCGCCGGCGAACATCTGGGGCTTGCGTTTTCCGCCAGTTACGGATTCCGATTCATCGCGCTCCGGTATTTCAACGTCTTCGGCCCCCGGCAGGATCCCAAGACCGAATACGCCGCGGTGGTGCCGAAATTCATCTCAGCCCTTTCGAACGGGTCCCGGCCCGTCATTTACGGCGACGGCGAGCAGACCCGGGATTTCACGTACGTCGACAACGTCATCCAGGCCAATCTTCTGGCGGCCGATGCCCAGAAAGGCGTCGACGGCGTCTTCAACGTCGCCGCCGGGCGGCCCCATTCCGTTCATCAGATGCTGCGGATGTTGTGCGATATACTCGGCAAACCATTTGATCCGGTCTTCGAACCGCCGCGCCCGGGAGACGTCCGGCATTCGAGCGCGGACATCAGTCTGGCCCGCAAGATATTGGGCTGCGAGCCTCGGGTAGACCTCCGGGAGGGCCTCATCCAAACGTGCCGGGTGACCCCCCACCTCAATCCTCCCCATCAAGGGGGGAGGAGGTGATGAAAGCCCTGGTCACCGGATGTGCGGGGTTCATCGGGTCGCACCTGTCGGAGCGCCTGCTGGAGGCGGGGCATCGGGTGGTGGGAGTCGACGCGCTGACCGACTATTACGATCCGCGGATCAAGCGCAGAAATCTAACGGCGCTCCTGCCTCACCGGAACTTCCGCTTTGTCCGCGCGGACCTCAACCGCGTCGATCTTGCGCGGCTTCTTCCGGGCATTCAGGTTATTTTCCATCAAGCCGCCCAGCCAGGGGTCAGGGCCAGTTGGGGGAAGACGTTTGAAATTTACGTCGATCAAAACATCCGGGCGACCCAGCGGCTGCTTGAGGCCGTGAAGCGGATGAAGCATCTGAAAAAATTTATTTTCGCGGGAAGTTCCTCCGTGTATGGCCGCGTGACGTCTCTGCCGATGCGGGAGAGCCAGCGCTGCGCGCCGCACTCGCCCTACGGCGTGACGAAACTCGCGGCGGAAAATCTCTGCGGCCTCTACCACGCCAATTACGGCGTGCCCGCGGTCAGTTTAAGGTATTTTACGGTTTACGGTCCGCGCCAGCGCCCGGACATGGCGTTCCACCGGTTTATCCTCGCGGGTCTGGCGGGCCGGCCCATCCGGATTTTCGGAGACGGCCGGCAGTCCCGGGATTTCACGTATGTGTCGGACATCGTTTCCGCCAACCTCGCCGCGGCCGCGAGGGGCCGCCCGGGGATGATCTATAATCTCGGCGGGGGCAGCCGGATTTTGCTCAAGGACGCGCTGAAAATCCTGGAAGGGCGGATCGGCCGGCGGCTCCGGATCGTCCACGAAAAGAAGGCCGCGGGCGACGTCGACCGGACGGGCGCCGACACGCGTCTGGCCCGGCGAGACCTGGGGTTTCGGCCCGGAACGCCGCTCGCGCGGGGCTTATCGGCTCAAATCGCATGGCACCGGCAGATGGTGCGGGAAGGAATTCTTGAATGAAAATTCTGGTCACCGGCGGCGCCGGATTTATCGGGTCTCATCTTGCGGAAAGGCTCCTCGCGAAAGGCCACGACGTGGTCGCGCTGGACAATCTCTCGACCGGCCGGATGGAGAATATCGACCATCTGAAAAATGTCCGCGGATTCAAATACGTCTTCGGGTCCGTCCTCGACGAGGCGCTGGTGCGGCGGTGGGTCCAGTGGGCCGACCAGATCTACCACATGGCGGCGGCGGTGGGCGTGAAGTTCATCATCGACCATCCGCTCGATTCGATCCGGGTCAACACCCGCGGCACGGAGAATGTTCTGGAGGCGGCGAATTTCGGCAAGAAAAAGACCTTCCTCGCCTCGACTTCCGAAATCTACGGCAAGAGCAACAAGATCCCTTTCCACGAGGACGACGACCGGACTCTCGGGTCGACCCGCATCCACCGCTGGAGTTATTCGAATTCCAAGGCCATGGACGAATTTCTCGCGTTTGCCTACTGGCGCGAAAAGCGCCTGCCGGTGGTCGTCGGGCGCCTCTTCAATACGACCGGCCCGCGCCAGACGGGGGATTACGGGATGGTCCTGCCGAGATTCGTGAAAGCGGCCCTGCTGGGCCACCCCATCACGATTCACGGGGACGGGAAACAGACGCGGTGTTTTACGTATGTGGAGGACGCAGTGGACGCGATGGTAAAACTGATGGCCAGCCGCAAGGCCGTGGGCGACGTGTTCAACATCGGCCATCATGATCGTGTAAGCATTTTGGACCTGGCCAGGCGGGTCAGGGCCATGACGGGGAGCCGGTCGAAAATCGTCCGGATCCCCTATGAGAAAGCCTACGAGAAGGGATTCGAGGACATGCGCCACCGGTATCCGGATCTGAGGAAGATCCGCAATGCCGTCGGCTGGCAGCCCCGAATTTCCCTGAACGAAATCATCCGGAAGGTGATCGAGTACCATGAGCAGTAAACGGAAACAGGGAGAGAGGGAGAAAGGGAGAAAGGGAGAAAGGCAACCCCATGGGAAAACCAGTATGACACAGGCCGAACAGCTGAAAAAAAAGATAGCCCGAAAAGAAATTCAGGCCGGGATTATCGGGCTCGGGTATGTGGGATTGCCGCTGGCGATGGCGTTTGCCCGGGCCGGGGTGCGGGTGACGGGATTTGACGTTGACCCGCGGAAGGTCGATCAGCTCAAGGCCGGCGAGTCCTACATCGCGGATGTCCCCTCGAAGGACGTCCGGGACATGGTCCGGAAAAAGCGGTTCACGGCGACGGTCGATTTCAACGTGCTCCGGAAAATGGACACCATCAACATCTGTGTGCCAACACCCCTTCGGAAAAGCCGTGACCCGGACATTTCCTACATCGCCGCCGCGGTGCGGGACATTCAGGCATCGAGCCGTCCGGGCCAGCTGGTCATCCTTGAAAGCACGACGTATCCCGGCACGACAACGGAAATTCTCCAACCCGCGCTGGAAAAAATCGGCCGAAAAGTCGGGGAGGACGTCTTCATCGCGTTTTCGCCGGAGCGGGTCGATCCCGGAAACCAGAAATTCAGGATCGACAACACCCCGAAAGTCGTCGGCGGCATCACTCCGGCCTGCGGCGAGTTGGCCGAGCAGTTTTACCGGCTGGCCATCCGGGACGTCGTCCGGGTCAGTTCACCGACGGTGGCGGAGATGGTGAAACTGCTCGAGAACACGTTCCGGGGAATCAATATCGGCCTGGCCAACGAAATGTCACAGCTTTGTCACCGTCTCAAGATCGACGTCTGGGAAGTCATCGATGCGGCCGCGACCAAGCCTTTCGGGTTCATGCCGTTTTATCCCGGCCCGGGTCTCGGGGGCCACTGCATTCCGATTGATCCCCTGTATCTGGCGTGGCGCGTCAAACTCTTCAATCTGACCGCGCGCTTCATCGAGCTGGCCACGGAGATCAACCGGAGCATGCCGGAATTCGTGGTGGAGAGGTCCATGGCGCTGTTAAACAGCGGCCGCAAGGCGGTCAGCGGATCGAAGATTGTGATCCTTGGGGCGACCTACAAGCGGGACGTGTCGGACGTCCGGGAGTCTCCGGTGATGGAGATCATCGAGAAATTTCAGGACATGGGCGCGGACCTGACGGTCTGCGACCCGTATCTGACGGGCCTCACCGTCGCCTCCCGCCGCTACTCCTGTCAGCCCCTCACGAGGGAGCTTCTGCGCCGCTCGGACCTGGCACTCATCCTGACCGATCATGCGAAGTTCGACTATTCGATGATCGTGTCAAGCGCCCCGCAAGTGTTCGACACCCGGAACGCCGTCCACCGGGCGCTGGGCCGGCATTTTCCGAACGTCACGCGGCTCTAAGTGAAGCTTTCAGCCCTCAGCCCTCAGCCCTCAGCCGACCAGATCCATGACCCCTGACCACCTTTTTTTCCGGCTGACGGGGATTTTTCTCCTGGGGTTTCTCGTCACGTCCCTGCTCACGCCGCTCTTCATCCGGCTGGCCAGCCGCGTGGGAGCGCTTGACAAACCCGCCACGAGGAAAATCCACACCGAACCGCGGCCCCTGCTTGGAGGCGTCGCCATTTTTGCCGGCTACAGCGTCTGCTTTTTCATGGTCCGGACCATGTTCATGCAGCCCGATTCGCCTCTACACACGCCCTTTCTCGGACTCTACCTCACCTCCGGGTTTCTTCTGGCTGTCGGCATTGTCGACGACCTGCGGGGGATGGCGGCGACGACGAAACTGGCGTGGCAGGTCGCCGCCGCTCTGGTCATGATTTATCTCGGCGTGCGAATCCGCTTCTGGATCGACACAGACTGGCTCCAGGCGCTTCTGACGCTCGCCTGGTTTGTCATCATCACAAATGCCTTCAACCTTCTCGACAACATGGACGGCCTTTCGGGAGGCGTCGGGAGCCTGATCGCATTTGTCTACTTCCTGCTCACGATCTACGCGGGCCAGAATGATTTCGCCTTTATTCTGCTGGGCCTTTCCGCCTCCATCATCGGATTTCTGAAGTATAACTTCTATCCCTCCCGGATTTTCATGGGCGACGCCGGGAGTTTGTTCATCGGATTCAATCTCGCGGCGGTTTCCGCGATGGTGACCTACGTCGGATACGGCCCCGCGCAGCGCCTGCCGATCGTGACTCCGCTCATCATTTTTTCTGTCCCGCTCTACGACACGGCCAGCGTGATTTTCATCCGGCTGACATCGGGGGTGAGTATTTTCCAGGCCGACAAACGCCATTTCTCCCACCGGCTGGTGGCGCTTGGCATGACCCAGCGCCAGGCGGTCTTCGTGATTTTGCTCCTCACCCTCGCCGTCGGCCTCATGGCGGTGCTCCTGCCGAAACTTACCGGCGCGCAGGGCATCCTGGTGCTTCTCCATACCGCCATTATTTTTCTGGTGATCGCCCTTCTGGAACGCAGCGGCGGGAACAAGCTTCGGAGCCTGGAGCAGAACGGCGACGAACCGGGAGGCCGTCATCCGCAGTAAGGGGTTTTGGCTGGGAGTTCTGCTTTCGTGTCTCGGTCTTTACGTGGCGCTGAAAGGCGTCCGTCTGAATGAACTCGGGACGGAACTCTCGAATGTCTCGTGGGTCACGGCCTTTCTCATCGGGCTTGTGTCGCTTCTGTCGTCGGCCATCCGCGCCTACCGCTGGGAGATCGCCGTCAAAATGTTTTCTCCGGTGTCCTTCCGAAATGTTTTTTCGAGTTTCATGGTGGGAGTCTTCGGCCTGAATGTTATCCCCGCGCGTGTCGGCGAACTCCTCCGGGTCGTCGTCCTGGCGCGGAATTCCTCCCTGAGCCACAGCTCGACTCTCGCGACGGTGGTGTTCGAGCGATTGGTGGACGGCCTCGTTTTGGTGATCCTCTTTGCCGTGTCCCTCTGGCTGTATCCGGCCGCCAACCCATCGAGCCTCTTCGGAGCTGATCGAGGCCCCTACCTGATGATCATTCCCGTTCTGTTCTTTGCGTTTTTCGTTCTCCTCATTCTCTTCTGGCGTCATCCCGACACATGGACGGCCTTCCTTCACCGGCATCTGGCATGGGCCGGCCGGCTCGGCGAGACTCTTCCGGGGATGCTGAAGCGGTTCGCGGCCGGGCTGGTTATTTTTTCGGACGGGCGGCGCATGGCGGCCTATCTGTTCTGGTCATTCATCGCGTGGATCGGAACCGGCGTCTACTTTCAATTGAATTTCATCATGCTTGACATCCCTCTCGGCCTCGGCCCGGCGCTCGTCGTCCTGACGGCCACGGCGGTCGGCGCGATGATTCCCGCCGCGCCGGGCTTCGTCGGCACCTACCACGCCTTCTGCAAAACAGCCCTCATGGCCTTCGGCGTCTCCGACGCCCGCGCCCTGACCTTCGCGGTCGTCACGCACCTGGTTTCGTATTTGATCAACACCCTGATCGGATTTATCTGCGCGCTCCGGGAAAATGTTCAGTGGAGCGATCTGAAGCGGCCCGGGGCCGGCAAATGAAGGCCCTCGTGCTGGCGGCCGGATACGCCACGCGGCTTTATCCGCTGACGAAAGACTTTCCAAAACCGCTTCTACCCGTCGGATCCCGCCCGATGCTCGATTACCTGATGGACCGCCTGGCGCCGCTGGGGTTGACGGAAACGCTGGTGGTCACAAACCACCGGTTCGCGCCGAATTTTGAGTCCTGGGCGGGGACGCGCGGGGATCCGTCGGTGGCGGTTCTGGACGACGGGACAAACTCCGAGTCCGACCGGTTGGGCGCGATCGGGGACATGTCGTTTGCGGTGCGGGAACGCCGCGTCACGGAACCGCTTCTCGTCATCGCGGGAGACAATCTTTTCGATTTTCCCCTGGATCCGTTCGTGGAGCATTTCCGGAAAACCGGCGATCCGGTCGTCGGGCTGTATGAGTTTCCCAAGTGGAATCTTCTGTCCAAATATGGCATCGTCACCCTGGATGAGAACGGGGTCATTATCGAGTTTCAGGAAAAACCGAAAGAACCCCGGAGCCATCTGGTCGCGATGTGCCTGTATCTGTTCCCGGCCGAAAGTTTATCCGGCCTGGAAACCTATTTGTCCGGACCGGACCCCAGGGACGCTCCGGGCAATTACATCCGCTGGCTTATGACCCGGCGCCCCGTCCGGGGCCACCGGTTTCAGGGCACGTGGCTGGATATCGGGGATATGGAATCTCTGGATGAAGCCAGAGCGATTTTTGGATCCGCGTGATCCTTGGAAAAAGGGAGTGAAGAAATGGCATTGCCTCACGATGTAAAAAGCATGACCCTGGCCAAAGAGGGCCAGACCCGGATCGAATGGGCGCGGCAGTTCATGCCGGTCGTCCAGAGCGTCGAGGAACGGTTTCGGCGCCAAAAACCCCTGAAGGGCGTCCGGATCGCCGCGTGCCTGCACGTGACGACCGAAACGGCCAATCTCGCGCGGGCCCTCAAGGCCGGCGGGGCGGACGTTCGGCTCTGCGCGTCCAATCCCCTCTCCACCCAGGACGACGTCGCGGCGGCCCTGGTCAAGGTCTACGGCATTTCGGTGTTCGCGGTGCGGGGCGAGGACCGCAAGAGCTATTATTCGCACATCCGGTCGGCCCTCGGGCACCGGCCGCAGATCACGATGGACGACGGCGCGGATCTGGTGTCGGAACTGCACAAAGATAAAAACGGCGCGTCGGCGCGGATCCTCGGGGGAACCGAGGAGACGACGACCGGCGTGATCCGTCTTCGAAGCATGGCGGACAAGGGCGTCCTGCGCTTTCCCGTGATTTCGGTCAACGACGCGGACACCAAACATCTCTTCGACAACCGCTATGGCACCGGACAGAGCACTCTCGACGGGATCATCCGCGCAACCAATACCCTTCTGGCCGGCCAGACCGTCGTCGTCTGCGGATACGGCTGGTGCGGACGCGGCGTGGCGGAACGCGCCCGCGGAATGGGCGCTCACGTGACGGTGATCGAGGTCGACCCGCTCCGGGCGCTTCAGGCCGTGATGGATGGGTTCCGGGTGGAGCCCCTGGCGCGCGCGGCGGCGGTCGGAGATATATTTGTGACGTTGACCGGCGACATTTCGGTTCTCCGGAAAGAGCACTTTTTGAAAATGAAGGACGGCGCGATCGTCGCCAATTCGGGACATTTCAACGTCGAAATCGATATTCCCGACCTCCGGAAACTCTCCCGGTCAGTCAGAACCCTCCGGACCAATGTCCAGGAATATGCCCTCAAAAACGGCCGGCGGATCATGCTGCTGGCCGAAGGCCGCCTGGTGAATCTGGCGGCCGCGGAGGGTCACCCCGCGATGGTGATGGATATGAGTTTCGCCAATCAGGCCCTGGCGGCCGAGTATCTGTCCAAGAACGGCCGCAAGCTGAAATGCCAGGTGTACCCCGTTCCGCGGCAGATCGACGAGTACATTTCGCGTCTCAAGCTCAAAACCATGGGCGTGAACATCGACCGTCTCACTGAAAAACAGCGGCAGTATCTCGCCTCATGGGAAATGGGGACCTGAACCGGTTCGATCAATCTCGCGGGGGGGCGAAACCGCGGAGCATGACCCCCCTTGACGTGACGGAGGTCATCCAGGGCATGTCGGACGGCATTTCCCCGGGCCGCCGCATGGTGGACATGCGCCGCGCGGACATCACCCCCTTCCGGGAGATGACGCAATCCCAGCTGTTCACGTTGATCCTGCGTCTCGTCCGGATGACGTTTCACTTCGACACCTGCGCCGCCTTTTTTTACGACGAAAAAAACCGCCGCCTCGTTCTGGTGGAAAGCCTCGGCATGCCGACGGAGGACTCCGGCCCCGCGTTCATTTCCCTGGACGAGGATCCGGCCATCCAGCAGGTCGTATCCGAATCCAAGGCCATCATGCTCAACACGCCGGAAACGGCGGGCGCGACGGGTGCGCCCAGGATCCGGTCGTTCATGGCCGTGCCCATCATCCTGAGCGACCAGGTCGTGGGGACCCTGAACATGAGCAGTGTATCCGACCAGCCGTTCCAGGACGTGGACCTCCAGCGCCTGAGCGTCATCGCTTCCCAGGCGGCGGTGCTCGTCCAGTCCCTCCGGACATTCAGCGAGTTGGAAGTAGCCGAGCGCGAAATTCTGGAGACCGTTCCCCTGCCGCTGGTCCGGCTCGATTTCCATTCCGAATCATGCGTGGTCAACGCCGCCGCGAAAGTTTTTTTCAACCTGACGGCCGAAAAAGTGGGGATGGAGGAATTTCTTCGCCAAACCCGGGCCTACCTTGACCTGGACATTTCCAAAATTTTGTCGGAGGTGCGCCGGACGGCCCAGGACCGGGGCGGGATCGAGGTCAAGGGCAAAGGCGAGCGGGAGGCGATTATGAATCTGACCATCTCGGCCATCGCGTCGGCCGACCCGGCGGCGGCCGCCTCCGGCGCGGTCCTGGTCTTTGAGGACCTCACGGAAATTCTGCATGCCCGCGAAATGGCGGAGCGAAATGAGCGTCTGGCGGCGCTGGGACAGCTCGCGGCCGGTGTGGCGCATGAGATCAAAAATCCGCTGACGTCGATCAAGGGATTCACACAGCTCTTGAGGAAAAAGAAGGGCGACGCGAACTTTCTGGACAAATACGTTGCGCTCGTCTCCGGCGAAGTCGACCGGCTGGACCGGATCGTCGAACAGCTCCTGCAGCTCTCGCGCCCCAAATCGGCGAAGCTCCGGAAGGGAGACCTGCGGGAGGTGGTGGAACGGGTGGGGACCCTGGTCGGGCCGGAACTGGGGAAGAAATCGGTCGACCTCAGGGTGTCCATGCCCCCGGCGCCCGTCGAGGTCATGATGGATGCGCCGCAGATCGAGCAAGTCATTCTGAACATTGTGCTGAACGCCATCGAGTCCGTCCCGTTGAGAAACGGAATCATCCGGATCACAGCCGAGGTCCATCCGAACTCCGTCGTGCTCTCCATCCAGGACAACGGCCGCGGCATCAAGCCCGAGCATCTCGAAAAATTATTCGATCCCTTCTTCACCACCCGGCGCGGCGGCACAGGGCTGGGACTCTCCGTGTCCCACCGGATCGTCAACGACCACAACGGCCGGATATTCGTCACGAGCGAACCCGGCCAGGGGGCCCGGTTCGCGGTGGAGTTTCCGGCTCCCCATCCACCCCCACAGCGGACACCGCCCTCCTCCCGAAAATCCCGCTCATGACGCCCTCCCGGCCGGTTTTGTCGACGATCCTGGTCATCGACGATGACGTGTCGATCGGAGAATTTTTTTCTGAATTGTTTTCGTCCTCCCACCGGGTTGTCGTGGCCCATACCGGCGAGGAGGGCTTTCGGAAATATCAGGAAGTCGAGCCCGAGGCGATCCTGCTTGACGTGAGACTCCCGGACGTCTCCGGGGTCGATGTGCTCGAACGGATCACGAAAACCTCGCCGCCGCATCCTTCCGTCATCATGATCACCGCCAACCGGGACGTCGAAACCGCGGTGCGCGCGATGAAACTCGGGGCCTTCGACTACCTCCTGAAACCCTTCGGGGAAAACGAGGAGCTGGAAGTGGTCCTCGAAAAAGCCATTGAAGACCGGCGGCTCCGGTTGGAGGTCCGGACCCTCCGGCACGAGGTCAAACAGTTTTTCAGCCCGGACAACATGATCGGGTCAAGCGGGGCCATGCAGGCGGTGCACGATCGTATCGAAAAAGTCCTGGACAACGACGTGACGGTCCTCATCCGGGGAGAAAGCGGCACCGGCAAGGAAATGGTCGCGCGGGCGGTCCACTACGGCGGCCGCCGCTCGGCGCGGCCTTTCGTGGCCCTGAACTGCGCCGCCATCCCGGAAAATCTGCTCGAAAACGAACTCTTCGGCCACGAAAGGGGCGCCTTCACGGGCGCGATGAATTTTCGGAAGGGCAAGTTCGAGATGGCCGACACCGGCACGCTCTTTCTGGACGAAATCGGCGCGCTGCAATTTGACCTGCAGGCCAAGCTCCTCCGCGTTCTCCAGGAACGGGAGATCGAGCGCGTCGGCGGCGGCAAACCCATTTCGGTCGACGTCCGGATCGTCGCGGCCACCAGCCGCAACCTGGAGGAGGCGATCCGCAAGGAGGGGTTCCGGTCCGACCTCTTTTACCGGCTCAACGTGATGTCCATCACCATCCCGCCCCTTCGGGACCGCCGGGAGGATATTCCGATGCTGGTGGACCATTTTCTGAAAAAACACGGCCCGAAACTCGGCCGGGAAGTCCGGGAATTGGCCCATGACGCGATGCGGAAATTAATGGACCACTCCTGGCCCGGCAATGTCCGGGAACTTGAAAACACGATTGAACGGGCCCTGATCTACGCCTCCGGTCCGCTGATCCTTTCCGACCAGATTGAATTGTTTTCGACGGAACTGGAGCCGCCCGCCGAATCCGCCGCCGGGACCGCGCCGGCCAACGGGAATCCAAGCAGCCTGGAGGCGGCCGAAAGCAAGGCCATTGTGGAGGCGCTGAAGAACAACGGATTCAACATTTCCCGGGCGGCGATGGTTCTCGGCATCACCCGCAAGACCCTTCGGGCCAAAATGCTGAAATTCGGGATCACGAAATAATGGGGCCGCTCTCAGGCGTCCGCGTGCTGGACCTGACCAAGGTTCTGGCCGGCCCCTTTGCGACGCAGACCTTCGGAGATTTTGGCGCGGATGTCATCAAGATCGAGCGGCCAGTCGACGGCGACGACACGCGGGCGTTCGGGCCGCCGTTTGTGGAAGGCGAGAGCACTTATTTTTTGTCGATCAACCGCGGCAAGCGAAGCCTGGCGCTCAATCTCAAGTCCGCCGGCGCGGTGGCGCTCGTGAAAAAAATTGCGGCGAAGTCGGACGTCCTGATCGAGAATTTCCGGCCGGGCAGCTTGAAAAAAATGGGGCTCGACTACGAAAGCCTTCACGCGGAAATTCCCCGCCTCATCTACGTCTCCATTTCCGGTTTCGGCGCCACCGGGCCCGACGCCCTCCGGCCCGGATATGATCTGGCGGTGCAGGGCCTGTCCGGGATGATGAGCATTACCGGATATCCAGGCGGCCCGCCGACCAAAGTCGGCACGTCGATTGCGGACCTCATCGCCGGCCTGTACGCCGTTCAGGGAACGCTCCTGGCGCTGGTCGCGCGGGAAAAAACCGGCCGCGGACAATTCGTCGACGTGTCAATGCTCGACGGCCAGCTGTCCCTCCTGACGTTTCAGGGACAAAAATATCTCTCGACCGGGGCCGTCCCCACGCGTCTCGGCAATCAGCATCCGAGCATCTGCCCGTATGAGACCTTCGCCTCCAGCGACGGCTATTTCAACGTGGCCGTCGGCAACGACCGCCTCTGGGAATCCTTTTGCGGGGCGCTCGACCGCGGAGACTTGGCAACGGACCCGCGCTTCAAAACCAATCCGGACCGCGTCAAAAATCATGATGCGCTCTTCCCGATTTTGCAGGAACTCTTCAAGACCCGGTCCTCTTCAGAATGGATCGGGCTTCTGGAAAAGGCGGGCGTTCCGGCCGCGCCGATCCTGACGGTCGACCAGGCCCTCGGCCAGGCGCAGGTGCGCGCCCGGAACATGCGGATGAAAGTCCCCCACTCGAAACTCCCGGCGCTTGAAATGACCGGCGTGCCCGTGAAGCTGTCCGACACCCCGGCGGTCGGCCGGCGCGGCCCGCCGGTCCTGGGCGAGCACACCGCGGAGATCCTCGCGGAATTCGGATTGGACGCGGCAGAGGTCGAAAGCTTGAAACAGGAAGGAGCCTTTTCCCGGTGAAATTCGACGATTGGCGGAAAAAAATCTATGAATCGCTCATCCGAAAAATGCCCGAACGCCGGCCGGCATTCCAGACCAGTTCCGGAATCCCGGTTGAGCCGCTCTATTCGCCTGAAAATCCAGCGGCCGAACTGGGATTCCCGGGAGAGTTTCCATATACCCGGGGGATTCTGGCCAGCCTTTACCGCGGGAAATTCTGGACCATGCGGCAGTATGCGGGGTTCGGCACCGCCGCCGAGTCGAACGCCCGGTACAAATATCTGCTCGCCCAGGGCCAGACAGGCCTGTCGATCGCGTTTGACCTTCCGACCCAGCTCGGGATGGACTCGGACGATGAACTGGCGCGCGGCGAAGTCGGCAAGGTCGGCGTGGCGATCGACTCGATCGAAGACATGGACCGTCTCCTTGACGGGATTCCGCTCGACCGCGTGTCGATTTCGATGACGATCAACGCGCCCGCCGCCATCCTCTGGGCGCTGGTCATCGCCGTCGCCAAACGCCGCAAGGTTCCCCTGGCCAAACTTCAGGGGACGATTCAAAACGATGTGCTCAAGGAATACATCGCGCGCGGCACCTATATTTTTCCGCCGCGGCCGTCCCTTCGCGTTGTGACCGACATTTTCGAATACGGCGGGCGCGCCGTGCCCAACTGGAATACGATATCCATTTCCGGGTATCACATCCGGGAGGCCGGCGCGACCGCGGCGCAGGAGCTGGGCCTCACGTTTGCAAACGCCGTCTGTTATGTCGAGTCGGCGGTCGGGCGGGGCCTCGACCCGGACGATTTTCTGCCGCGGGTATCCTTCTTCTGGAACGCTCACAACCAGTTTTTCGAGGAAATCGCGAAATTCCGCGCGGCACGCCGGATCTGGGCGAAACTCTCCCGGGACCGGTTCAAGGCCAAAAACCCGAGGTCCTGGATGCACCGGTTTCACACGCAGACCGGCGGGTCGACCCTCACGGCCGAACAGCCCCTCAACAACGTCGCGCGCACCACGGTCCAGGCCCTCGCCGCGGTACTCGGCGGAACTCAGTCCCTCCATACCAACAGTTACGACGAAGCCCTCGGCCTTCCGACCGAAACCGCCGCGACGGTGGCGCTCCGGACCCAGCAGATCCTCGCGCACGAAACCAAAGCCGGCGATACAGTGGACCCCATGGGCGGTTCTTATTATATTGAAAGCCTGACCGCCCGGCTCGAGGAGGATGCGATGAGCATCATCCGGAAGATCGACAAGATGGGCGGCGCGGCCGCCGCGATCGAGGCGGGGTATCCCCAGCGGGAGATCCAGAAGAGCGCGTACGCCGCGCAGGTGGCGCTTGAGAAAAAGGAGGAGATCGTGGTCGGCGTGAATGAATTCAGGGCGCGGGAAACGGCCGCGGTCCCGGTCATGAAAATCGACGAGCGCCCGGAGCGCGATCAGATCCGGCGGATCAGGGCGTTTCGGAAAAAGCGCAAGGCCGCCGCCGCGCGGGCGACCTGCGAGCGGCTCACCCGGGCGGCCGAGTCCGGCGAAAATCTGATGCCCTTCATCGTCGCCGCGGTCGAGGCCGGCGCGACGGTCGGCGAGACAACCCTGGCGCTGAAAAAAGTATTCGGGGAGGCGAGACATGAACGCACTCTTTAGACTCGTTGCCGTCGTCCTGTGCCTGGCCGTTTCCGGGTGCGATCTCATCAACAACAAATGGATCCGGGTGCACCGGGACAATCCCAAAGAACGGGAAGGAACTCCGAAAAAAATGCGGCCGCCGAATTTCCGGGGACCCGTGGAACGGGTCGAGAAATTTTTCAGTTCGTACGGGCGGAAGAGCTGGGATGATCTGGAATCCTCCCTGACGCGCCGGTCCGACCTCCGGTACCTCCAGGCGGCGGTGCAGGCGGACTTCGAGAAATATGACGCCATCCGCCCGAAAGTCACCGCTTCTGACGCGGACTTCAACGCCGCGAGAGACCGCGCGCGGGTTGCGGTCGAATTTGAGATCGAAAAAATCGAAAAGACCACCGGCCGGCTCTACGTCACCCGCGGGAAAGGCACGTTCGTGCTGGCGGACGAGCGCGGCTGGGACGTCACCGGCTACGTCGGCGACCCCTTCTGGGACAAAACCGGGCCATGACCGCGCCGGCACGAGTCCTCATCGCGAAGGTCGGCCTCGACGGGCACGACCGTGGCGCCAAAGTCGTCGCGATGGGCCTGAGGGACGCGGGATTCGAAGTCATCTACACCGGCATCCGCCAGCGCGCGGCGGACGTGGTCCGCGCCTGCATCGAAGAAGACGTGGGCGCCCTGGGCCTCTCGTCGCTGTCCGGCGGCCACATGGCGAATTTCGCGGATGTCGTGAAAGAATTGAAAAAACAAAAGGTCCTCAGCCGCATCCATCTCTTCGCCGGCGGCGTCATCCCCCCGGCCGACCAGCTGAAACTCCGCAAACTGGGCTTCTTCGCCGTCTACCCCCCCGGCACCTCTCTCCAAACCATCGTCGCCGATCTCACCTCCCGGTTGAAGAAGTGAAGAAAAAACCGGAGGGGCATTCCGCGACTGGCCGGCTGGCGCGGCTGTTGACGTTGATTGACAATGGGGATGATCGGGGAATGGAGGCTTTGGCGGGCCGGAAAGTGACACGCCTGCCGTACATTCTCGGGATCACCGGGGCGGCGGGGGTTGGGAAGAGCCGGTTGCTCAGCAGAATTCTGGAAACCAAGGCCGGGAAGGTTGGAGTGCTCGCGGTGGATCCGACGCATCCTGGGAGCGGCGGAGCGCTGCTGGGAGACCGTGTGCGGATGCCGCGACTGCCGGCCGGAGTTTTTTTCCGGAGCGTCGCCACTCGCGGCGGGGCTGGCGGGCTGTCCGACAAGCTGCTCGACATGGCGACCGCCATGAAAGGGTTCGGGATGGAAGACGTCGTGATCGAGACCATCGGGATCGGGCAGGACGAGCTGGCGGTGCGGCAGGCCGCGGATACCGTGGTCGTCGTCGAGGCGCCCGGACTCGGGGATGAGGTCCAGGCGATGAAATCAAGTCCAATCTCGATTGCGGACATTGTCGTCGTCAACAAATGCGATCTTCCCGGAGCCGCCGCGTCAGCGGCCGTCATCGCCGAAACCACCGGCGTGAAACCAATTCTGACCTCGGCGCTGGACGGAGACGGCATCCCGGAACTGCGGACGCGGCTGGCGGCGGCCCGGAAAGCGGCACTGAAGCCGGAGACAAAACGCGCCGCGGACGCGCGCAAGTTCGCCTGGCGGATGCGGTCGGCTCTATCGGGGAAATGGGCCAAACGGTTCGCGGACGAATTGCCTGACCTGCCCGCGGGCGCGCCTCACCAGGTCTACGCGGGTCTTCAGCGCCTGACTGCCTGTCTTCCGGATCACGTCGCGATCGCCGTGCCGGATTTGGACGCCGCGATCCGGCAGTATGAGGCGCTCGGCTTTTTTCTGGAACGGCGCGAGCGATTCATCCCGGAAAAAGTCGATACCGCGTTTTTCAACGTTGCGGGGTTTCACATCGAGCTTTTGCATCCCACCGCGCCGGACAGCCCCGTCGCGAAATTCATCGCCGAGCGCGGCGGCGGCCTCCATCACATCGCATTTTCGGTGCCGGACGCGAAAGCGGCGGCGGCGGACTTTCGCCGGCGCGGCATTGAGACCCTGGGCGCCGTCCGGCCGGGAACGCGGGGCAAACAGATCCTGTTTCTTCATCCGAAATCCGCCGCCCGCGTTCTGCTTGAATTCTGCGCCTGCCGATGATTCCCTGACCGCCCATGTCTCTCACGAGAATCACCTTTGCCCTGCGGCATCTCACCCTCAAGCGTGTGGCGCTCGACCCTGCGGACCCGGAAAAAATCCTCGTCTGCGGGCGCCGCGCCGTCCTAAGACTCGCAAGGCGATGCCCGCACCAGGGAGCGGATCTGATGATGAGTCCCTGTTCCGACTCCCATCTGATCTGCCACTGGCACGGATGCCGGTTCGGGATTGAGGACGGCAAATTCGAGAAGGGCAACATCGACATGAGAGGGGACACCGTTGAGTTCTCGTAACATTCACGTCATCGTGTCCGCCTCCGTGAAAAACCGGCTGGACATCGTCTGGGAAAACGCCCACGACATCACGCATTTTCTTTTTCTCCACCGGAAACGCTTCAAGCAGGTGGAAGTCCTGTTTGATGACGGGACATTCCGCGCGATGTACTACACCGCCAAGGTTCTCTACCCGCTTCCCTTCGCGAATCGCTATATCGTGATCCGGAACATCCTGCATGCGGAACACCGTGTGCTGCAGGTCTACAAGGATCTGGACCGGGGGATGAAGACGTTTCTGGATTGCTCTGTATTTGCCGAGGGCGACGTCGTGACCATCCGGAACGAGTTTCTCTTTCAGGTCTCCGGGCTTCTCGGGCGCGTTCCGGGATTCTTCGCGAACATGGTCCGGGCCCGGGTCATGGCGATGTGGCACGAGGACCTGGAACTCCTCCACGGCCGTTTTGACCTCGGCGGGTTCGACCATAAATCCTGCGCGCCGGACTTTCGATCCCTGGGCGCGGACTTGCGAAATTTCTCCCAGTACATGTGCCTCAAGGACGACCCCGGGACGGCTCATTACTCCTTCATGGAGAGCGCCTGACCATGCTCATCTGCAACATCGACGGCACCATCGCCGACAACGGACACCGCCGGCGGGAGCGCGCGGACGGGACGTTCGACTGGGATTATTTCCTCCGGCCGGACTTGATTTCCCAGGACCGCTCGTTTCCATACTGCCGCGAAGTTCTGAACCGGCTCGGCGCCCGCCATCCGCTGATCCTGTTGTCCGGCCGCGAGGAGCGGTTCCGGTCGATTACGCGGTCCTGGCTGGCCGAGCAGGGTCTGCCGGCGCCGTCCAAGCTTTATCTCCGGGCGGACGGCGACCGCCGGTCGTCCACGGAATTCAAGAGCGATATTTTGTCCCGTATCGTCGAGCACGCGCACGAGGCCGTATCTTTCGTGGACGACAATGAGGAAATGGAGGATGTCTGCTCGCGGTTCGGCGTGCGGCTGCTCCGGGCGCCGGCGGTCTGGGAGGACCTCTTCCGGTATATCCATCTCCTGTGAATGAGCAATGAACAATGAGCAATGAACAATTCGCAACGGATTCGGCAATCATTGCCAATTGTTCATTGCTCATTGTTTCATTGTTTCATTGCTCAGAATCCTTTCTATGACTTCTGCCAACGCCCCGGCCCCCAAGACCGTTCTGGTTCTCATCGATGGCGTGCGCTACGACGCCCTCCACAAAGTCAACGACTGGGTGGGCCTGCCGAACCTCTGGCGGATCGTGAACGATGGCGCGCTCTGGCGCAATGTCTATACGCTTGAGCCGTATCTAACCAACCACATCACCCAGAAAATCCTGACAGGTCACGAAAACTACACGCAGAATTACACGATCTTTCAGCGCCTCGAATACCTGGGATTTCGAACCGCATCCGTCGGGACCAATCCCTGGGACGGCCGGGGCGCGCGCTTCAATTTTGACAATCTCTACGATAAGAACCACAAATACCTGTCCGATGATGTTCGGATCGACGCCGCGTGCAAAATTTTACCGCAAGTCGATTTTGTGTACGTCTACACCGTCGAGACCGACGAGTACGCCCACGTCTGCCGGGACGGCCGCCGGCACGTCTATTCCTGGGAGTCGCCCTACATCTGGGCCATCAAGCGCACCGACGACCGGCTGGGGCGATTGCGCGGCTGGCTCGATAAAATCGCGCCCGGAAATTACAACCTCATCGCCATCGCCGACCACGGCATGACCGACAACGGCCGGCACAGCGTCGCGACCTGGACCACCGAAGTCGTCACGCACGTGCCGGTCCTGGCCTGCGGCGTGAATTTCAAGCGCGGCTGGAAAATCGACCGCCGCTTCCACGTCACGGACCTCGCGCACGCCATCGTCAACCTCTACGATCCGCGCGTGCCCGCGCACATGTTCAACGATGCCATCGTGCGCCAGGCCACGCACGAGCGCGCCCCGTCTTCCGTCACCGCCTGACATCTTGAAGCGCCTCCCCGGGGAGGCTACACTGCAGGCTGAATAAGGGGGCCTTCAGCTTTCAGCCCTCAGCTATCAGCCGTCAAAAGGAGCGGACACGCATGCGATACCGGTTTTTGAGCGATGGGCGGACGGAGGTTTCGGAAGTCGGGTTTGGGGTCTGGTCGGTGGCGACCACATGGTGGGGCGTCAAGGATCCCCAGGAAGGCATTCGGCTTCTGCGGGAGGCCCACGCCGCCGGGGTCACGTTTTTCGACACGGCCGACATCTACGGCAACGGTTTGGGCGAGACGATTCTCGCTGACGCCTTCTGGAAGGCCGGCATGCCGCGCGACCGGCTCGTGGTGGCAACCAAGTTCGGCTATGACATCTACACGCACGGGGCCGAGCGATCGGGTCATGGCGAACTGCCGCAGGATTTTTCGCCGGCCTTCATCCGCCATGCCTGCGAGGAAAGTCTCCGGCGGCTGGGCACCGATTACATCGACATCTACCAGCTTCACAATCCCCGCATGGAATCGATCCGAAGCGATGATGTTCTCGAAGCGCTGACCAAGCTCAAGGCCCAGGGCAAAATCCGCCTGGGCGGCGCGGCGTTGGGGCCGGACATCGGCTGGCGCGACGAGGGATTCGAGTCGCTGGATCGGGAGGGTGTTGACGCCATTCAGATCATTTACAGCCTTCTGGAGCAGGATCCCTCCTCCGCGTTCTTTCCGATCGCCGAACAAAAAAACCGGAACCTCATCGTTCGGGTGCCGCACGCCTCGGGACTGCTGGACCGGAGTTATTCTCCGAAGAAACATTTTGACAAGTCCGACCACCGCAGTCACCGCAAGGAAAAATGGATGGAGGCGGGTATGGGCGCGGTCCAGAAACTCGAGTTTCTCGAAACGTCGGCGCCGCTTCCCCGAAGCCTGGCCCAGGCAGCCATCCAATTTTGTCTGGCGCAGTCTTCGGTAAAAACCGTCCTCCCGAATTTCACGCGAACCGACCAGATCCGGGAATTCTGCGCCGCGTCTGATTTGCCGGCCCTGCCGCCGGACGCCCTGATCCAGATTCAAAAACTCTGGAATGACGGCATGCGCGAGGATCTCGCACAGCCGTTTTCCGACAGCCGGACGAAACCGACTCCGTCAGCGCCGGCGGCCACCGGACGAGCCGGATAGCTCCATGGCCCGAGCCGCTTCCCCGCCCGATCCGTTGATGGCAGATCCGGTCAACCGGACCCTGCTCAAAGTCGGCGAGGCGGGTCTTGCCGGATTGCCGTTTACGCACCGTCCCTGGGACCAGTTGGCGGACGCGGCCCGGGAAAAATTTCACCTGGAAAAAATCTCCGGCGATGACGTCCGGATCCGAGTCCGAGACCTGACGCGGGCCGGCCGTGTCCGCTATTCCCGCTGGATATTGGAGACCGGAAAACTCGTCGGCAAAACCAACACGGCCCTGGTGGCGCTGGAGACGGACAGTTCCAAGGTCGACGCGGCCGCGGCGGTCCTCACGTCGCATCCCGGCGTCAGCCACTGCTATCTCCGGGGAGACAAAGGCTACAACGTCTGGTTCACGCTGGCGGTTCCACCGGCGTGGTCCCTGGAAAAAACCGCTGATCTTCTGCGGGACCTGTCGGGCGCGTCCGCCGTCCGGGTGCTCTTTGCGGAACGAATGCTGAAAATCCAGGTGGCGCACACGGCGGCGGCCGATCGCCAGGCCGGCGAAAAAGCGGCCGCGCCGAAAGTGGTCCAGCCGGACGCCGCGGGGTTCGTTCTCTCGGATGAGGAGGAGCGGTGTCTGGAGATTCTGTGGGAGCCGATAGACTTTTCAGAGGGATCCGCCGAAGCGGACTCCGACGAGCCTTACGCGGTCCGTTCCCGGAAGGCGGGAATTTCGCCGGATCGGTTCGCGGAGTGTCTGAGAGGCCTTCAGCAAAAAGAAATCCTCCGGCGGTTTTCGGTCATTCTCAACCACCGGAGCGCCGGCATTTCCGCCAACGGCATGTGCCAGTGGGACGTGCCGGACGAGGACCTGGACCGCCTTGCCGCGGTCATCCCGCAATTCGCCGCCGTGACCCACGCGTACATCCGCACCCGCTACGAGGACATTCCCTACCGGTTATACGCGATGCTCCATGGCCCGAGTTTCGATTGGATCAAGGACCGCAAGACCGCCATCGACGTCGCCGCGGAAAAAGAAGGGGTCCGGATCCGCAATTCCCGGGTGCTGATTTCAGGCCGCGAACTCGGCATGAAACCGCCCTGCCCGGTTCCGCTTGTGCATCGCGCGTGGTTCGAAAAAAACGATCCGATGGGAGCGTGCCGCCGTGCCCCTTGAGGCAAGTCCGGTCAAGCCGGCAGAAACCCGGCATTTTGTCCGGTACGGATTTTACGCCGTGGAGAACGCCTTCCGGCGCCTGCCGAAATCCCGTCGCGCCGCCGCCCGGAAATCCTTTTTGAAACTTCTTGAATCCTGGGACAAAAAAATCCAGCTCTATCCCTACTCCACCGCCGGCACCCGGCCCGACGCCGATTTCATGCTCTGGTCGGTGTCGCCGCGCCTGGCGGACCTGCGCGATCTGGCGCTTGACATACGGCGCTCGGATATCGGCGCCTATCTGACGACGCCTCACGCCTACCTCGCCATGACCCGCAAATCCATGTACGTCGACCAGCACCGCCATCCGGGCCAGGAGGGCCACAGCCTTCAGATCGAATCGAACGGCTCGAAATTTCTGTTCGTGTATCCCTTTGTCAAAACCCACGCCTGGTACCAGTGTTCGATGGAGGATCGGCAAAAGATGATGACCGAGCACATCGAGGCCGGGCACCGCTTTCCGTCCGTCAAAATTCACACGACCTATTCTTACGGTCTGGACGATCAGGAATTCGTGGTGGCCTTCGAGAGCGACCATCCCGGGGATTTCGTGGATCTGGTCATGGCCCTCCGGACCGGCCGGGCGCGGCCGTACACGGAACGAGACACGCCGATTTTCACGTGCGTCCGGACGCCCCTGGAGAAGCTTGTCGAGGAATTATGAAGACGGAACTTCTTCAGAAGGACATCCTGAAAAAGGCGACGCGGCGGGAATGGCTGGAGGAGTCCGGCGTGCGGATGGGGTTTCATGAAATTCACAAGGGCGATCTCACGCTGCGCCTCGCCGGGGTCTGGGGATTTTGCTACGGCGTGCTGTACGCGATCGAAGCCGTCGACCGCGCCCTGAACGATTTCAAGGACCGAAAGATATATGTCCTCGGGGACCTCATCCACAACCCGCACGTCAACGAACAGCTCCAGAAACGCGGCGCGAGGTTTATCAATCTCGAGGAAATTGAAACCGTCGAGCCCGACGCCGTCGTGGTCGTGCCGGCGTTCGGCACCCGCCGGGACATTTTCAAAAAAATCCGGGAGCGACGCCTGCTCCAGATCGACACCACCTGCCCGGAAGTCCGGACGGTGGAGGAGGAAGTCACGCGGTTTCAGGAGGAGGGGTTCACGGCGGTCATTCACGGAAAATTCGAGCACCAGGAATCGATCGCCACAAGTTCCTTTGCGGAGCGGTACCTGATCATCCGCAACAAGGATGAGGCCGGGTGGATCTGCGAGTTCATTCGCGGCCGGAAATCCCCGGCGGACTTCAAGACCCGGTTCTCCCGGGCCGCGTCAAATGGATTCGACCCCGAAGTTGATCTCAAACGCGTTGGGATGGCCAACCAGACAACGATGCTGATGAACGAGTCTCTGGAAATTTTCGATATGTTCCGCCAGGCGATCCTTGCCCGGGACGGCCACACGGAAAACTTCCGGGCGATGAAGACCATCTGTTCCGCCACCCAGGACCGGCAGGACGCGGTCGCCCGGCTGTCGAAGGACGGCGGGATCGACCTTCTGATCGACGTCGGCGGTCACGCCAGTTCCAACACCCGGAACCTCGCCATTACGGCCCACCAGAACGGGGGCATGCCCGTCTATCACATCGAAAGCGCGGCCGCCTTCAGCCGCAGCGCCATGACCTTCCTTCCGATTGATTCATCCACGGTGGATACGCGGTACGGTTGGCTTCCGGAGGGGCCCGTTTCGGTCGGCCTCACGGCGGGCGCATCGACCCCGCACTCGGAACTGGAGCTGGTCATTCAAAAACTTCTCGGATTTTACGCCGTTTCGTCCCCCTCCCTCGTTGGCTGACCGAATCTTGTTGACCGGCGCAACCGGATTCATCGGTCTTCCGCTGACGCATCTGCTCCTGAAGGATGGCCGCGAGGTGGCCGCCCTCGTCCAGAACCGGGATGAGGCGGAGAAGTTGCGGGACGTTCAAGAGGATCTCGAAATGGTGATCGGAGACATTCTGGAACCCGGGTCGTGGCTTGCGGAGATCGAACGACTGCGGCCCGCCGCCTGCATTCACCTGGCCTGGATCACGACGCCGGGGATATATCTCAACAGTCCTCTCAACGCGCGTCTGGCGGAATCGGGCGCGCGTCTCGCTCGGGCCCTGGCGTCAAACGGCTGCCGGCGGTTCGTCGGCATCGGCACTTGCTTTGAATATGACACGGACTGCCGAATCCTTTCCGAGTCGACCCCGATGCGACCCCGAACACCTTATGCGGAGGCCAAGCTCTCCCTTCGGGCGCGGCTGGTTGAACTGTCGAAGGACGTTCCCATGCGGATCGCGTGGGCCCGGCTGTTTTATCTGTACGGCCCGGGCGAGCATCCCAACCGGCTGGTGCCGACGCTCGTGCGGTCGATGATGAACGGCGAGCCGGCGAAATTGACGGACGGACGCAAGATCCGGGATTATCTTCATGTCGAGGACGTCGCGTCGGCCATCTGGGCTGTGGGCCGCGGCGATCTGACGGGCGACGTCAACATCGGTTCCGGCGTCCCGGTGACGATCCGGGCCCTGGCGGAATGTCTCGCCAAGATTTTCGAAACGACCGCCGACGCCGCCTGCCGGATCGGCGAACAGCCCGATAATCCGCTCGATCCCTTCCACATCCAGGCGGACATCGCCCGGCTCCGGCGGGAAACAGGCTGGACGCCGAAATACGATCTCGAATCCGGACTCAGACACACCGCGGACTGGTGGCGCGGGGCGTGCGCGAAGGTCAAACAAAAATGACAACCATATTCCACGAACGAACACGAACGAACACGAATATTCACAAACTAAAATCGCCGGGAATTTGGTTCGTGTCCGTTCGTGTCCGTTCGTGTCCGTTCGTGGTTCTTGTTTTGCTCGGTTTTATTCCATCGGTTTATGCCCTGTCTCCCGCGCCCGTCGATCACGACCGGATCCTTCAGGAGGCCCGGGACCTGATCGAGGTGGGCGAGTATGAAACGGCTCGCGAGCGATTGATTCCCTACCTCAACGCCGATCCGCCGCGGAAAGACTATGCGGAGTACCTGCTTGCGGTCACGACTTTCTCGGACCCCGATCCGGAAGCCGCGAGACGGGCCGTTGAGAGTTTCCGGCGGCGGTATCCCGATTCCCCCTACGCGCCCACGGCCCTGTTCCGGCTGGGTCAATACTACCGGGTTGAACTCAGGGATCCGGAACGGGCCGTCGCCGTCTATTCCCAGTTTTTAAAAACATTTTCCCAGGACGCCCTCGCCCGGGAAGTCCAGATGTGGCTGGCATCCGCCCTCGTGGACGCCGGCCAGTACGACCGGGCCATTGCCAGCATTCACCAGGCCACGTCCACGTATGAATACGACGCCAACGAACGGGCCATCCTGGCGGGACTCCTCGATTTCGCCAAACAAAGTTCCGGTCAGCCTTCAGCGGGAAGCGTGACGATCGAGGTCCGGCCGCCGCCGGCGAAGAACATCCCGACGACGACGAGGCCGCCGGCGCCGAATCCGGCGCCGCCGGATGATGCGGAGGAAATCCAAACCTTCGAATCCTTCCCCGTGCCGGTCGGCGCGCCTTCCGGGCTGGTCCGCCGGATGGAGAAACCGGCCGAGGTTCCAGTCTCCGCCCCGGAAAAACCGATTGCCTCGGAGCCATACGTCATCATGGATTTTCGAAGCGTGGACATTAATGACATCCTGACGATCATGACCGACGATCTGGGCGTGACTTTCAAAAAAGACCCGTCGGTGCAAGTCAGACTCACCCTCGTCCGCCAGCCTCGTCTGACTGGCCGCTCCATGGCCCTCACGATGCTGAACGAGGCGCTGAAGGAAAAAGGTTTCGATCTTGTCCACGGCGCGGACGCCTATCACGTCCTCCCGGCGCGGTCGCCCCTGCCGCCGCCTCCCGCGCCTCAGCCCCAGGCCCCGCGCGTATCCGAATCAGTTCGGATGCCCGTATCGCCGCAGTCGACCGACGGGGAAGCCGCGGTACAAGATGACCGACAGGATGAAGGCGGCCCTGCCGCCGAGGAGCCCATGGATGGGCGGGAGCGGGACAAGTGGCTCAAGGTCTACACGCTCCGGGAGGCTTCCTCGGCGAAGCTTGCGAATTTTTTAAACGCCATTTTCGAGCAGGAAATCCGGCAGTCCAACCGGCCGGGCGTACGGCCCATCCTCATCAGCCCGGACCGGATGAGCAACCGGCTGATCGTGCTGGGGCCGGAAGCGTTTCAGGAAGCGGCGCTGTCCCTGATCCGGAAACTCGATTACAAGGGGTTCTCGGATTTTCATGTTGAGGTGATCCCGCTCAAGCACGCCAGCGCGGTGGATCTCGCCGCCAAGTTCCGGGACATCGTCGACTGGGAAATCAATTCCCGGGCCGACACGGAAACCCAGAAGATCCTGGTCCAGGCGGACAGCCGCCTGAACGCCCTCGTCATTACGTCCTCGTCCCAGTCTCTCCTCAAAACCTTCGCCGACCTAACGCGCGCGCTCGACCAGCCGACTCCGTTAAAGCAGTTTTTGGAAGCGCCCAAACTCAAGTCGCTTGGAAATCTTCAGGATTTGATCGCCCGCTAGTGCGTTACATTCGTCATTCCCGCGAAAGCGGGAATCCAGTCAGAAGTCAATTCGGCAACGACATCTGGACCCCCGCTTTCGCGGGGGTGACGGGCATACATCCCTGTCCCCTCCGCGCCCTTGCGCCGTGCTCACCATCCCTGGTTGCGCGCGGCGCCGCTTCGGGGACTATACATCCCTGATATGTGCGGCATAGTCGGATTTTTTGACCCGGAAAGGCGCGTCAAAGACCCGGAGGAATCTCTTCGGCGGATGACTCTGACCCTGGAACGGCGCGGCCCGGATGACATGGGATTTTTCCATTCAGGCCCGTGGCATCTCGGCCATCGGCGCCTGTCCATCCTGGATCTGTCCGCCGCCGGTCACCAGCCGATGCTGTCGGAGGACGGACGGACGGCGGTGGTCTTCAACGGCGAAATCTACAATTTCCAGGACCTCCGGGCGTGGCTGGAAGGCCGGGGATACCGGTTCCGGACCCGCACCGATACCGAGGTGCTTCTCCATATATATAAGGAGGAGGCTGAGGCCTCTTTGGCGCGCTTAAACGGCATGTTCGGTTTCGGCATCCTGGATCTGGATAGGGGTCGCCTGCTCCTGGCGCGGGACCGGGCCGGCAAGAAACCCCTGTATTACACCCGCCAAAATGGCCTCTTTGCATTCGCCTCCGAGCTGAAGGCTCTCGCCGCGCTTGGGGAACTCGACCGGGCCGTGGACCCGGAGAGTGTCCGACTGTTTCTCGGGCTCGATTACATCCCATCGCCCCGGACCATCTACCGGTCGATCCGGAAAGTCCGGTCCGGGCATTATCTGGTTTTTGACGGAAAAGACATCCGAGAGGAGCCGTATTGGCAGCTCAGATACGTGCCAAAACTGAAAGCCGGCAGTCAGGAGATGGCGGAAGAACTCACCGGCCGGATCAGGGACGCGGTGAAGACTCGTCTGGTGGCAGACGTGCCGGTGGGCGTCCTTCTCTCGGGCGGGATCGATTCGTCCGCGGTGGCGTATTTCGCGCAGGAAAACGCGTCGCAGAAAATCCGCACGTTCTCGATCCGTTTCGATGATCCCTCCTACGATGAATCCCGCCATGCCCGGAGAGTCGCAGATCACCTCGGGACCGATCACACCGAGTTTTCCTTCACGGTGCGGGACGCCCTGAGCCGGATCGAATCGGTCTTCGCGTATCTCGACGAACCCTTCGCCGATCCGTCCATTCTGCCGACGGCGCTCCTCTGCGAAAACACTGTGAAAAACGTAACGGTCGCGCTCGGCGGAGACGGCGGAGACGAACTCTTCTACGGATATCCGACGTATCAGGCGGAGGCCCTGGCGCGGGCGCTTGGACCGGCGCGCTGGGCGGCGCCCATCCTGCGCGGCGTGGCCGGATGCCTGCCCGCTTCGGATAAGTACATGAGCTGGCCCTTCAAGCTGGAGCGGTTTTTTCGCGGTCTTGCGGCAAATCCCGTCCGCCGGCACTTTTTATGGCGCGGCCCCTGCGACCCCGGGACGCTGGATGCCCTGATGGGCGAAAACGGAACGAAAGACCTGTACGGAGATCTTGCGGCCGAAGTTTCGTCCAACCGTCCGTATGGAAGCGTTTTCGAGCCGGTGTTGTACAATGATTTCCGTTTTTATTTGCAGGACGGCGTCCTGGTGAAAGTCGACCGCGCCAGCATGATGCATTCGCTGGAAGTGCGCGCGCCGCTTCTGGACCAGCGGGTGATGGAATACGCGGCGCGCCTCCCGCGTGCGGTCAACTTCGGAGGCTTTCAGACAAAATCCTTTTTCAAATCGATCCTGCGAGGGAAACTCCCGGATGAGATCATCGACCGCCCCAAGAAGGGCTTCGCCGTTCCGGTCTCATCTTGGCTGAAAACAGATTTGCGCGAGATGTTTCTGGATCTCTGGCCGACCGGACAGAACGGACTCATCCGGCCCGACGCCGTCCGATCTCTCTACGAAGAACACGCGGCCGGGCGGCGGGACCGCCGGAAAGAATTGTGGGCGCTCCTGGCGTTTGGGATGTGGCGGAGGAATCATTTGTGAGAGGGAGAAAGGGAGAGAGGGAGAAAGGGAGAAAGGACAACCCGTGAAGAAAATACTGGGGATGGGAGTCCTGCTGGTCATCCTGGCCGCGACGCTCAAGGGATGCGGGCCGGAAATCGTTCAGGCCGGGCGCTTGGCTGTGCCGGCGGCGTGGACGGAGCAGGGGCCGGGCCAGAAAACGATTTCGCTCAGGGCCTACGGCGGCGATCAGCTTCTCCGGAAGGGTCTCTTCGAATCAGCAAGCCGCCGCCGGTGGATTTTGATCCTCGTCGGATTTTACGCGCTCGCCGGCCTCCTCCTCATTCGTGCCGCCACCTCCGGGTCGAACCTTCTGCCGGTCCCGAAATGGCCGTGGGTCGATCTCGCGTGGGTGATTGTCGGTGTTGTCGTTTTCCAGGAAGCCCTCTCCGGCAATACGTCAGGCCCGGCCCCCATGGGACTGTTGTGTCTGTTTGACGTCTCCGTGTGCCTCTGGATCTGGGCGCTGGCCCGCGCGCGCGGCGTGGATGCGAAATCGTTCGGCCTGAGTCCGCGCAGGATTTGGTGGCAGATACCGCTTGGCGTGGGCACGGCGCTCCTCATGTTCCCGGCTGTCGACTGGGTCATGCTGACCGCGCTCGTTTCCGCGGGCCCGTCGTCCATCCCGGGTGAACTGACCGTGCCGGTCCCGGTCAGCTGCGCCGCCGGAGTCCTCGCCGTGGCCCTTCTGCCGTTCGCGGAAGAAATCGTCTTCCGGGGTTTCCTCTACCGCCTCCTTCGCGCCCGCTGGCCCGAATGGATATCGAACCTCGCAGTGTCAGCGCTCTTCGCCGCCGCCCACGACATGCCGGGCTCCGTGGGCCTCGCAAGATTCCTCGGCAGTCTGCTCATGTGCCGCCTCTACGAACGCACCGGCTCCCTCTGGTCCGGCCTCGCCGCCCACGCAACCTTCAACGCGATCCTCCTTCTCGGCCCGCATCTTCTCTGAGCCCGCCCTCGCCCCATGCCCTAGAATTCAGAGGTATACCGGCTGTGATGGGGGATCCGACCGTGAACCGATGAAAAAGGAGTTGATGAAACCGAGGCGAGAGGGGATAATCAAAACAAACAAGCCGTAGAGAAAGGAGGTGATGAGCGTGGCGAACCAATATCACGGGGTTTTTGAAAAAGACGGGGACTGGTACATCGGCTATTGTCCGGAGGTGCCGGGTGCGAACGGACAGGGCAAGACGGTGGAGGCATGCAAGATGAATCTGGCGAAGGCGATCAAGTTGATTTTGGAGGACCGACTGGCGGACGGAATGCAAGGCGTGCCGGCGGACGCGATAAAGGAGACGATTACAGTTGAATGAAACGGGGTGACTTGCTGCGGCATCTTAGACAACACGGCTGTTATCTGAAACGGGAAGGCTCGGAACATTCACTTTGGATCAATCCCGTCAACGGCGTGGTGGAGGCCATACCGCGTCACACCGAAATTCCAAACAACCTCGCCCGAAAAATCTGTAAGAGGCTCGGTGTTCCTCCCATTGGCTGAAAAAATCAGGCGAAACTATTTTTCGTTGACATTTCAAATGTCAACAATGTCAATACCCGGCCCCACGGCCCTCCAGGGCCGGCAGTTATTATCGGGACCAAGGCCCCGATATTGAATACTGAAGCGCTTCAGTATATAATCTCTGCATGGCCGACAGGATGAAAGGGAAGAGCAAAAATCCGTATGCGGTGGCGTTGGGACGCAGAGGCGGGCGCAGCAGCGCCCGGGTGAGACTCCTGCGCGCGACATCCGCCATGCTGGCGGCCTGGGGACGCAGGGCTGTCCGAGCCCGCTGGGATAGACAGCGGCGAATGACTCTGCGGAAGGCGGCCGAGATGACTTGGGCATCGGCGGCGTCATTTGGCCCGGCGCTGAAGGAATTTTATCGCGAGATGGCGAAGACTCCAAGCCTCATCCTGATCGCCGATGCGCCGGCGCTTACCGGCCGTCCCGAGTACGACGCGTATTTGGCGGCCGTGGCGGAAGTGTGTGCCGGCGAATGCGGCTGGCCGGCGCCGGCCTGGATTTTTGATCCGAACCGTTTCCTTTCCGAACCCTATTTCGGCCTGGCGCCGCCGGGAATGCGCGTGTATCTGATGCAGCAGTCGCCGGTCGCGTTTCGGCGGCGGAACATTTTTGTTGAAAAAGAAGCCGTGCGGATGGACATCAAAAAATGGAAATAAGATTCAGCGAAGCGAGGATTCGGGAGTTGTTCCATCGTCTGTCGGCGCGGCTGGAAAAGGAGGGTATCCGTGGGGAAATTCTCCTCTTCGGCGGCGCGGCCATGATCCTGGGATGGAAGGCGAGACAGCCGACCCGGGACATCGACGCCGTGTTTGAGCCGGCGGCGAAAATCCGGCGGGTGGCAAAGGAAATGGCGGACGAAGAGGGACTGCCTGAAGGCTGGCTCAATGACGCCGTGAAAGGATTTATCGATCTTGCGCCCTCAAAGAAGGATTTTCAGAAAGTTGTTTTTTCAACCGAGTACCTTCACATCTACACTCCACCCCCGGAATATCTGATCGCCATGAAGGCCCTCTCCGCCCGCACCGGCCCGGAACACGCGGACGTGGAGGACATGAAATTTCTCATCCGAAAGACCGGGATCAGAACGCCGAGAAAGGTGTTTGACATCGTGGGCCGGTACTATCCCACAAGACCGATTGCGGCCAAAACACGATTTTTCGTGGAATCCATTTTCGAAGAAATGAAACGTGGGAGAAACCCGGAACAACATCTATTGCCGCCATGACCGTGATGACCGTGATGGGTACTGTTGACCCGGCCGCGCGGGTGTGATTTAGTCGCCCCATGAGGATACTTCATTTGCAGGTGGGCCTGCTGGTGTGCCTCGCGGCGGTCGGCCGCGTCGAGGCGGCGGACATCGCCGGGGTGGTTCATGTGAAGCCCAAATTGTCCGAGGCGGATTATCAGAAGCAGATGAAGGGTGTGAAGCGGGACGATATTTACAAGACCCAGGGTGTCGAGCGGGTCGATTACAAGAGCGCGGCCGGGAACGTGGTGGTTTACGTCGAGGAGGCCGCCGGAACATTTTCGCCGCCGGAAAAGAATCCAGCCATCACCCAGAAAAACGCCAGTTTCGATCCGGTGGTCCTGCCTGTTCTGGTTGGGACGACGGTTGATTTTCCGAACAAGGACGTTATTTTTCACAATGTGTTTTCCTACAGCAAAACAAAGCCCTTTGATCTTGGCCTCTATAAATCCGGCGCCTCCAAGTCTGTGACCTTCACCAAAACCGGCGAGGTCACCGTGTACTGCTCGATCCACCGGACGATGAAGGCCGACATTCTGGTGCTTCAGAATCCCTGGTTCACGGTGACGGACGACAAGGGGAATTTCAAAATCACCGGCGTGCCGGCTGGAACCTACACTCTTCGGGCATGGCACGAGCGGTTTCCGGAGGCGGATGTCAAGGTTGAAGTGGCGGAAGGCGCCGGGGAAGTTCACGCGGAGTTGACGCTCGGCGTTATCGATCTGCCGCAGGTCGAGTAGCCCGCGCCCCGGTTCGCATGAGGCTTCCGGTCCAGTTCAAGTTTCTGCTGTTTTCCGTTCTCATCCTGATCGTCGGTTTCGGCGGCGCGTTTACCCTTCTCTATCAGCAGGCCTTGAAGGCCGTCGAGGAAAAATTCTCCATCGATTTCGCGGAAGGCCGGGACGCCGCCCTCAGCCTGATGAAGCTCCGGCTCGATACGCTCGGCGACAAGGTCCAGGTCATCGCCAAGGCGCCTCAGATCCGGCCCATTCTGGAAATTCCCGACGTTGATTATGCCACCATCGAGTATTCGTTCAGCGATTTCAAGGACGCTCTTGCCAGCGACCTTCTCATCGTCGCGGACGCCGCCGGCCGGGTGAAATACTGGGCGGGAAGACCGGAGGCGTCCGGCCGGTCCCTCGCGGCGTGGGAATTCATGAGCGAAGCGCTCAAGGGCAACCGGGCGTGGGGCGTGGCAGTGGTCGATTCGTCTCTCCTGATCATCGCGGCCGTTCCGGCCTTCTCGGTCAATCCGGAGGAGGGGTCCAGGACCCTGAACGCGATTCTTCTGGCGGGCCGCCGCATTGACGACGACGTCGCAGAGGAAATCCGCCGGATTTCGTCCATGGATGTTCTCTTCACCCACGAATCCCATCTCATGGCGGGAACCCTCCTTTCCCGGGAAAGAAACATTCTGGAAGATGCCGGGAGAGCCTCTCCGTGGCAGGACGGGCACATCCTGGAGGTGACGCTTCGCGGGGAGACCTACCGGTGCGGCTTCAAATCCCTGCAGGGAGACGCCGCCGTCGGGATGCTTTTCCTGAGTTCCACCGACCGGACCCTCCACGAAAATCTGGCGCCGATCAAGAAGGGAATCACGCTCGCGGCCATCCTCACCTTTTTTGTCAGCCTGGCCCTCTCCTACTGGGCCTCCCGCGCCCAGATCATCCCGATCCGCGCGCTGGTGACTGGAACGAAGGCTGTTGAGGAGGGGGACTTCAAACACCGGATATCCGTCAAGCAAGTTGCGCGGGACGAGCTCGGCGATCTGGCGGATTCCTTCAACGAAATGATTGCGGGCCTCGAGGAAAAGGAAAAAATGCAGTCGGTCCTGCACATGGGACTCGGCAAGGAAATCGCCGAGGCGATGCTCAAAAGCGGGGCGCTCGGCGGAGAGGAACGCAAAGTCACCATGCTCTTTTCCGACCTCCGCGGATTCACGGCCATGTCCGAAAAACTCACGCCGCACCAGGTCATCGCCATGCTCAATGAATACATGACGCGCATGTCGGCCTGCATCGAGGACGAGGGCGGCGTGGTGGACAAATACGTCGGCGACGAGATCATGGCGCTCTTCGGCGCGCCGGTCGCCAATCCCGACGACGCCGTCCGGGCGGTGCGCGCCGGCATCAAAAAACGCGAGGCCCTCAAGGCCCTCAATGTGGAGCGCCTGGCCCGCGCCGAATTTGAGATCCGGGTGGGCATGGGCGTCAACACCGGCCGGGTCGTGGCCGGGAACATGGGATCGGAAAACCGGCGGAACTACACCGTCATCGGCGCCGCCTGCAACCTCGCGGCGCGGCTCTGCTCAAACGCCGCCGCCGGCCAGATCCTGATTTCCGAATCGACCTATCAGGAAGTCAAAGACGTGATCCCGACGCGCAAGCTCGATCCGATCCGCGTCAAAAATGTTGCCGAGCCTGTCCAGATTTACGAAGTTCTTTAGATGATCGTTTATCTCGTCCGGCACGGGGTGGCGGTGGAGCGGGAGGACTGGGCGAAAAGCGATGAGTCCCGGCCGCTCACGGACGAGGGCACGGACCGGATGGCCGACGCGGCCCGGGGCCTCCGGCGGATTGGAATTTCCGTGGGCCGCGTCTTCACCAGCCCGCTCGCGCGCGCCCGACAAACAGCTGACATTCTGGTGAAGGAATTGGATCTCGCCAAACCGGAACTCATGGACTGCCTCGCACCTGGACACCCGACCGCGCTGGTCCTCAAGGAACTGTCGGACCTTCCCGCCGAATCGTCGGTGATGCTGGTCGGCCACGAGCCGGACATGGGCGACTTGGCGGCGTTTCTAACGGGCGCCGCGCGCGGTCTTCCCTTCAAAAAGGGCGCGGTGATGGCGGTGTCGTTTGAAGGCCGCGCCGGCCAGGGCGGCGGCCGGATTTTGTGGTACATGCCGACGAAAATTCTCAAACAATTCAGATAACAGGCGGCAGGAAAAAAATCTCCTTGTGAATTTTCGCGGGCAAGACGCCGCGTGCGCTCAGGTCGGCAACAATTCGAGCGATCATTTCGCCGTTGCCCGCCAGAAAAAACTCTCTGCCTTCCGGCTCGCCGATTTCCTCCGCCGCGTGGTCGCTCAGACGGCCGCGGCCTCCGGTCCAGCCCGGGCCGGGATCTTCGAGAAAAAGCTTGTAGGAAAAATGGGGATTGTCGGCCGCCAGTTTCTCCAGCGCATCGGCCTGATAGACATCCTCCTCCCGGCGGTTTCCCCACAAGAGCCGGAAGGTTTTACCCGGGTGGGCGGGCACCAGGTTTTCGAGGTGGCTTCGAATCGGCGACAGGCCCGTGCCGCCGGCGATGAAGACGATGTGGTCCTCCGTTGTCTCCGGAAACGTGAATTTGCCCATGCCCCAGGGGCCGGAAAACTTCACCAGATCGCCGGGGTTCAGATTCGCGACGTATGCCGACGCCGTCCCGACCACCTTCACGCAGAGCCGGAAACGCTTCGGGTCCGGCGGCGAGGCGATGGAGTACGAGCGTTTCACGACTTTCCCGTCCTTTTCGACGGTGTGCAGGATGATGTATTGGCCGGACACGTACTTGATTTCCGGCGGGTCCACCATTTCGAACTCGGCCTCCGCGATCTGCGGCCTCAGCATGGTTTTCGAAATCACCCGCGCCGTCGATGGAGCGGCCATCAGGCGCGGCCCGTCACGTAGAAGAGATACTTGATGAGTTCCTTGAAGACGAACTGATAGACATCGGACGGCTCGGTGGATCGATCCAGCAGGTCGTCGAATTTCGTGGACGCCGCATACGAGATGCCGGCGGCCGGGCCGGGCCGGACGTTATCGAACACCATCCGGAGCCGGCGCAGGTGGCATCCATCCGAAACCACGACGGCTGTCCAGCCGGGTCGGCTGTCCAGAAAATCAGTAAAAAGTTTCACGTCCTCCCGGGTGCTCCGCGATTTTCCGAGGAAGACCACCTCCGAGTCGCCTACGCCGGTGGCCAGAAGCACCTGTTGGACCGTCGACAATTCCGGTATTTCTGAATTCTCTCCGGTTTCCTGACTCTGCCGCCAGTTCGGGGGCTCCGTCACCGTCAAAACCAGCGTGTCTCCCCGGTTTTCCCGCAGGAGTCGAATGGCGAAGGGCAGACGGTACAACATGCTGCCGGATGGTACGAGGATGAAATCGGAGTGCTCGGGCAGTTTCCCGTCGGATATGTCGAGAAAGGCGTGAATGGCCCGACCGACCGTCCGCGGCGCGGAAATCGGCGCGAGGATGGCCGCGAGCCACAGCAAACTCGCGGCAACGGCGCCGTACCAGAATCCCCGTTTCATTCGCCTGGAGCGGATTCGCCCGGAGACGTGTCGAAACCGTATTTTTCCATTTTTTTGTAAAGCGTCGTGCGGTTGATCCCGAGGACAGCCGCCGATCGGCTGATGTTCCACTTCTCGGCGTTCAAGACTGTCAGGATGTGGCGCTTTTCAACCTCCTCCAGCGACAACGTGTCCTCCGCCACGCCCGGACCGTCCGGCGCGGGCGCGGACTTGGGCGATCCAAGGGAAGCCGGAAGATGGTCGCCGGAAATCTCCGTCGCCCTTTGCGAGAGGGCAATCATGTACTTCAGGACGTTTTCAAGCTCGCGGACGTTTCCGGGCCAGTCGTAGGTCATGCATCGCCGGATCACCTCATCGGAAAACGGTTTTTCCTGAACCCGGAGTTCCTCGAAAAATTTGCGGGCCAGGCGCGAGATCAGGAGCGGAATGTCCTCCCGGCGGTCCCTCAGGGGCGGCATCCGGATGGGCACGACGCTGAGCCGGAAAAAAAGGTCCTCGCGGAATTTTCCGTTCTTCACATCCGCCGACAGGTCCCGGTTGGTGGCGGCGATGACCCGAAGGTCGACCCGCGTCTCTTTTTCGTCTCCGAGCCGGCTGAAGGTATGTTCCTGGAGGAACCGCAGGAGTTTGGCCTGGAGGGACATTTCCATGTTTCCGATCTCGTCGAGAAAGACCGTTCCGCGGTCGGCAGTCTCCAGTTTTCCGCGGTGGCTCCGGACAGCGCCGGTAAAGGCGCCCCGTTCGAACCCGAAGAGCTCGCTTTCAAGAAGCGTGCCCGGGATACTGCCGCAGTCGACGACTACAAACGGGTTGTCCTTCCGGTTCGACCGGAAATGGATCGCGCGCGCGACGAGTTCCTTGCCGGTGCCGCTTTCGCCCGTGATGAGGGCGGTGACGTCGGTCGGCGCGACTTCCTCGACGATCCCGAAAATCTTGCGCATGACGGCGGATTTGCCGATGATGTTTTCAAAACCGTATTTTTCCTCGAGTTCCTCCGTGAGCCGCCGGTTGGCCGACCGAAGATCCCGGCGCTCCAGGGCCTTGGCCACGGTCATCACCACCGCTTCGGGCCCGCCCGGAATGGGTTTGGTCATGTAATCAAACGCGCCGTCCTTCATCGCCTCAAGAGCCGACTCGACTGTGGCGAACGCCGTGAGGAGAATGACCTCCGTCTCGGGGTTGCGGCGCTTGACCTCCCGGAGCAGGTCGTGGCCGCTCAACCCCGGCATCCGGATGTCGGAGATGACGATGTCGATCTCTTTTTCCGAAAGAATCTGGAGCGCGCTGGCCGCGTCGGGGGCTTGGAGAACCGAATATTTTTTGCGTTCGAGGGTCCGGGCGACGGAATCGCGCATGGACCGGTCGTCGTCCACCACCAGAATCTGCGCCGTCATTTTTGAGGCGCCTTCACGTCCGACGTTTCCTCATCCGGGAGCCGGACGTCCTTGCCGCCCGGCACGGCCGGCAGGTACACGCGGAAGGTACTGCCCTTTTTCCATTCGCTCTCGACGGTGATCTCGCCGCCGTGGACTTTCACGATCTTCCGGGAAATCGCCAGACCCAGGCCTGTGCCTTTTTCGCGGGTGGTATAAAAATCCTCGAATATCCGGCTCTTCTGAGTCTCGGTCATCCCCACGCCGGTGTCGCTGATCTCGGTGACCACCCAGACCCGCGGCGGCGAACCGATCCCGCCCGACCGCGATTCACGGATGGCCGCGCGGACGGAGAGGGTCCCGCCCGTTTCAAGCATGGCTTGGACGCCGTTGAGCAGAAGATTCAGAAACACCTGCCTCAGCTGATCGAAATTCCCGACGGCGGTCAGGTCCGGCGGAATATCGCACTTGAACTGGACCCCCACCCGCTGGATTTCCGCCCGCGCGAAGTCCGACGCGGCCATCACGACGTCGGAGATGGAAAGGCGGTCGCCCATTTCGCCCCGGGCCACCCGCGCGTAGCCAAGGAGGTTGCCGACAATGCCGTTTAAGACCTTGACCCCCTCGATGATCTTCCCGGCCAGCTCCTTTTTCTCCTCGTCCTTGACGCCGGGATCGGAAATGTCCTCCAGCAAAAGACGCGCGTACATGTCGAGCCCCCCGAGGGGATTTTTGATCTCATGCGTGAGGCTTGCGGCCATCTCGCCGAGCGCGGCCAGAGTTTCAGAGAGCCGAAGTTTTTCCTCCAGCTCCCTCTCGCGGCTGACGGCCTCCTCAACTTTGACCGTCAGGGTCTTGGACAACTCCTTTTCCTTGTTCAAAAGTCTCAGGCGTTCCATCACCACCGCCACCTGGTCCATGTAGGTCCCGAGAAGACTGACCTCCTCGCGCTCGATGCGCATCCGCCGGCCGCGGCGGCGCCGGATCCGGTCGACGTACAGCACGCCGATCGTCACGCCTTCCCGGCGCAGGGGAATCAGTACGAACAGGTCCGGCGCGCCGCCTTCCTCTTCGCCGCCGATCAAAACTTCCCGCTCGAGCGCCACATCCCCGAAATTCTTGAAGACGCGCGGCTGGCCATCCAGGACCGCCCGGCCGATTTCAGACGGTTTGGCAAAATCGATCGCACTCGATTCGAGATGTCCCCGCGGAAACCCGATGTACGTCCGGACAGGCAGTTTCCCGGCCGCCGGCGGGCCGGCGTCGGAGACGCCGGCACCTGGGGCCGCGGAGCGGCTGACCCGTCCGGCATCGAGAAAAAAAATGGCGCGGTCGAAATCAAACACATCCAGAATATTGTCCAAGACCTGCTTGATCAGCCGGTCTTCATTCTCCTGCGCCTGGACCTCGCGCGTGACCCGGTAGACCTCCTCCAGCCACCGGTTCAGCCGGATGTTCTTGGCGACGAAAAACTCGATCAGCGAAAAGGAAACATACAGAATCAGCACCACGAGCAGCGCATACCCGGACACCTGGCCGAGATTTTCCTTGATGAAAAACCAGAAGGACTGGTAGGGGGAAATGACCCAGCTGCCGAAGACCACAAAGACAATCAGCGCGAGGATGCTGAGCCATTTGATGACCGGAAGGCGTTCGAGAAGAGACGGGGTCATTTTGGAATTGCGGATTGCGGATTTCGGATTGCGGATTGGTACATCATGGCTTCGAAATTTCCGTCAGGCCGCCGAGATAGGGATGCAGAGCCGACGGAAGGGCCACCGAGCCGTCGGACCGCTGGCCGTTTTCGAGAAGCGCAATCAGAGTCCGGCCGACGGCGAGGGCGGATCCGTTGAGGGTGTGAACAAGCGCCGTCTCTCCGGATTTGGCGCGGTGGCGGATCATCGCGCGGCGCGCCTGAAAATCGGTGAAGGTCGAGCAGGACGAGATTTCCCGGTAGGCGGTTTGCCCCGGCAGCCAGACTTCGATGTCATACGTCTTTGCCGACGCGAATCCCGTATCCCCGCTCCGGAGAACCACAACCCGGTAGGGCAGGCCCAGCCGCCGGAGCACCTCCTCCGCGTCACGCCGCAGAGATTCCAGTTCCGCTTCGGACTCCTCCGGCCGGCAGAATTTCACCAGCTCCACCTTGTCAAATTGATGCTGACGGATCATCCCCCGGGTGTCCTTGCCCGCCGCCCCCGCCTCCGCGCGGAAACACGGCGTGTAGGCGGCATACCGCAGGGGCAGACGGTCCGCCGGAAGGATCTCCCCAGCGTGAAAGTTTGTCACCGGAACTTCGGCGGTCGGCACCAGCCACAAATCTTGGCCTTCGCACTTGAACAGATCCTCGGAAAATTTCGGCAGCTGGCCCGTGCCCCGCATCGCGGCGGCATTGACCAGGAAGGGCGGCCAGATTTCGGTGTAGCCGCGGGAGGCATGAAGATCCATCATGAAGGAAATCAGCGCGCGCTCGAGACGGGCGCCGGCGCCGAGAAGCGCCGTGAATCGGGCGCGGGAGATTTTCGCCGCGCGCTCGAAATCAAGGATCCCCAGGGACTCGCCGATCTCCCAGTGCGGTTTCGGTTGAAAATCAAACGCGGGTTTTTCACCCTGGACGCTGACAACGGGATTTTCCTCCGGCGGCCCGCCATCCGGGACGTCCGGGAGAAGCAGGTTGGGTATAAGCAACGCCTCCGCCTCAAACGCCGAGTCGGCGGCGCGCTGGCGCTCTTCCAACTCTGAAATCCGCGTGGACAACGTCCGGAGTTCGGCTCGGAGGGTGTCGGTGTTGGCCTTCATCCGCATCGCGCGCGCCATCTCTTCCGACCGGCGTTTGTGATTTCCGCGAAGCTCGTCGCCCTCTTTCTGAATCTGACGCCGGCTCTCGTCCTTCGAAACCAGCGCCCCCAGGTCCACCGGCATCCGCCGCCGGGCCAGACTCGCGCGGATCAGGTCCGGATCTTTCTTCAGCAATTTAGGGTCGATCATCCTGACCCCCACCTAACCATCATCTCGAACCTTGCGCAATCGCCGGAAAACCGGACACTCTCACCGCGCCGCCGGGGGCGCCTCCCATCCGGTGATTTTCCAGCCCTGCTTGAGTTTCGATACGTAGACTTTGACGTCGAGGACCTCTTCACTGTCTTTGGACTTGATCATCAGGCGGCTGGGAACTTCCACGTGGAATTGGTGGACCGTCAGATCCAGAAGCCTGTAGCCGGAGACTCCCGATATCCAGGAGCGGACGTAGGTTTCAAAATCATGGCGGGACATCTGCCGTTTCAATGAATCCGAAAAAAGTCCGTACGCCGAGCGCCACGCACCGCCCTGCAGATTCGACCAGAACGCTTCAACAAGAATCGTAGACTCCTTTTGCGCCAGGACCGCGAGCGCCGCGTCGGCGGTGAGGTCGATGGCATGAACGGTTTCCTTCGTCCCGATCCGGCCGATTCCCCGCGCCGTTTCCCAGACGAGGCCCGTACCCAGCTTCACCGCCATCCACGCGGCTTTTCCGGCCAGCTTGACCGGAGTTGCGCAGGCCGACAGAGCCAGGATTACAACACAGGCCGCGATCCCCATTACGCGTTGGGGATCGGTCAGGCGTTGGCCTGAAAAAATTTCCGTTCCTTGATGAGGGTTGCGACTTCCGGCGGAACCATGCCCTCCCAGGAAGCGTCCTTCCGGTGGATTCGGTCGAGAACGTCCTTGGAATAAATCGGCAGGTATTTTTCATTGAAGTCCCGGAGGCCGAGGATGAACTGGTTTTCAACCAGGTAGGCGTACAGATGCCGGAGGTGCGACGCGACCCGGAGGTTCCCCGCGGTGATGATCGCACCCGTGGCGGCGTCGATCATCGGGTGCACATAAAGCCTCAAGCCGTTCTTGAACATCCGCCCGAAGGATTCCAGAATGCCGCCTTCAAGATCGGCGTAGTGTTTCTCATCGAAGATTTCCCTCAGGGTTGGCACCCCGAGCGCAATGCCGATCGGTCTTTTTGTGTAGCGAAACAGGTGCGCGGCCAGCCGGTGAAACTCGAAGTAATTCGAAATCATGACGGTCCGGCCCAGCGCGCCCAGGATGTCAACGCGGTCGAGAAAGTCCCTGTAGTCGATGCGCCCTTCGTCCATCAAGGTCCCGAGCGTCATCTCCATCAGCACAACCGGCGGCTCGCCCTCGAGAAGCGGTTCCTGGACAAACTGCGCGTGCGCGCCGCGCAGCATGTCGACGCTGAGGTGCGTGACGGGCCGGAAACTGCCGCGCTCGATCAGGATGGGCTTCTTGTGGAGAACTTCCGAGGCCTGGACGACTTCGCCGTCGGCCGTGAACATCGCCGAGTTCGCCAGGCCTTTTTCCACGAGGACCAGGCTCATCAGGCGGTTGTCGACTCCGGCAAACGTCGGCCCGGAGAACTTGATCATGTCGACCCGGACTCGATCGGAACCCAGATGATCTCTCAGGGAAACAATCAGGTCAGCCGGTTTTTCATGGAGATAGAGGCATCCGTGTATCAAATTCACGCCGACCACGCCGAGAGATTCCTGCTGCTGGACGGCTTCGGCGTCCAGCATCGTCACGTGGATGATGATCTCCGAATGCGGGCCGCCGGGCTGTATCTGAAACCGGACTCCCATCCAGCCGTGATAATTATCGGCGCGCTTGAATCCCCGGGCGGCGACGGTGTCGGCGAAAACGAAAAACCGGGTCGTCGATCCGCGGGCCTCGGCCAGCCGCTGGACCAGGAGGTCGTACTCGTGGTCCAGCATCTGCTGAAGACGTTCCCGGCTGACATAGCGGGTGGAATGTCCGTAGATGGCGTCGCTGATTTTCATGTCATAAGCCGACATCGTCTTCGCGACCGTCCCGGACGCTCCGCCGACCCGGAAAAACCACCGGGCAACTTCCTGCCCCGCGCCGATTTCAGCGAATGTCCCGTAAACTCCCGGGTCCAGATTGACGTGCAGGGCCTTTTGCGCCGCCCCGAGCGCGTCGCCGCCAGTTTCCATAGGGGCCAAATGCACCTGAAAAACAGGCTGACGTCAATGACCCACACCGATCGGTACATGGGGGCATATAAACTCTTCCCCCCTTGAGGGGGAAGCTGGATGGGGGGTTTCAGCAGGTCAACTTTGCGGCACCCCCCTCCCAGCC
>JACQOF010000128.1 GCA_016202645.1 bacterium
CGTCATTCCCGCGAAAGCGGGAATCCAGTCCGCCCTGCGATAATCTGGATTCCCGCTTTCGCGGGAATGACGGAGAGGGCTGAATAGTAACAAATTAGTGGGTTAATTTGACCTTCTTCCGATTGCCCACTCCCCTGGAACCAGAAACGGAAATGTCGCCGCAAAAATCACGACCCCTAAAACCAGAAACACCGGCCGCAGGCCGAAGTGATCATACACCAGTCCAGCCAAAAGCGGCCCTACGGCCGTGCCCAGACTCATGGCCGTGTTGAACAGGCCGATCAACGCGCCCGGGCCGTACTGCCTTCCCAAACGGCCGCTCTCCGCGGTCGCGGCGGAAACCGCAAGGCCCGTGCCAACGCTCATGAAAAAAAGCGGGACCCACGTCCCCGCGCGGCTCGTCATCCAGGTCATCAGGCCCAGTCCGAATACGTGCAGGAGCTGGCCGATCACGATCATCCGGGACCGGTCCAGGCGGTCCGCCATTTTTCCGAACGGACGCTGGAGAAATCCGGAAAATAACAGAAACCCCGAGAAAATGAGGCCGATCGACGTGAGCTTGACGCCGCGGTCCTCCGCCAGAAGCGGCAGAAATCCCATGATCGACGAGATGATCACCGCGTTCGCGAAACGGAACAGACACACCGCGCGCACCTGCGGGTCGATCAGAGGATCGAAGATCGATCCCGCCGGATCGGCCATGCCCGCGTCCGCGCGCGGCGCCGAGGGCGGCAGCAGCCACAGAACAAACAGGAGAGTACAGGCCGACAGAAGGCTGATGGTGTAGAAGGCGGCGTCCATCGAGTATTGGTGGGAAATCCAGCCGCCGACCAGGGGGCCGATGGCCATGCCGGCAAAGAGCGAAATGGAAAACGTCCCGAGGGACTCTCCTTCCGCTTCCGGACTTGTCTGCTCCACCACGTAGGCCATCGCGATCGGCGTCACCACGCAGGACGCCAGGCCCTGGAAAAAACGGATGATGACCAGGTCCATCGCGTCCCGGGCGAAGGGATACAGCGCGGACAGAACCGAGAAAAAAAACAGGCCGGCGACGATGAACCGCTTGCGGCCGGACAAATCCGACAGGCGGCCGAACACCGGCGTGCCGATGCCGCGCGCCAGGGCGAACGATCCGAAGATAAACCCGATGCCAAGGCCGCTCGCCCCGAGGCGCTCCGCGTAGAGCGACATGAACGGGGCCACCATCCCGACGCCCAGCATCGTCACGAGATTGGAAACAAACAGGATCACGAAGACCTGCCGGCGGGTCGCCGGGGTCTCACGGGACGGGGAATTCAGGTTAAAGCTTCGCCCCCTTCGGAATTACCACGATGCCGCGCTCGCTCACAAAAAATCGCTTGCGGTCCTCCTCCGGGTTGCAGCCAATCTCGTAGTCCTGCGGCACGCGCACGTCCTTGTCGATGATCGCACGCCGGATCCGCGCGCGGCGGCCGACGTCGACTCGGTCGAACAAAATGCTGTCCTCCACGTCGGCGTGGGAGTGAACAAAACAACCGGGCGAGAGAACGGACCGGCGGATCCGCGCGCCGGAAATGATGCAGCCCTCCGACACCAGAGATTCCACGGCCTCGCCCCGGCGGCCCTGGGGCTCGTCAAAGACGAATTTCACGGGAGGATAGAGCGAAGGATTGGTCCGGAACGGCCAGGCCATGCTGTACAGGTTCAGGACGGGGGAAATACTGCGCATTTCCATGTTCGCGTCGTAGTAGGCGTCCACGGTCCCCACGTCCCGCCAGTATCCGACTTCCTTTTCGGTCGCGCCGGGCACGAGGTTGCTGGCGAAATCGTAGGCGTAGACGCTCCGGTGCGACAGCATCTTGTTTAATATGTTTTTCCCGAAATCGTGCTCCGTGTTCTCGCGGGCGTCGGCGTCGATTTCCTCGAGCAGAACGTCGGTGTTGAAGACGTAGTTGCCCATCGACGCCAGACACATGTCCGGGCGGCCAGGGATGGTCTGGCCCTCCGGCGGCTTTTCAACGAAGCGCTGGATCTTCCAGTCCTCGTCCACTTCGATGATCCCGAACTGGTTCGACAGTTCCTTCTGGACGGGGATCGCGGCGATGGTGAGATCCGCGTTCTTGGATTTGTGGTAGTCCACCATCTGGCGCATGTCCATCTTGTAGACGTGGTCGCCCCCGAAAACCGCGACCCGCGCGGGATGGGCGTCCCGGATCATGTGCGCGTTCTGGAAAATCGCGTCCGCGGTGCCGCGGTACCAGGCCTCGCCCACGCGCATCTGCGCGGGGACCGGGTCGATGTACATGCCCAGCGAAATCGGCATGTGATAGGTCGCGGTCAGATGCCGGAGCAGGGAATCGGCCTTGAACTGCGTCAGGACCTTGATCTGATAGACGCCGGAATTGATGAAGTTGTTCAGAACAAAATCGATGATCCGGTACTTCCCCGCAAACGGCACCGCCGGCTTCGCCCGATCCTGAACCAGCGGCCCCAGCCGCGTCCCGCGGCCCCCCGCAAGCACCATGCCCAGTGTCTCTTTCATGACGCGATTTTATACTCCCCGGTCGAAATACTCAAGGCGAGACTCCTCCCCCCTTGAGGGGGAGGTTGGGAGGGGGGTACTGAAGGGCACAATCCCGACACCCCCCATCCAGCTTCCCCCGCAAGGGGGGAAGAGTTTATGTGTCTCCCTTTACCCGGTTGCCACAAAGTCCGCGCCCCGTCAAATCGCCTTGCTTGAATTCTGCCGGAGGGGTAGTACACTGGGAGCGACATGGAAGAGACGAAGCAGGCGTCGGCGTTTTCGCTTGAAGAAATTCTCAAGACTGACAAAATCCGCCACCTTCGACCGCACGCGGTGCCGATGCTCGGGCGCAAGGCTACGGTCCGGGACGCGGTCGAGGCCATGCGCAAGACTCGGCGCGGGTGCATTCTGGTCTGCCATGGGAAAAACATCGTCGGGATTTTCACCGAACGCGACGTTCTCCTCAAAGTTTCCGACGGGTCCGAGGAAAGCCTTCGCCTGCCGCTCGAAAAAGTCATGACGCCCGATCCGCAGACCATTTCCGTCAACGATTCCATTCTCGACGCCATCCGCATCATGGTCGGCAAGGGATTCAGGCACCTGGCGGTGATCGGGGAGAAGGGCGAAGGCGTCGGGACCATTTCCATGAGAAATGTCCTCGCTTATCTCGCCGAACATTTTCCCGAGGCGGTTTACAACCTGCCGCCGGTTTCCGATCAGATCAATGAGGAAAGGGACGGAGCGTAAGACCGGCATGTCCGAAACCAGGCGCATCGCGGTCGAGGACCTCGACAATATCGTCATCCGCTTCGCGGGAGATTCCGGGGACGGGATGCAGCTCACCGGAATGCAGTTTACCGATACGTCCGCCATTCTCGGCAATGACATCAGCACCCTGCCGGATTTTCCGGCGGAAATCCGCGCGCCCGCGGGGTCCCTCGCCGGCGTCAGCGGGTTCCAGGTCAATTTCTCCAATTTCGACATCCGCACCCCCGGCGATGCGCCGACCGCGCTCGTCGTCATGAACCCGGCGGCGCTCAAAACAAATCTCTCCGACCTCGATACCGGCGGAATCCTCATCGCCAACGAAGACGCCTTTACGCCCGATAACCTCCGGCAGGCCGGCTACGCGGCCAACCCGCTGGAAGACGGGGGACTCAAGGCCTATCGGCTCTACAAGGTGCCCATCACCAAACTGGTCGACAACGCCCTCAAAGAAAGCCCTTTGACGTTCCGCCAGAAGGAACGCTGCAAAAACTTTTTTGCTCTGGGTTTGGCCTACTGGATGTTCAGCCGGCCTCTTGAGTCGACTCTCAAATGGATAAAAGAAAAATTCAAAAAAAATCCTGACATGGCCGATGCCAATGTCCGGGCTCTAAACGCGGGATTCTACTATGGAGAAACCACGGAATCTTTTGAGGTCCGGTACCAGGTCCGCAAGGCCAAAATCGCGCCGGGAACGTATCGCAAGATCACCGGGAACGAGGCCATGGCGCTGGGACTGCTCTGCGCCGCGGAAAAAGCCGGGACTCACCTCTTTATGGCCGGGTACCCCATAACCCCCGCCAGCGATATCCTGCACGAACTGGCCAAACACCGGAAATTCGGGGTCAAGACGTTCCAGGCCGAGGACGAAATCTCCGCCATCGGCGCGGCCATTGGCGCGGCCTTCGGCGGCGCGCTCGCGGTCACCGCGTCCAGCGGGCCCGGGATCGCCCTGAAAGGCGAGGCGATCGGGCTGGCCATCATGCTGGAACTGCCGCTCGTCATTTGCGACGTCCAGCGCGGCGGGCCGTCGACCGGCCTTCCGACCAAAACCGAACAGGCGGACTTGCTTCAGGCAATCTGCGGCCGCAACAGCGAATCCCCGCTCGCGGTCATCGCACCCGCCACGCCCGGGGAGTGTTTTGACATGGCCTTCGAGGCGTTTCGGATCGCCACCAAATACATGACGCCTGTCATGATCCTCTCCGACGGATATCTCGCGAACGGCGCGGAACCCTGGGCCGTCCGGAAACTCGAGGACCTCCCGGAAATTCCGGTCGTGCATCCGACTCGGACAAATGGCGACGGCGCCTTTCTTCCCTATAAGCGCGATCCCAGGACCCTGGCCAGGCCGTGGGCGATACCAGGTACCCCCGGGCTGGAACATCGAATCGGCGGTATCGAAAAGGCAGATGTCACCGGAAACGTCAGCTACGACCCCGACAACCATGAACACATGGTCCGCACCCGGCAGGCCAAAGTGGACGGGATCGCGGCGGATATTCCGGCTTTGGAAATTTTTGGAAGCCCGTCCGGAGGGGATCTGCTCGTGCTGGGATGGGGCAGCACGTACGGAGCCATCGCTTCGGCGGTGGAGCAGGCCAGACAGGACGGTATGGATGTTTCGGCGGCGCACCTGCGGTACATGAATCCGTTTCCGGAGAATCTCGGCGATGTTTTGAAATCGTTCGGCCGCGTCCTCATCCCCGAAATGAATCTCGGCCAGCTTCGCATGCTCGTCCGCGCCAGATTCCTGGTCGATGCGATGGGGCTCAACAAGGTCAAGGGCCAGCCCTTCAAGATCAAGGAGATTTTTCAGAAAATTTTGGACTTGCGGCCGAAAAGCCTCGCCGCCGGACGCAGGGCGGCGGTGGCCTGATGGCGACGGAAACCGCGACTCCGCCGGCGCTCACCAAAAAAGATTTTATCGCCGGTCAGGACGTCCGGTGGTGCCCCGGATGCGGGGATTACGCCATCCTCTCCACCGCGCAGGGCGTCCTGCCCAAACTCGGCATAGCCAGGGAAAACATCGTGGTCATCTCCGGGATCGGCTGTTCCAGCCGGTTTCCCTATTACGTCAATACTTACGGTTTCCACAGCATCCACGGACGCGCGCCGACATTCGCCACCGGCCTCAAACTGGCAAGGCCGGATCTCTCCATCTGGATCGTCACCGGCGATGGGGACGGCCTTTCCATCGGGGGAAACCATCTCATTCACATCCTGCGACGAAATGTCGATTGTACGATCCTTCTCTTTAATAACCGGATATACGGGCTTACCAAGGGCCAGTGCTCGCCGACGTCGGAGATGAACAAGAAAACAAAATCCACGCCGCTCGGGTCCATCGACTATCCCGTCAATCCCATTTCCCTCGCGCTCGCGGCCGAAGCGACCTTTATCGCGCGGACATTGGACACGGACCCCAAACACATGGGGAAAATCCTCCTGCAGGCGGCGCAGCACAAGGGCACGTCCTTCGTTGAGATTTTTCAGAATTGCATTATTTTTAACGACAAGGCATTTGAATCCGTCAGCGACAAAACCACGCGGCCGGATAACGCGATCTATCTCGAACACGGCCAACCGCTCGTCTACGGCAAGGACGGCCACCGCGCGATCCGGCTCAACGGCTGGAAACCCGAACCCGTTACCTTCGACGGCGCGGTCCCGCCGGACGGCGTGCCCGTGCACGACGAAACGGCTGAAGACCCCAGCTGGGCGTACCTCCTGAGCCGAATGGACCATCAGGAGGGATTCCCCGTCCCCATGGGCGTCTTCCGGCGCGTCCACCGCGATACGTACGAAGACCTCATGACCCGGCAGATCGATGAGGCCCGCAAGAAACTCGGCCCCGACGACCTCCAGAACTTGCTCACCGGTGAGGACACATGGACCGTCTCCCAGTGACTGGACCTGTCCTGCGTAGCCCCCAAAAGCGTAAGCGTACTCCAGGCGGAGCAGGATGATTTGTCCGGACTGCGGCTACGACAATTACGCCGGAGAGGAAGTCTGCGAGCGGTGCCTGCACGACCTCACCCAGGCCGATACGACGCCCGTTCCGAAAAATGAGATCCACCGGAGCATTATCGAAGACCCCATGTCCAGCCTGAAAACCGTTCCCCACGCAACTTGCGGGCCGCGGGATCCAATCGCGAAGGCCATCGAGTCGATGAAGTCGCACCGGGTGGGATGCTGCATCGTCGAGGAAAAAGGCGAGGCAGTCGGGATTTTCACGGAACGGGACGTGCTGATGAAGGTGATTGGAAGAAACATCGATCCGGCGCGGACGCAGGTTCAGACGCTGATGACGGCGCCCGTGGAAGGCGTCAAACAGACGGACAACCTCGCGCTCGCCCTCAACAAAATGTCCATCGGCGGATACCGCCACGTCCCCATCCTCGACGCGGGCGGACGCGTCTCAGGCGTCGTCTCCGTCAGAACCATCCTCCGGCACCTCGTCAACCAACTCTCCTAGACCTTGCGACCCGCAGAGGGACAGTCCGTGAATTGCAACACCTCCACCAAAAAACAAAAGCCCTTTCTAATGCCCCCACCCCTCCAGCCCCTCCCGCACCCATCCCCCCCCTCCTCCAACACATAACCAACCCTTCTTCCCGCCCTCAAACACGGGAGCGCAAAAGTTATGTACCATAGCCCCGCCCTGAGTTTTGTGGATAAAACAGAAATATTTGACTTATCAAATATGATAGATTATCATTGACAATAATGTGGAACATATTTGAAGCACACGACCTGGACAAGATTTTATGGAAACTACCGCAAGCTGTTCAGGACAAATATGAGCTTTGGAAGGCAGTCGTACGCTACTCGGGGCCTCAAGCCTTGAGAGGATTACCCGGGTTCCATGATAAAAAATTGAAAGGTAAACGGACAGGACAGCGATCTTCAAGATTGAGCATAAAATTTAGGGTTATCTATACTGCCGATAAAAACACGATTTCGGTCAGGGTGATCGAAATAACCCCACACAAATATTAGGAGGATGGACATGAAAAAGAAAAATGGACAGAAATACATCCCGGAACGGATTCGAAGAAAACTCTCACGGGGTTATATTATTCGGACCCTCCGTGAACTGAAGGGCTGGACTCAAGAAAAATTGTCCAAAGAGTGTGGAATTGCAGCTACAAACATAAGCATGTTAGAAAATGAAAGATTGAATTTGGGGAAAGAGCGATCCATCAAATTAGCGAGGGCACTAGGTATACATCCTGCCACATTGATGTTTCCAGATATTACAGCCACAGAATTTCTGAAGGCGGCATGAAACATAGAAAACCGGGGCGGGGCTACGGCACATAACTTGCCACTCCCGGCGGGCGGCATTCGCCGCCCGCACGCCCTCCGCTTCGCTCCGGGCGTGCGGGAGGCCATGGTCGTTATGCGCAATCCCGCCCTGGACTTTTCAGATTTCGCAGATTTCGGACATAATTTCGAAGCATGACAAATAGAATGACTCTCCTATGATGAACAAAAAGAGAGGAAGATTTATCGCCATATTGATATGTATGATTATAGTTCCCATGTGCGTATCAACGTCAGCCGAAGACCTCACAGAGGACCATATTTTAACAATCGCAAAACAAATGGCTCAACAAATGATAAAGGAAAAGCCCCGCTTTAATTTGGTTATAGAGTATATACGGTTTCCCGATACAAATATTATCACAGAAATTGACGAAGGGATGGCTACTGAACCCAAAGCAGATAGAAAGGTACTACAAAAGTTATTCGGACGAGGAGATATTATATTCAGGCAGATAATAGGCGTGCAGATCTCTGACACAATATCAGAATCTATAGAATTCGGAAATGACAAAATTGATATAGAAATAGAATTTGGAAATCAGACACCTAATACTGTTGGAACAAATATTTCGTTCAGAAGGACCACCCATATAGATAAAACTGGTAAGCAACCGCCCGCAACACTGTCAACAAACACGAGCGTCGCACTTAAAATAGGAGAGAAAACATTACTCGGTGGTTTTGGCACATATAATACGAGGAGTGTTGAACCATTTCCATGGCCCGCCGAGGCAATATTTTTTGAATTACAGAAAATAAGATGAAAGCAAATATGAAAGATAATTCCCGAGATGGATTTCGAAAAACATTCACAATACGGACGGGCGGGGTGCGGAGATATAACCGAAAGTTGTGGATTGATCTGTAAAAAAAGCGGCGTATCCTTCCGATTTGACCGGAGTGTCAAATCAAAATCCCGGTTGACGCCGGGCCGAAGGAGGAACGCCATGTTCAAGATAACAGTAAGAGGGAAAGGAAATCCAGAGGTCGGGAAAAGTATTGATGATCTGGCCCGGGAGGGTGCGCGAGAGATGATCGTGAAGGCGCTTGAGGTGGAGGTGGAAGAATATCTGTCGCGGCTTAAGGAAGAGCGCGACGAGCACGGGCATGCCTTGGTTACCGGGAACGGGGACGGGAAGGAACGGACGGTATTGATCGGATGTGGTGCGGTAAAAATTCGTGCGCCACGGGTCGACGACCGCCGGCCGGGGAAACAATTTCGAAGCCTTGTGCTGCCGCCGTACATGCGCAAATCGCCGAATGTGACGGAAGTGTTGCCGCTGCTGTATTTGAAGGGAGTATCCACGGGGAATTTTGGGGAGGCCTTGGCGGCGTTATTTGGTGAGGGCGCCAAGGGATTGTCGCCGAGTGTAATCAGTCGTCTGAAAAAAGTATGGGAAGCGGATTATGAGGCATTTCGAAAGCGTGACCTGTCTGGGAAGAACTACGTGTATGTGTGGGCGGACGGCGTCCACGTCTCGATCCGATTGGGGGAGGAGAATCTGTGTTTGCTGGTCATTCTGGGAGTGACGACGGAGGGCGACAAGGAAGTGATCGCGATCGCGGACGGCTATCGAGAATCCACGGAGTCCTGGGCAAGCGTCTTAAGGGATTTGAAACGGCGAGGAATGAAAGCGCCGATACTGGCGGTGGGAGACGGTGCGCTGGGATTCTGGGCGGCGGTACGAAATGTCTGGCCGAAAACGAAGGAACAGCGCTGCTGGGTCCATAAGATCGCCAATGTGCTGGATAAATTGCCGAAGCGTCTTCAGCCGCCTGCCAAGGGATTGCTGCATGAGATCATGAATGCGCCGGATCGGGAAACATTCAGCAAGGGAATGAAAGTTTTCGAGGCCGAGTATCAGGCGAAGTATCCGAAGGCCACGGAATGCTTGCTGAAAGATCGAACGACCTTGGCGACGTTTTACGATTTTCCGGCGGAACATTGGAAACATCTCAGGACGACCAATCCGATTGAATCGCCCTTCGCGACCGTGAAGCTACGGACCCGGACGACGAAAGGCGCAGGATCGAGGACGGCCGGCCTGATGATGGCATTCAAGCTGATGGAGTCCGCGGAAAAGCGCTGGCAAAAAATTCGCGGCGCCGAGTTGGCCGCCGAAGTTTGGCGTGGGGCAAATTTTGTCGACGGGGTTCAAATCAGGTGTGAAGAACGGATCGCCGCTTGATCATGCGATCCACAACATTTGACAATATCTCCGGGGTGCGGCAACGCCTGGTCGTTAGGCGATATACCACCCGCCGCAACTACTATGACAGCAGAGAGAACTTAGAAAGTTTATGAATATACTGCAATGCTGGCAAAACTGACATTCGTGAGAAAAGTCATATTGATATTTGCTGTATGTACACCCATTATTTTTATAATTGCGATACAAATTTATAAGGGTCATAAGAAAACAGCGGATTATTTGGGATTCAAAATTGTGGGTAACAAAAAGTTCATAAAACAAATAGAGAGGGCACTCACCGCCCTTCAGAATCACGATACCGAAACACTTAGATTCGTAAAACAATATATTGAACGGATTGAGTATGGGCATGATTGGTATCCACCAAAGGGGGATACACATCCAACGGTCACCATAGATTGGGGCCGTGCCATCGCTGGCGATGCTTATCTGTCCGGTCTACTCACATTTTCTGCATGTATTTCGAAAACTTATATTCAATCAAAATCCGAAGATGAAAGGGTAGAGGAGCAAATGAAATGTAGAAAAATTCATGAGGATATAGAAAAGAAAGTTTCGGACGCCCAAAGACGTCGCACGACACACGACTGGGTCGTTGAAGACACAGAATTATTCCAAACATCGAAATGAACCCCGATGTTTTTGTGGGTAGCCTTTGTGGGGCGGCGGGTGGTACGTCGCCTAACTTGGCACTCACGGCGGGCGGCATTCGCCGCCCTCACGCCGCCGCTGGGCACACCGGGGCGGCGGCGTGCGTGAGTGCCTGGTCGTTAGCTGACATGTGCCGCCCGAGAAGTTTCAAGAATCGGTATCCTGATTCGGAAAATGAAAACGTTACACGACAGCGTGCGGAAAGGAGATTTGTGAATGAGGATAAACAGATATTGATTTGACATCATAAAGCGCATATGCAATAATATATACAGTGCAATACGAAATCCGATTTGCCGAAACCGTAGAAGAGGATCTGAAAAAGGTAAAAGCATTTTACACACAGAAGATTCTCGATGAAATACGGGGCCAACTGACACACGAGCCGGACAAGGAAACAGCGCACCGGAAAATCTTGGAGGGCTTGGTCCCTCCTTGGAACGCGGTACCTCCGATCCGGCAATTATCCGTTGATGACTATCGGATCTTCTATGATGTGGAGTCTGAAAAACATATTGTTTGGATTCGTGCTGTCAGGCACAAACCCCGAGGAAAAACGACGGAGGAAATCTTATGAAAAGCGTTACGATTCGCGACCTTCAGAAATCTTTGAAAACCCATGTGGATATTTCACAGAAAGATAGGGTGATTGTCACCAGAAATGGCCATCCCGCCGCGGTTCTTGTAGGTGTTGAGGGCATGGATTGGGAAGACGTTTTTTTGGCGAGCAGCCCTTCCTTCTGGCGGATGATCCAGAAGCGACGGTCAGAGCCCACCATATCCTTTTCGGAAATGGAAAAACGATTGAAATTACAGAAAAGAAATTGAGGCAACTACAGATTTTTTACGGCGCGGATCACCCGGTCCTGCTGGGATTTCGTCATGCCCGGATAGAGCGGCAGGGACAGAACTTCCTTCGCGGCCCGCTCCGATTCTGGAAAATCGCCGGCGTGGTGGCCGAGATGCTTGTAGCAGGGCTGAAGATGCAGAGGGATTGGATAGTGGACCGCGGTCGAAACGCCAACGGCCTTTAATTGTCCCGCAACTTTCTCGCGCTCCTTCGCGCGGATCACATACAGATGATAGGCATGGCCCGCTTCGGGCCGGACCGGCGGAACTTCGATTCCCTTCGATCGCACGGATGCAATACCCAGCGCCTTGTTGTAGCGCAACGCCTGCGACCGGCGCGCCTTGACCCAGCGATCCAGATAGGGAAGCTTCGCCAAGAGCACCGCCGCCTGGATGCCGTCCAGACGCTCGTTGTAGCCTTCGACTTCGTGCTGGTACTTGCTGTGCCGGCCGTGATTCCGGTAGAGCCGGACTCGCTCCGCGATTTCAGGCGAGGCCGTCGCGACGGCGCCCGCGTCGCCGTATGCGCCGAGGTTCTTGCCGGGATAAAAACTAAAGGCCGACGCGGCGCCGTATGTGCCGACCTTCCGGCCGTTCCATGTCGCGCCGTGAGCCTGCGCCGTGTCCTCCAGAATCTTCGCGCCGGCCTTCCGCGCGACGGCATCCAGGCGGGTCAGGTCCGCGGGATGCCCGTAGAGATGCACCGGCAGGATGACTTTCGTGCGGGCCGTCACCGCGCGCTCGACGGCGGCGGGCGAAATGCAGAACGTGTCGGATTCGATGTCCGCGAGAACGGGCTTCGCGCCGGCGTAGAGGATCGATTCGAGCGTCGCGATAAACGTGAATGGCGTTGTGATGACCTCGTCCCCCGGGCCCACGCCCATCGCCTTGAGCGCCAGAAAGAGAGCCGCCGTGCCGGAATTCACGCCGACGACGTGGTCCTGCCCCAGCCACTTCCCGAAGGCCGCTTCGAACTTCTGGCCGATCGGCGCCTGCACGAATTCGTTTCGGTCGATGACGCCGCGGATCCCGCGCAGAATGGCCTTCTTCGCGGGCCGATCCTGCGCGTTTAAATCCATGACCGGAATCACGGGGTGAGTCTTCATTTCGGCGGGAAGTATATCTGAGGCTGGGAGGGTGTCAATGACCGCCATCCAGACGACAGCCGCCGTGGGGACGCGTGAGCGATACTTCCTGGCCGGTTTCAATCGATTCATAGAGCGCGTGGATCAGCCCAAGCGATTTTTTGCCCTCCAACCCGTCCACCAGCGGCGTCTGGCGGCGGGTCAGGGCGCTCACAAGGTCCGCGTAAAAAGACCGGTGGCCGCCGAATCCGCTCGAAGGATTGGACTGCGTGGATTTTTGATTCCGGAAAATATCCGCGTCCTCCGGCAGGGCCGGGTCGAAGGCCCAATGGTCGATTTGGTTCGCCGCAAATCCTCCCAGCACAACGGAACCCTTCTCGCCGAGAATGGAGACCGATCCCTCAAGGTCCTTCGGTCGGCAGGCGGTGGTCGCTTCGATGACGCCCAGCGCGCCGCTCTCGAACCGCAGGATCGCCAACGCCGTGTCCTCCGCCTCGATCCGCGCCAGATGCCGCGCGCCGCGGGCAAAAACTGTTTCAACGGGACCGCCGAACCACTGCAGAAGATCGATGTGATGACTCGCCTGGTTCGCCAATACGCCGCCGTCCATGCCCCATGTGCCGCGCCACCCGTCCGCGTCGTAATAGGACTGCGGGCGGCACCAGCGCACGCGCACCGTCACCAGCACCAGCTTGCCGAACCGCCCGCGATCCAGAGCGGCGTGGGCGGCCTGGACAGGCGGGTTGTATCGGTTCTGTTTCACGACAAACAGGGCGACCTTGGCGGCCTCGCAACCGCGGATGAGTTCGTCGGCATCCGACAGCTTCAGGGCCATCGGCTTCTCAACCACCACGTGCCGGCCGGATCGGGCGACCGTCAGGCCCAGCTTCGCGTGCGTACCGCTTGGAGTCAGAATGGAAACCACTGTCGCGCCGCTCCGGGCCATCGCGGTCTCCAAGTCGGCGTAATGGGGAACCGAACACGCCTCCCCCAAAGCCTTCGCGCGGGATTCCTCCCGGTCGCAAACGCCGGCCAGGCTCAGACCATCGACTGCGGAAATCGCGTCGACGTGCTTGCGCGCGATCTTTCCACAGCCGACCAAGAGCACCTTGAGCGATGCGTTCGTAGTCATTTCAACGCGGCCTCCTCCCGCCACTCCTTCTCTCCACGGAAAAATTGACGGTACCATAGTTCCAGACAGATCAGGCCCCACAAGTTCCGGTCGAATTCGCCCGAACCTTCCGCAATCCGGGCCACGGACTCTCGGCGGACGATGCCGTCTTCCGCAAGGGTCGACCGGGTGAACAACCGGGACATGAATCCTTGAAGCGACCGGCGGCGCCAGGCCTGGATCGGGACCGGAAAACCGATCTTGTCCCGGCGGTCCAGAATCTCGTCGGGCACGACGCCACGGAGGGCCGCGCGAAGCAGATGCTTCAGCCGGCCGCCGCGGAGTTTGACGGAGGCGGGCGCGCGGAACGCGTATTCCACCAGGCGCGGATCCAGAAACGGCACGCGGGACTCCAGGGACCACGCCATGCTCATCCGGTCCTCGACGTGCAGGAGCGCGGGGAGCCACGCGCGAAGCTCGTAGTGGAGGATGCGGTCCAGTGGTTCCGCGCCGCGGGGGCGATTGAAAATTTCTTTGAAGGAGTCCAGGGGATGATAGGTCGACACGCGGGGACGAAGACTGTCCCCCAGAACGCCCACCGGATCGGGATTGCGCGCGATGAGCCGGTAATACCGCTCGTCGGGGGACGCCAGTAGTCCTGAACGCAGATGTTGCTTGAGCAAAGATGTGTAATTTTTCAGCTGGGAAACATTCGGCAGAAGTCCCAGGACCGACATGTCGGCCGGGGCGCCGCCGAGAAAACACAGCCGGCGGAACGCGTTTTCGAGATAGGCGATGTAGTTGCGCGCGTAGCCGCCGAAAATTTCGTCCGCGCCCTGGCCGCCCAGAACGACGGTCACATGACGGCGCGCTTCACGGGAAACCATGTATTGGCCGAAGACGCCCTCGCCGGCGGCGGGCTCGTCCATCACCCACATGATCCGGCCCATCGATCGCTCGAAATCAGAGGCGGTCGGGTAGACGGCGTGATGCTCTGTCCGCGCCGCGGTCGCGGTCCGGTTCGTGAATGCCCGGTCGTCGTAGATGCCGCCTTCCTCGAAACCGACGGTGAAGGTGTGAAACGCGTGATCGCTGACTTCGCGGTAATGCCGGACGGCCATGGAAACAATCCCGCCGGTGTCCACTCCGCCCGACAGGTGCGCGCCCACGGGAACGTCACTGCGAAGCTGCCACCGGACCGAGGACGACAGAAGATCCGCAACCTGCTCGGCATGGGCCTCGGGAGAACGGGCCGGATGTTTGTCGAACGGAACGTCCCAGTAGGCGGATGTCTCGATGCCCCGGGGGCCGGCGCGAAGCCAGGTACCGGGCGGGAGCTGACGGATGCCGTCGAAGAGCGTTTCGCCGGGGAGGACATATTGAAATGCGAAATAATCGGCGAGGGCCTTCGCCGAAACGGCGCGGCGCGTGCGGACGGCCAGAAGCGCCTTGATCTCGGAGGCGAAATAAAAATGGTTGTTCTCTTCCATATAATAGAGCGGCTTGATCCCGAAGGGATCGCGGCCGAGCAGAATCGTCCGGTCCTGGGGGTCGTATATTCCGAACGCGAACATCCCGTTCAAGTCCCGGAACGCGGCCGGGCCGTGCTCGACGAACATCTTGAGCAGAACCTCCGTGTCCGACTTCGTCCGGAATCGGTGCCCCCGTTCCTCAAGGCCCTTCCGCAGCTCGATGTAATTGTAAATCTCGCCGTTGTAGACGATGACCCGGCCCGTCCCCTCGTCCCGCATCGGCTGATGACCGCCGGCGATGTCGATGATGCTTAGTCGCACGTGACCCAGACCCACCGGGCCGTCCACATGCAAACCCGATTCGTCCGGGCCACGGTACGGCATCGTCTCGCGCATCTTGAGGGGAATGTCCTCCGTGACCCGCAGGGCCGGATCCAGCGAAAGCACACCACAAATGCCGCACATGGAAGTCTAGGCGGTCAACGACAGATTGGAGTTCAACAAAAACTTACCCGTAGCGTTCCAAAATTCGGTCCGCGATCCGCTCCGCGGCATGGCCGTCGCCGAATATGTCCGGACGCGGGCCCGTCGGCCGGAAATGCTCGATGGCGTCCAGGATCGCCTTCGAGTCGGGTCCCGTCACCCGCTTCCAGCCGGCTTCCCGGATCTCGGGAAACCAGACGAGATTGCAGACGTTTACCACGGGCACGCCCATGAGATAGGCCTCGCGGCGGACGCCACCGGAATCGGTCACGACCATCGAGGAATTCGAAATGAGTTCCAGAAACTCGAGGTAGCCCACGGGGTCGCTCACTTGGATGTTTTTCGCCTGACGGAGTTTTGGTTCCAGACCGAACGCATGGAGATTTTTCAAGGTATGAGGATGAATCGGAAATCGGACCGGGCGGCCGCAGGCGGATAGAGCTTCAAGGATCTCGGCAAGGTTATGGCGGGTTTCGACGTTCTCGGCGCGGTGGATCGTGACCAGGATGTAGGGTTCAGAGTCCCGGGCCGGCTTTAAGCTCGGCCGGATACGGTCCAGAGTGTCTTTCATCAGGTCTCCCGTGAAAAAAACGTCCGTTTCGGCGCGGCCCTCGCGGATGAGCTGGCGCTGGGCGGACTGGCAGTTGGTCAGAATCAAATCTGAAATGGCGTCGGCCACGCGGCGGTTGATTTCCTCGGGATTGAACATCTCCCCGGTGCGGATGCCGCCCTCGATGTGCGCCACGGGGATGCGCGTCTTGGCGGCGGCGATCGCGCCGGCCATCGTCGAATCCACGTCGCCGGTAATGATGCAGGCGCGGGGGCGCTCCTCCAGCAGAATTTCCTCGATAAACTCGATCATGCGCGCTACTCGCGCGCCGCCCTTGCTCTGCGGCATCTCCGCCAGATAATCGGGTTTCGGAATCTCCAGCTCATGGAAAAAAAGACCGGACATCTGGTAGTCGTAGTGCTGGCCGGTGTGGACCAGAATCTCCCGCACGCCGCGGCGGCGAAAGGCCGGATTGAGAGAACATTCCTTGATGAAGTTCGGGCGCGTGCCGACCACCGAAACTACTTTCAACTCAGACGTTGCCATCAACTCCGTTCAAATCCCGCTCGTCATTCCCGTCCGCCTAAGGCGGAGGAATCCAGAGGCTGTCCCCCAGCTGACGGCCTTGCCAATGAACGATCTGGGTGCATAATGTAACTAGATCGCGGGATATGTCAATTACGAGCCGAATCGGTCTGCCGGATGGTTTGCCGCAAGTTGGCCATCAGCGCGGAAATGTGGGCAAGGTTGTGGTAGGTCGCGAGCTTCAGGCCCAGAATTTCGTCCGACATGAACAAATGCCGGAGATACGCGCGGCTGTAGGTTCGGCACACCCGGCAGCCGCACGTTTCGTCCGGGGGTTCTTCCGATTTTTCGTGGACGCTGTTGCGGATGTTGAGCGGGCCGGCGGCGGTCAGGAGCTGGCCACGGCGGGCGTTGCGCGTCGGGAGGACACAGTCGAACAGGTCCACGCCCAGGGCAACGCAGGTTTCCAGATCCCGCGGAGCGCCCACGCCCATGAGATAGCGCGGACGATCGGGAGGATATTCAGGCAGGATCCGGTCCAGTGTCTCGTACATGAGTTCGTTCGGCTCGCCCACCGAAAGTCCCCCGATGGCATAACCAGGGAAATCGACGGCCGCAATTTCTTCAAGACATCTGCGGCGAAGGTCCACATCAAGGCCGCCCTGCGTGATGGCAAAGACCTGCCCCGGCATTCCGTGTTCTTCCGCCCAACGCTTGGACCGGGCGGCCCAGTCGATCGTCCGCCGGACCGCGGCCTCCAGAACGGCGCGTTCGCAGGGATGCGGCGGACACTCGTCCAGCACCATCGCGATGTCACTGCCGAGTATCCGCTGAATCTCCAGCGCGCGCTCCGGCGTCAGGCGGTGGACCTTGCCGCCGTCCGAGGGAGAACTGAACGTCACTCCGTCGTCGTCGAGTTCGCGGATCTTGGAAAGCGAAAAAACCTGGAAGCCGCCGCTGTCGGTGAGGAGAGCGCCCGGCCAGCGCATGAAATTCTTCAGCCCACCGAACTGACCGATGACCTCAACCCCCGGGCGCAGGGATAAATGGTAGGTGTTGCCGAGGATCAATGAATATCCCAGCTCCTGCACTTCCCCCGGCTCCAGCGTTCGCACCGTCCCCAGCGTCCCCACCGGCATGAACGCGGGTGTCTCGATCTCCAGCCCCCCGATGCGAAGCCGGCCCAGACGGGCGCGGCCGGATGTCTTCAAGACCTCAAACGACATGCCCATTCAGAGGATCAACATCGCGTCGCCGAAACTGTAGAACCGGTAGCCCACGCGGATCGCGTGGTCGTAGGCGCGCTGGATCGCGGACCGGCCGGCCAAGGCGGAGACCAGCATCAGGAGTGACGTTCGGGGGAGATGAAAATTTGTCAGAAGTCCGTCAACGGCGCGGAACGTGTATCCGGGGCGAAGAAACAAATCCGTCTCGCCTTCTGAGGCGCGAATATCGCCGAACCGGCCGTGTATCCATTCCAAGGTCCTGCAGACGGTCGTCCCCACCGCAATGACGCGACCGCCGGTAACCCGCGTCTCGCGGATCTGCTCCGCGGCGGCGGCATCCAGCCGGTAGGGTTCCGGATGAAGACGCCCCAGCCGAAGCGCCTCGGACGTGACGGGACGGAACGTGCCGGGGCCGACATGCAGGGTCAGAAAGGCATGGCGAATCCCGGCGGCGGTCAGACGGGAGAAAAGATCCGGCGTGAAATGCAGTCCCGCGGTCGGGGCGGCGACACTTCCTTCAAACCGCGCGAAACAGGTCTGGTAACGGCCCGGCGGGATGGCGGGATTCGTGATGTAGGGCGGGAACGGCAATTGGCCCTTCTCCTGAAGAACATCCCGGATGGGACGGCCCGGCGATCGGAGCAGAATCCGGCGGCCGATGTCCGAGACGGACTGGACTTCGCCCGTGATCCCGCCCAGATCAACGCGCGCGCCGGTCTTGAATTTCTTGCCGGGATTCACCATGGCGTCGATCTCCCACTCCGTCGGGGACCGCTCGGCGCGGCGGACGATCAGAATTTCCACCGGGCGCGAACCGATCACGCCGGCACACCGGCAGGCGGAAACGCGCGTGTCATTCAATACCAGACAGTCCCCGGAGCGAAGTCTCGTGGGAAGGTCGCAAAGAACTGAATCATCCAATGCGCCGGTGACTCGATCCAACAGCAGGAGGCGCGCGCGGTCGCGCGGCTCAAGCGGGGTCTGGGCGATCCGGTCCGGCGGAAGATCGTAATCGTAATGGGCCGGATCCTCCGATAAAATTTTACCTCACCTTTTGCTTCATGATCCGACCCGACGTGAACTTCACGGCCTTCCGCGCCGGAATCGGGACCACTTCGCCGGTCTTCGGGTTCCGGCCCTTCTTCGCTTTGCGCTGGACAACTTCGAAAACGCCGAAATTCCGAAGCTCGATCCGGCGGCCCTCCCCCAGAGACTCGACTACCCGGTCCAGAAATTGGTCGAGGACGTCCCGGACCACAAACTGCTTGACTTGCAACTTGTACGAGATCTGAACGACAAAATCCCGCTTCGTTACCGCTGCCATGTTCTGCCTCCTCTTGCGCCCGTTTCACCGGCGGACCCGCAAACACGCGGGACGCCGCTATTTCGGATTGTTCTCCACGCCGGTCAATAACCAGCGCGCGGATTTCTTCACAAACCAGAGTCGCTCCTTGACGGTACGCGTCGTCTCCTGGCTCTTCGCCCGGTCGAAAAATGTCTCCACGTAAACATGATGGATGAACGCGGTCCGGCTGTCCTTCAGCCGGACTTCCTTCTTTTTCGTGTCAACGCGGATCTGGTCGTTGTGCGTGAAAAAAAACCGGAGATCTTTTTCCAGATCGTAGTAGCCGGACTTGCCGTGCTCGTAGTCCCGGCTCACGTAGGACATGAGCTTCTCCACGTCCTCGGCCTGATAGGCGGTGTAGATCAACGTCAGAATTTTGTCGAGCTGGGATTTGTCGTCGCGGTAGGAATGACCCGACAGGGCTTCCTCGTAGGGCTCCACGCCGACGGCCGGATTCCGGCGAAGACCGGCGCCAGCCTGCCATAATTTTAAATTCTCGATCGCTTGACGCGTGTTTTCCGTCCGCTTCGTCGGCGGCGGGTGCGACCACACCAGCTCCTGGACGCTCGACGGCTCCCCAATGCCGGCCGAGACCTGCTCGGCCTTCAAGAGATCAAAAAAATCCAGCAACTCCTTGGGATCGTATCCGGCATCGTAGGCATACTTCACGCCCAGGGCATCTGCGTGATACTCGTCCTCGCGGCCGTAGCCGAGCATGATCAGCGCCACCATGTCACCCGCGCCCGCCGGCGCGCCGCCGCCTTTGACCGCCATCGCCAGCTGGCCGAGAAATGCCACAGCCTGCGCCTGGAGTCGCTTCATCGCGTGCCGCTCCACGACGTGGCCGACTTCATGCCCCAAAATCGCCGCCAGCTGGGCCTCGTTTTGGACGGTCGAGAGCAGCCCACGCGTCACAAAAATGTAGCCGCCGGGGGCGGCAAAGGCGTTGACCGCGGGATGATCCAGCACTGTAAATCGGTAGGGAATGTTCGAGCGGTCCGATACCCGCGCCACCGCCTGGCCCACGCGGTCAACGTAGGCGTTCAGGTCCTCGTCATCGTAGGCCGTGAATTCCCGAAGGACTTCCTGGGCGACGGCACGGCCCAGGTCCAGCTCCTTCTGCTCGCTGATGATCGCGCCCCCCGTGTTCGCCTTCAAACTGCTCCGCTCCGACGTGGCGCAGGCGATCGAGATCAGCATGGCCATCCCAACGACCGGGAGAATAAAATTTCGCCGACTGAAACTCACGGCGCCCTCCCGGGCTTGTACTCCACCAGCTTCGCATAAAACGTCCCAAGTAGTATGTGGCTCCGAATCAAAATCGGGATGCGGCGGCGGTCGTCCGTAAACCACACTTCGTTCGTGCCGATCTGCTTGTATTTGTCGTCAAGCTGCAGGACGGGAATGCCCGCCTGGGCGGAGACCCAGGCGTCGAGGGCGTGCGAATACATCCGGCGGCGCTCGCCAAGGGTCATCAACATGTCGTAATTTTTTTTCATGTCGTTCAAAGGCATCGAGATCGTTTCGCCCAGGTGGGCCCAATCCAAAGCTCGCAAATAATAAAAGGAGGACAGAAGATCCTGGGTGTACGGCTCCAACTCGCCCATCTGAACACCATTCTTCGTCCAGACACCCAGCACCGGATCGTACTCGCAAACGGCGATCGTGTCCTCCTTCGTCTCGTGAATCTCCTTCTCGTGCCGCCACGGAAACATCCCCTCGACATCGATGTAACTCGTCAGCGTGTCCGAAACGGCATAGATGACGGAAAAAGCCCGGTTTGTGTAGGCGTGGGCCTGGACCTTGTACACCGCGCGGCCCCGGTACACGGTCGTCTCCGGAACGGTCATCACGAGTTCGCCGCAGGGAATGCCCATGAACCGCACCGATAAAACCAGACGCTCGCCGATGCCGAAAGCCTTCTGCGGAATTGAGCGGAATGCCGGGGTGGGGGGGGTCGTTCGCGTCCCGTTCGTCTTCGTATACCCCACAAATAAATTCCCCGCCGTCGTGTCTCCCTTCGCCGGCTTCGGCGGCACATCCACCCCGAATCGCTCGGCGCCCCATGCGCCACTCGCAACGACGGACACAAGAAGGACGCACGCGATTGTTCCCCTACTCCGGCGGGACAACTCCCTTGGCGGGCTTTCGACCCGTGTCTTGCGATGATGAACCTTGTGCGCCGAGAAATCCGGGAACCAGTTCACTCAAACGCCCTCGAATGATGGAAACCAACGGCTCCTCTGTCCATAAGATATTAGGTTTATTGTAGTTACCTAAAAGTGAAAAGTCAAGAACTACTCCTTCTCGCCGGCCGGCGAAAAGCGACAGGATGCGGGTCTCGTACAAAAGCTGGGTGAATACGTTCTCCTTCGGATAAAACGTCACGTGAAAATGACTGTCCGACGGCGCAAGCGGCATGAACGCCGCGTCCAATCCGAGTCTCCCGCGGATTCTCCAGCGGCCCGCATTTGACGGAAGGTCCAGGTCCAGCTTGACGCCGCCGCTTTCGATGTCGGAGGAATACGCGAATGGACTGAAGACGACAGCATCCGTGAGGGAAAAACGCATGAGATCCAGAATCTGGAAAAGCGGCGGGATTTTTCCGAAGGTCAAATGGTCAAAAAACAGGTCCATCCGGCCGCGGATCGATCCTGTATCGGAAAAATTCGGCGCCTTCAGATGGAGCTCCCCCCGGACCGACCCGTTGATGCCGGAGCCCGCCCTGAACATGTTCGTCAGAGACATCGGTTGGTCCCGCATAAAGGTTATCTCCGACAACGAAGAGTTTGGGCCGGCGGCACGGTAATGGGTCAGGACCGGCGTGTCGACTTGGATCGTGAAATTCTCCGGCGCCAGATAAAAACGGCCGCGCGACATCGGAAAATCAAAGGCGCGAAACCGCAGACGATCCGCCGACACGGTCGCGGCCACCTCGAAGTCCTCAACAGGATCGGCCCGGTTCTGGCGCGGCTGGATGGCCGACAAGAGATCGTCCAGACGGAGATCCGGAGAGATAAAATCGAGGGTCCACTTCCGGAGATTCCCCGGCCGACTGCCGCCGGTCGCCTGCAGAGGGCTTCGCGCCAGTATGCCGCCCACTCGCTCCAGATGGATCACACTGTCGTCAACGCTGACGAAGCCGGACGCGGATTCGACCGCGGTCTCAAACGACGGCAACCAGATCCGCGCGTCCCGGAATTCCGCCGTCCCGTCCACCCGCCATCGTCTCGCGCGGCTAATCCCCTCGGAAACAGTGTCCGGGATGGTGGTGAATCGCATGGACACGTCCCCGCGGCCGGCGGCCGGCAAGTACGGAATCCGACGCTTCGCGTGGCGGGCCAGGGATTCCCACAAGATGCCCTCCTGACGGAAAAAAACGCCCGCGGTCATCTCGGGCGTCATCAGATTCCTGAAAAATGGGTTCAGAACCGCTTCGAATCCGCCGACTTTGGCGTGAATCTGGCCGTCGCCCCGCTCCCCCGTGAAGTCGATCCGCCCGTAGGCCCTGAGCGGCGGATCGTACGGCTTTAGAGGCAGAGACAGATTTCGGAACGCGACTTTTCCCCGGATCGCCCAGACCGAATCCGGATCCCGGCTCAATTTCAAATCGACGTTCGCCAGTCCCGACGGTTTCGACGATGCGGCGGCGCCCGGATCAGCCGCTCCGCGGCCCCCAGTGCCGGCGTCTCTGACGCCGGCCGGCGCCTTCAACACGTCGGGGATGTAGAAATACATCAGGTCACCTACAGCCAAATCCCGGCCCGACAGGATTAAATTCGAGCGGCGATCCCGGTAATCGGCGGCGACGCCGGACAACACCAGGGATGACGGCCCGAACGGGATGTAAATCTCCGGGATCGTGACGCCGGACTGATTGAACTTGACGGTGCCCAGAAATGAGTACTGGCCCAGAAACGGGGAATACGTAAACGTGTCTGGGCGGATGTCCACAAGCCCCTCATACCGCCACGACGCCGGTCGAAGCATCGGGCCGGAGAGGGACATTTTAGCCTGAAGTCGGGAGGGACTGGAGATTGTTTCCAGGAAGGCGTTTAAAAATCGCATCACGTGGAAATGGGCGCTCAGGCGCTCAAGACCCGGCTCGTCAAATTCCGGGGCATAAAAGTCCAGGTCCGAATGAAGCCGCCGGTCCAGTCGCGCCGCGCCGGTCACGCCCACAGCCAAATCCCCGGTCCGCAACTCCCCATCGGTCACCCGTAGATTCGGCGCGGACCAGAGTCCGTTCATCCGGACATCCACATCCAGCGGCGGATAGATGTAGTCGATTTCCGCGGGTTCTGGAAAAACCTGCGAAACCTCGCCCTCCCACAACGGTTCACTCTCCCCCTCTCCCTCCGCCTCGGGAGGACCGGTGTCTCGAATCGGCGACTCCGGCGCATCAAGCGGCGCAGTCTCCGGCTCCGACCCGACATCGGCAGTATCGGCCGACCCCCACGGATGGGGGGAGTGCCGCCGAGCGACAAGGATGTCGCGAACGGCCAATCCATCGTGAGTATCCGCTTCCAAAGATTTGGCGGACGGGCCGGTCCAGTAGAGCTGATCCACTCGCACCTGGCCGCTGACAGAATCGCCGGATTTGTGGATCACGGCCGATAACATCCCGTGAAATTTGTGGGGACTGCCGGAAACCCCGCTCAGGGTCGTGAGTCCGACACGCTCGGCTGTCAGGTGAAACTCCCGGCCCTCGTCATACGTCAATTCGGTCGTCCCCAGCTCCCGGCTCGTCAGCTTCGCCCACGCCCGGATCCCGGCGCCGGCTTCGCGCCGGATGTGCGCGTCGACTTCCTCCACCAACGCGGAGTAGGGTCCGCTCCGAAGATGGATCTTTCCGTGACGGACCTTCAGGTTCAAACGATCGGGAAGGATCGATTTCAACTTGGACATCACATACTCGGTGTCGCTCAAAAAAGCCGCGGCCGATGAGGGAACCACCTGCGGGCTGGGTGCGCCATTTCGGAGTTCGACGGAAAAAATCGGCGTGATCCACTTCATCCGGCCCGGCACCAGGCGGCGCTCGGACAGGCTTCGCAGCCAGGAACACCCTAATACCATCTCGTCCACGGACAACGTCGCTTGCCGGCGGGGCCACACGGCCGCCAGGTCGGCGGCGATCAGGCCGCGGACGGAAAGCCGGACGGAACCGACTTCGACGTGAATGCCGTACTTCTCCGTCAGATGCCGCTGAACAGGTCCCTTCAGCGGGGCAAGCGGGATCCCGTAGTAGGCCAGAAACAGAACGAGCGCCCCCGCCGCCAATTTGATCCGCTTGCGTTTCCTTCGATCCTCCGCACCCATGACCACCGACCCTATCCTATTTCAAAAAAAAAATCCCCCCTCCCGCAAAACACGGGGAGGGGGGTTCCTGACGACGTTCGGCGGCCGTATATCGCGGCCGGGCCGAACTCCAACTTACATCGGGGGCATTCCTCCGCCCCCCATGCCCGGATGCATGCCGCCCTTGTCGTCCTTATCCTCGGGATCGTCCGTCACCAGGGTCTCGGTGGTCAAAATCAACGCGGCGATAGACGCGGCGTTCTGAAGCGCAAACCGCACGACTTTCGTCGGGTCAACCACGCCGGCTTCAACCAGGTCCTCGATCTTGCCCGTCGCGGCGTTGTAGCCGGTGCTCGCGCCCTTCTCGGACTTGAGCCGCTCCACAATCACCGATCCTTCTTCGCCGGCGTTCGCAGCGATCTGCCGGATCGGCTCCTGGATCGCCCGCTGAACAATCTGCAGGCCGATCCGCTGGTCGCCGCTTAATTTCACGTCGTCCAGCTTGGAGGCCACGCGAAGCAAAGCCACGCCGCCGCCGGCAACGATGCCTTCCTCCATCGCCGCGCGCGTCGCGGAGAGCGCGTCTTCCGTCCGCGCCTTCTTCTCCTTGAGCTCCACTTCCGTCGCGGCGCCGACCTTAACGACTGCCACGCCGCCGGACAGCTTCGCCAGCCGCTCCTGCAGCTTCTCCTTGTCGTAGTCGCTCGTCGCTTCGTCAATCTGCAGCTTGATCTGCGCGATCCGCTTCTCGATGTCGCTGACCTTGCCCTTGCCTTCAATGATCGTCGTGTTCTCCTTGTCGATCTTCACTTTCTTCGCTTCGCCAAGGTCCGACACCACGATGTTCTCGAGCTTCATCCCCTTCTCCTCCGAGATGACGCTCGCGCCGGTCAGGGTCGCTATGTCGTCCAACATGGCCTTCCGCCGGTCCCCAAACCCGGGGGCCTTCACGGCGGCGCACTTGAGGGTCCCGCGGAGCCGGTTCACCACCAGGGTCGCAAGGGCTTCGCCCTCGATGTCCTCGGCGATCACCAGAAGCTCCCGGCCCTGCTGCGCGATTTTCTCCAGAATGGGCAGAAAATCCTTCATGTTGCTGATCTTCTTGTCCGTCACCAGAATCAGCGGACGGTCGAGCTCCGATTCCATGGAGTCCGGATGCGTGATGAAATAGGGGGAAATGTACCCGCGGTCAAACTGCATCCCCTCCACATACTCGACGGTGGTCTCGATTGATTTCGCTTCCTCAACCGTGATCACGCCGTCCTTCCCGACTTTGTCCATCGCGTCCGCGATGAGCTTGCCGATCACGGTGTCGCCGTTGGCGGAAATCGTCGCCACTTGCTCCACTTCGTGCTTGTTCGTGATCTTCTTGCTCATCTTCTTCAATTCCTCCACCGAACGCTCCACAGCCTTCTCGATCCCGCGCTTCAGGTCCATCGGGTTCGATCCGGCGGTCACGTTCTTCAGGCCCTCGGTCACGATGGCCTGCGCCAGAAGCGTCGCGGTGGTCGTGCCGTCGCCGGCGATGTCATTCGTCTTCGACGCGACTTCCTTGACGAGCTGCGCGCCCATGTTCTCGAACTTGTCGCGAAGATCGATCTCCTTCGCAATGCTCACGCCGTCGTTCGAAATCGTCGGCGCGCCGAAACTCTTGTCCAGAACAACGGTCCGGCCGCGCGGCCCCAGCGTCACTTTGACCGCGTTGGCGAGCTTGTTGACTCCGGATAGAAGACTCCGGCGGGCTTCCTCACCGAAAATGATCTGCTTTGACATTGGTCTGCCTCCCCTTAATCGATCACGGCGAGGATGTCACTCTCTTTGAGAATGAGATACTCCTCGTCGTCTACGGTAACTTCCGATCCGGAATATTTTCCGAATACGATCCGGTCCCCGGCCTTGACGTCCAGCGGAACCAGCTTCCCTTCAATGTACTTCCCGTTCCCAACCGCCATGACTTCCGCTTCCTGCGGCTTCTCCTTCGCGGTGTCCGGCACGTAAATCCCTCCAGGGGTCTTCTTCGTGTCCTCTGTCTCCATCACCCGCGCGATGACCCGGTCGCCCAGGGGCTTGAGTCGAAGCTTGGTCTTCGTTGCCATACAACCAACTCCCTCCTTCTGTGAATTGTTAGCACTCGGGTTGAGTGAGTGCTAAGAGGCGACACCATACCGGAAGGGGCGAATGTTGTCAAGCGGATTTTTTGGGGGATTTTTTGGGGGACTAGGAAATTCTCCTCACGGCGTCCACACGCCCTTCTTCGCCGTGTGCGAGTAACAGTACCAGCCCGGACGGAATCCCACGCCGTCCAGACAGATCTGGCCGTTGTCCGACCACTGCGGGCGCGGCATGGAGATCATAAAATATTTCGGCTGATCCGACGCCAGCTTCTCCTCCTCGTTCATCCGGATCCCCGATAGAAAGGTTCCGGGAATCTTCACAATATCCTCGCCGGCATATGCGATGTTGCGCACTTTGAAGGGCGTCCGCGGCGCCGTGAAACTTACGGACTTCGCCTCCACGACCAGATACACGCGCGGCTCGGTAAAGATGACCCGCCGCAGGGTGCAGTACACTTCCTCGAAATCCAGGGACATGCCCCGGCTGTTGTGAAAACGTTCCTCGATCGGAAACGTCCGGTACGCCACGCCGGCCTGGCTCAGGCGGCTCTCCGCATTCGACAAAGCCCCGGCAATGTCGCGCGCGCCCGACAGGTCGAAGGGGTCGTACATGTATCCCAACCTCGTCCCGGCGACGGCGGCGGAAATCGCAATGCCCAGGTTCATCCCGTAGGTCTTCAGGTAATCCTTCGCCCGCTCAAAATACGCGCCGGTTTGGCCGCGGCGGTCGAGAACTTCCATCCTCAGCCGGTCAAATCTCTGGGCCAGGGCCTTCGATGGGCGCGATTCGAGATACTTGATCTTCCTGTCCACAGCCTCCAGATCGCCGCCCTTCAGATAAAGTTCCGCCGCTTCAAGCGCGGCGCTCGGGGCAAGGGTGGCGTCCGGGTTCTGCTCCAAAAACCGTTCAAGCCCTTCCAGCGCGTCCTCCCTCTGGCCTTGCTGGATCTTGCACAGATTCACCGCGAACAGACTGTCTCGCGCCCACGGCGTCCGCGGCCAGGATCGCACCACTCGGTTGTACAGCCCCTCCGCGTCGGCATACCGCCGCTCGTGGTAGGCGCAGTCCGCGCGCCGCAGAAGCGCATCCTTCACGATGTCCCCGCCTTCCTTCACGGCCTCGAAATATTTCGACGCTTCGGCGTACCGCTCCCCGTCGAAATGCGTCATGCCGACCAGAAAATTTGCCTCCGAAACCAGCGAGGGCGTCTTGAGCTGGTTGGCGTACCGGCGGAATTCCTGCTCCAGTTTCCCCGTTTGCTTGCCGCGGTCCAGCAGCCGCAGATAGGAAACGATGGCCCACTCCCGGCGGGCGGCCGGGGTCTTCGGATGCTCGACCAGATAACGGATGTGCGGGTCCGCGGCCGGCCAGTTGCCCAGGGCCAGATAGGATTCCGCGAGCTTCCCACGGAAATCGGGGTCGTCCCGGTAGGGAGTTATCTCCGCCAGCGGCGACATAAGCGCCGCCGCGTCCGCATAGCGCTTCTGCTCCAGACGAATCAGCGCCAGTCGGTACTTCGCTTGAACCGCAAGTCCGTCCGATGACGATTCAGCGGCGGCGCTCGCCAGCTTTTCGAAAGCTTTCTCCGCTTCCGCCAATTGAGATCCCTCCAGCGCGGACGTCCCCAACTGAAAGTATGCCTCGGCTACGTATTTCCCCTCGGGATAGGTCTCCAGATACGCCTGAAATCCGCGCCGGGCCGCCGCTTCGTCCCCGGCCTCCTTCGAAAACTTCGCGCGTAAATAGCGCGCATCCTCGGCCAGATCCGACGAGCGCCGCACCGTCACCCACTTCTCCAAAACCTCCAGGGTCTTCATCGCCTGCACGGGTTGCTTGAGGCGGTCATACGCGCGCACTTCGGCGTAGGCGGCGCGGCCGTAGAAGTCCTCCTCCGGAGGGACGGAACCCAGAAGGCTCTGGGTGTATCGCGGCACAAGTCCGTGCCGGTTCTTCGAGGCCAGTTTGTCGATCGCGAAGAGGTAGAGTCCGAGAGAATAGGACGCGCCGTTGAACCGGCCAAGCTGAGCGTCCAATTGCCGGCGAAGGTCTTCCTCCTTTCCGGTCGCCGAAAATTCGATCGCGTTGTCGATCTCGACGGCGGCGTCAAGAAACAAACCGGGATCGGATTCCGGGCCGCTCGGAACGCCGCCGACTTCCTCCAGATCCTTCAGCAGGCGGTCGGCCCACGCGGGGTTTTTGTCGCGAAGATTCGAAAGCACGGCGTAGTATCGGTACTGGCGCGTTTCGGGATTTCCGGCGGGGCCCTTCGCCAGATCACCGTAGATTTTCCCCGCCTCCTTGTACCGGCCCAGCCGGTACAGCGATTCGGCAAGCATCGGGCGTTCCTTCTGACGCGCATCCGGGCCGGCCTGCCGCAAACGCGACAGGGCCGTCAGGACTGACTCGTAGGCGCCGCCGGCGAAATGCGACCGCGCAAGATCCAATAAACTCTCGTTTCGGGCGGATTCGTCCGGCGCGTACCCCGCGGCGCGCTCCAGGTACACTATCGCGTCGGCATGCCGGCCGCTCTCCAGATGGATCTGACCGGTCAGGCGGTTCACCCGGTAACTGTCTTCGTTCATCTCTCCAAGCAAAGCCAGCGCGGCGGTGGGGTTCTTTTTTCGGAATGCCTCTTCCGCGCGGAAAAATACGGCTTCGTTCTTCAAGTCCCGACGGCCCGATTCTTCCGCAATCTTTTCCACGCGCTTCGCCGACGCATCGGCGGCCTCGGATTGCGCCTGGGACCGGTACAGGTATGAAAGCTGAAGACCGGCGCCGGCCAGAATGTCCGGCAGCGCGTCCATGCCTGTCGATATCTCGTGGTATAGATCGTAGGCGCGCTCGGGTTCCCCCAGCGCCGTCAACATCTGCGCGTGGCGGTAGGCGGCCTCGGCGCGGAATTCCGGGGGAAGATCCTCCATCACGGAGACCTTCTCATAAAATTTTGCGGCTACACCGGCGCGGCCCGCCGCCGCGGCGGCCTCGGCCTTCATCATCATCTCTTCCGCTTGGTAATGGGGCGTTCCCCGTTTCGAGGAATCATGCATCGCGAGACTCTCCGCCTCGCGGCCGAGGCGCACCAGAACCCGGCGAAGACGAAGCTCCGCGCCCAAACGGTCGACGCGCGGGAGGCGCTCCATCGAGAGAAGCCGCCGAAGGGCCGGCTCCGCGCCGCGGTCGTCGCCCTGCATGAGCAGACTCTCCACCACGCCGGTCCGGGCCTGCACGGCAAGCTCGCTGTCCGAGGATTGGCTCTCGCTGAGCGCCGCGTAGTACCTCTGCGCCTGACGGTACTCCCGCTCGCGCATCGCGCTCCGCGCCGCGGCCAACTGCGATTTCGGTGCGTAGCTCGAACCCGGGGATCCGGCAAGAAGTCGATCGTATAATCGGCGCGCGCCGGCGGCGTCGCCCAACACCCGGCGCGACTCGGCGGCCCAGTAGGCGGCCGCGTCCGACCGGGAATCCGACGGATATCGGTCCAGGATCTTCTCGAACGCCGACGCGGCCAGCTCGTACTCGGCCCTCTTAAAATAGAAGGTTGCTGTGTTGTACTCCTCCACAAAATCGGCAAGGGCGGGGACGGAAAAAATGACGAGACAAAAAAGGACGCAGACGCCGCGGACATTATGCCTGCCCCTCCACCCTTGCTTATACCTCCGCCCTTGCTTACCCCTCCCCCCTTGAGGGGGAGGTTGGGAGGGGGGTGCTTTCACCCCCGGCTCGCTTCATCCATCGGCGCCCTGCGCGAATCGTAGTATCTCTTGATCGAAAGCAGAATCAACGAAAACGACAGCACGAGAAGAAACAAATCCGAAACGGCCAGGATCCACGAATGGTCGGCCAGATAATTCGGCAGAAGCCTCGCCAGGGACCACAAGGTCGTCACGGAAATCGCGACGCACGGCAGCAGCGTGTAGACCGTGGGTCGGCGCACCGCATGCAGCCACGTCGTGACGATGATGAGCGAGAGCGCCGCCAGAAGCTGGTTCGCCGAACCGAAGAGCGGCCAGATTTTTTGCCACACGCCGCTCTTGGCCACCACCCACATCAGAACGACCGACAGGAGGGCGTTGAACCACGGATTGAGGAGAACCTTCCCCGGGGTCTTGAACGCCATGCGCCAGAATTCTTCGAAAAGATACCGGTTTAAACGAACAGATGTGTCCAACGTCGTGATCACGAATCCCTCCACGAGCAATATCCCGAAAACCACGCCAAGCCACGGCGGAATGCCGAGGCCCTTTTCGAAAATACCGGCGGCGCCCAGCGCAAACCCCAGGATCGGGTTCGCTTGTGTCGGGTCGGCGGGCCATACGGCCTGCAAATAATCCGCGTAGGCGATGCCCGCGCTGATGGAAAGCGTCACGCACAGGCCCAGCGTCGACTCCCCCAGCATCGCCGCATATCCGACCCGGCGGGCGTATCGCTCGCTTGGGATCTGCTTGGAGGTGATGCCGCTGCCGACGATGCCGTGAAATCCGGAAACGGCGCCGCAGGCGATCGTGATGAACAGGCCAGGCCACACCCAGCCGAGGTTCGTCCGCGCGGCGGCGTCGATGTTCGTCATCGGCGCCAGTAGGCTCGCGCCCTTGAGGCCCGCCGCTAACAGCGCCAGTACGAGCAGGATCAGGCCGCCGTAGAGGATTTGCACGTTGGTGAAATCGCGCGGTTGAAGAATCAACCACACCGGGACGCCGGCGGCGACGAAAATATAGAGGGAAAAAATGCCCTGCCACGTCTCCGGCGCGAACGCCACCGGATAATAAAATCCGGCGATGACCGATCCGGCGGCGATTAGAGCCGCCAGCGGGTACATCAGTCCCATCGGGAAACCCTTTTTGTACACCATCCAGCCGAGAAGCGGCGCGAACAGGGTGATGAGGATCACGGAGGTCGAGGCAATCCCGCCGATCTGCGCGTGGGCGACGCCGGATTTTATCACGGTCGCAAACGTCTCCTGGTCCGGGCTGAGACCGAGTTTCGTCACGGGCCAGAGCGATGTCAGCGCCTTCGCGGTCGCCTGCAGAAAAACCGCGTTCACGATCACGATGAGGACGATCAAAAATAAAATGAATAACACAAACGCGGTCGGCCCCAGAACCGTCCGCGCGATCTCCGCCATGCTCCGGCCGCGGTGGCGCACCGAGATGAAGAGACACGCGAAATCATGGACGGCGCCGATGAAAACGCCGCCGAAGACTACCCACATCCACGCCGGCAGAGCGCCGTAAATCAGCGCGGTCGCCGGACCCAGAATTGGGCCCGCGCCGGAGATCGTCGCGAAATGGTGCGCAAACAAAATGTGGGGCTTCGTCGGCACATAGTCCCGGCCGTCAAATTCCGTGGTCGCGGGCGTCGGCCGGGCATCGTCCACGCCCCAGACGCGCTCGAGCAGGCGCGAATAAACAAAATAGCCGAACGCGTAGAGAAGAAGCGACGGGAGGAGAAACAGGAGAATGTTCGTTACTATTCAGTCCTCTCCGTCATTCCCGCGAAAGCGGGAATCCAGTCTGCTTGGCTTAAGCCGCATGCATCCACCTCAGGCGGACGGACATGACGACCTGAACAGTTACGAACATTCGCAGTCCTACCCCTTCCGGTCGAACTTGCCGCGTACGGGACGGGGTTCGTCCCGGCGCAATTCCGAAATCCGGGCGCCCAACTCGCGCTTCCTGCTCTCCACCGCCTGCTTGAGCTTCAGAAAAGATTGCGTCGCCTCTTCGAAGGCCGCGCGGAGCTCGGCGCGGGACGCGGCGCCGGTCGGCGCGGATGCCGGCAGGCGCTGTGGATCGTGCGCCGCCAGCTCCTTGAATTGGACTTCCATCCCCTTCAGCGCTTCCGGCAGGTCATCGGGCAATTCCTCCGCGAGGCGGCGCCATTCGGACGACATCCGGCGGATGACTTGGATCCTTTCCCCGCCCCCGGAGGCCACGACGGCGATCTTAGCCCGAGACGCTGAATCCGCCCGAAACGCCGGGGGGTGGAGGCGGCTTGGTCGAGGCCGGGGTTCCGGATGATTGACCGGTCTGGTTCTTCTGGAGGAGATCCTCCCAGGTGTCCAGGAGACTCGACAACATCTTTTCGATCTCCGACAGAATGCTCGCGTCTTTTTTCATGTTCGCTTCGATCAGCCGGCGGTTCATGTAGTCGTAGAGGCGGTAAAGATTCTGCGAGATCGGGCCGGCTTCCATCTTCAGCGAGACCATCAGCTCCGTCACGATGTCCTGGGCTTTGATGATGTTGTTCGAAACGGTGTCGTATTTCTTCGTCGGCATCGCGTCCTTCGCGATTTGGACGGACCGCACCGCGTGCTGGTACATCAGCACGATGAGCTGCTCCTGCGAAGCGGTCTGGATCTGAACTTGCCTGTATTCCTTGATCGGATTCTTTTTCATGGGCCCTCCCGGCCGCTCCCCAGGATTTGCTTGAACTCGACGCTTAATCGCTCGCCCGCGGCTCTCAAAGATTCTCCGGCGGATCCGCGGGTCCTGCGGATCTCATCGTATACCGCCGATTCCACCGCCATCCGAAACAGCGGGCTCTCTTCAATTCGGCTCGAAAGCAGGGCCTGAAGCTCCCCCACAACGTCCCTGACTATCTTTTCGGCCGCCAAAGCCCCAGCCCTGAGCCCTTCCAGAGGGATTGACGGCCCGGCATCCTTCGGCGGCGGGATTGCATCCAGATTCGCAGCCGGCGTGGCGCCGGCCAGTGTCAACGCGGCAGTCAGATGCGTCACCCGGCCGTCGTATCGCGCGATTTCCGCCTCCAGTTGACGGCGGTACTCGAGCAGATTTTCACCCGTCCGGTAGGACCTCTCACCGTCTTTCACGAGGCGCGGCGCGCGCGCGGAGGCGTCCCAGAACGAATCACTCTCAAACGTAGCAAATCGCGTCGAGGCCGACAATGCCTTTTTCTGACGGCCGGTTCCGCGCGCATGCGCGCGTAGTCCATCCCCCACGGAAAAATCGGCGCCGGCCAGGATGATCTCCCGCGCACACAGCTGTCGCGCAAGATCGAATGCCGGCAAAATCACGGAGCCGCCCCCCGTCAGCGCGCCCGGATGGCCCAGTCGCTCCCACAGCCACCCCTCCAGCGGATGGTCGCCGGAAAAAAGATGCGTGCGGTCCGGAGGCAGCATCGCCAGAAGCCGTGGATGCACGCAGGACCACACCACCCAGGCGGTGCGGCGGCGCGTCGGCTCGTCCAGAACTTCCACGTGGACCGATTCCTCGGGTCTCGGATCCAGCACGACCACGACGTCCGGGTGGATCCCGCGGTCCGCAAGCGCCGGAGCGGCGCTCGCCACGGCAATGAGTAAGATGCGGGACCGGGCCCGCGCAATCTGCGGCGCCGAAACTTCGAGACTGGGTCCCGATCCGGCCACGCAGACAACGGGGGACGGCGCACGGCTCGATACCAGCGCCCGCAGCGGCTGGAAGCGCGAAAAGTGCCGAAGATTGCCCAGGAGATTCTCCACGACGAGCAGGCCGATGTTCGCAAGCGTCTGGATCTCGGACGCGCGCGCCTCAAGACTCGCCCGCGCGGTTTTCACCAGCCAATCCCCAAACGCGCCGAGCGGGGCGCGATAGGACGGATAAAGCGCAACTTGAAATCGCGCCACACGCTCAAGTCCCACACGACGGAGCGCGGCGAATAGAAGTTCCGGTGTGGCGTGGCACTCAACGCGGTCCGGCAGGCCGACATCGGTCCTCAGCTCCGGAAAAGGCTCGTGGTACAGTAGTCGAAATAATCCGGGCCGGGTCGCGATCGCGCGGACGGCGGGGGCGCCGCCGCCAAAAAGAACCACAAGCGCGCCCGAGGAAACCCCGAGGCCCTCCGCAAACTTCTCCGCCTCCCGAACCGGATCATACAAACTCGCCAGATGGTGCGCATGGCCGCCAGTCTCCGCCACCCATACGGCCTCCCCGGTCCGCGACGCCTCCTCGCGAATTCGATACACCGGCATCCGAATCTCCCCGCTCGTTCCTTCTCTCCCCACCATCCGCCATCTAACCACCCGCCCCCCCGCCAAGCAACTCCCCTCCCCGCCCTTCCGCCTTTCTCCCTCTCTCC
>JACQOF010000102.1 GCA_016202645.1 bacterium
CCACCGGCGCCGCGGGCGGACTCTTCGGCTTTGTCAACATGTTTACCGGCGGCGCCTTCGAACGCGTCTCCATCCTCGCCCTCGGCATCATGCCCTACATCAGCGCCTCCAGCATTCTCCAGCTCATGACCGCCGTCATCCCGGCCTTGGAGAAACTGGCCAAGGAAGGCGAGACCGGCCGCAAAAAAATTACGCAGTATTCCCGCTTCGCCACCGTCGGCGTCGCCACCGTCCAGGGCACCGGCATGATCTTTTTCCTTGAGAATATTCCCGGCACCGATTTCGGCAATATCGTCGTCCACGCCGGGTGGGTCTTCCGCGTCGTCGGCGTCCTCACCCTCGTGACCGGCACGACCTTTCTCATGTGGCTCGGTGAACAGATCACCGAACGCGGCATCGGCAACGGCGTCTCCCTTCTGATTTTCGCCGGCATCGTCACCGACATCCCCCGCGCCGCCGTCCAGACCTGGCAGGTTGTCATGGCCGGCACGCTCGACCTCATCGCCCTCGGCCTCATCCTCGTCTTCCTCGCCGCCATCGTCGCCGCCGTCGTCGTCCTCCAGCTCGGCCGCCGAAAAATTCCGGTCTCTTACGCCAAGCAGGTTCGCGGCCGGAAAGTTTACGGCGGACAGAGCACGCACATTCCGCTCAAAGTCGACTACTCCGGCGTCATCGCCGTCATCTTTGCCTCCGCCATTTTGATGCTCCCCCTCCAGCTCTTCCAGTTCCTCGGCGGCAACGATCCCAATTCCGTCTTCACCACGCTTGCCATATGGATGAATTTCAACACGGGCGCCTGGCTTGGCACCCTCTGTTTCGTCGTCCTCATCGTTTTCTTCTGTTACTTTTACACCGCCGTGACCTTCAACCCCAAGGACCTCGCCGAAAATCTTCAGAAATACGGCGGCTTCGTTCCCGGCCGCCGCCCCGGCGAGGCGACCGCCCAGTACATCGAATTCGTCCTCACGCGCATCACCTTCGCCGGCGCCGCATTCGTCGCCATCATCTCGGTCCTCCCCGTCTATCTCATCAACGCCGCCGCCGTCCCGTTTTACTTCGGCGGCACGTCTCTGCTCATCGTCGTCGGCGTCGCCCTCGATACCATGCAGCAGCTTGAATCTCACCTCCTGATGAGGCACTATGAGGGCTTTCTGAGGAAGGGTCGCCTGAGAGGACGGTTCGGCTAGGGATGCGCGTCGTTCTCATGGGTCCGCCCGGCGCCGGCAAGGGTACGCAGGCGAAAAAAGTCGTCGGCGCTCTGGACCTCGCGCACGTATCCACCGGCGACATGTTCCGCCGGATGGTCGCGGCGGGCGGCGATTTGGGAAAACGGATTCAGGCGATCATCGGCCAGGGACACCTGGTGCCCGACAAGGAAACGTCGGAAGTGGTCGACGCGTTTTTGACGCAGGAATCCCTCTGGGATTCTTTCATGCTCGACGGGTTTCCCCGCACGGTTCCGCAGGCGGAGATGCTCGATGCGATGCTGGCCAGAAGAAAGAAATCCCTGGACGCAGTCGTCGCCATTGATCTTTCAGAACAGAATGTGCTCGCGCGGCTCGGCGGCCGCCGGAGTTGTCTCGCCTGCGGGTCGGTCTACCACGAAGTCTCAGCCCCGCCCAAAAAGCCGGGCGTCTGCGACCGCGACGGAAAAGCCCTGCAGGTCCGGGAGGACGACAAGCCCGACAAAATCCGGGAGCGCCTCCGGATCTACGAGAGTCAGACACAGCCCCTGCTCGACTACTACGCCAAATCCGGAGTCCTGAAGCGCGTCCCGGGAGACGCGGAAGCGGATGAAGTGGCCGGCCGGATACTGGCGGTTCTTCGGGGACAGCGATGATCGAGATCAAGACCCCGGAGGAAATCGAAAAAATGGCCGAGTGCGGCCGTATCACCCGGCGGGCCCTTGATGAAGTCGGAGCGGCCGTCCGGCCGGGCGTGCGGACTTCGGATCTTGACGCGCTCGCTGAAAACATCATCCGGTCCGAAGGCGCGGAGCCGGCCTTCAAGGGATACTTCGGGTTTCCGGCGACGATCTGCGCGTCGGTCAACTGCGAGGTCGTTCACGGCATTCCCGGGCCCGGCAAGGTCCTCAAGGAGGGCGACATCCTCTCGGTTGACGTGGGGGTCCGCAAGTTTGGCTTTCACGGCGACGCCGCCCGGACGTTTCCGGTCGGCAAAATCTCCGAGACGGCCCGCCGGCTCTGCGACGTCACCCGCGCCTCCCTTGAGGCCGGCATCGCCCAGGCCGTCGCCGGCAACCGCGTCGAGGACATTTCCCGCGCGGTGCAGACGGCCGCCGAGTCCGCCGGATTCAGCGTCGTGCGGGAATGGGTCGGACACGGCGTCGGGCGGAATTTGCACGAAGACCCTCAGGTGCCGAATTTCGTGACGGGAAAAAAGGGACCCGTCCTCGCGGCTGGAATGACCCTGGCCATCGAGCCGATGCTGAACGTCGGCACGCACAAAACCGAGATCCTCGCCGACAAGTGGACCGTCGTGACCGCGGACCGCCAGTTGAGCGCGCATTTCGAGAATACCATCGCCGTAACGGCCAACGGCCCGAGAGTGCTGACCTGACCGATGCGCAGGCGAAAAGAGTTTCAGCACAAGGTCAAGGATGATAAGATCACCGTGGACGCCAAGGTTCTGGAGGCCCTGCCCAACACGATGTTCCGGGTGGAACTGCCCAACCAGCACGTCATCCTGGCCCACATTTCCGGCAAAATGCGGATGCATTACATCCGCATTCTCCCGGGCGACGTCGTCACCGTGGAAATATCGCCTTACGATCTGTCTCGAGGGCGCATCGTGTTTAGAAAGAAATAAGGAGCCGGGAACATGAAAGTTCGGCCGAGCGTTAAAAAGATCTGCAAGAAGTGCAAAATCGTCCGGCGCAAGGGCGTGGTTCGGGTCATCTGCGAAAACCCGAAACACAAACAGCGCCAGGGCTGAAGGAGAACGTATGGCACGCATCGCGGGCGTCGATTTGCCCAAACAGAAAAACGTCGGGGTTGCCCTCACCCGTATCTACGGCATTGGGCGGAGCCTTGCCCGCAGCATCGTCGATCAGGCCCGGGTCAAATTCCAGACCAAGATCAAGGACCTGGCGGAGGATGAAATCGGGCGGCTCCGGAACATCATCGAGAAGAATCACAAGGTCGAAGGCGAACTGAAATCGGGGATGTCCCAGGATATCAAACGCCTCATCGAAATCGGCTGCTATCGCGGCCTCAGACACAAGGCGGGCCTTCCGGTCCGCGGTCAGCGTACCCGTTGCAACGCGCGCACCCGCAAGGGTCCGAGAAAGACCGTGGCCGGCAAGAAGAAGGCGGACGCGAAGACTTAAGGAGACGAAAATGGCGGAACAGAAGGAACAGAAAAAACCGGCGGCGCAAAAAACCGCCGTCAAGAAAAAACTGAAAAACGTGGCGGAGGGCGTCGCGCACATCCATTCGACGTTCAACAACACGATGATCACCATCACCGACAAGTCCGGCGGCGCCATCTGCTGGTCCAGTCCCGGCAAGCTGGGATTCAAGGGGACCCGGAAGGGCACGCCGTATGCCGCGCAGGTCGCGGCCGAAGCCGTTTCCAAGGTCGCCATCGAAAACGGCATCCGGAGGCTCGATTGCCGCGTGAAAGGTCCTGGTCAGGGCCGCGAAACCGCCATTCGCACCCTACAGGCCGCGGGCATTGAGATCGGCAACATCATTGACGTCACCCCGGCGCCCCACAACGGTTGCCGGCCGCGCAAAAGGAGGCGGGTCTAATGGGCCGCTATCTCGGTTCAGTTTGCGTCCTCTGCCGGCGCGAGCGCGTCAAGCTCTTTCTCAAGGGAAACCGGTGTCTCACGTCAAAGTGCGCCATCGAGCAGAAGCGCCCCGCGCCGGGACAGCATGGCGCCGATTTTAAAAAGACATCGCAGTATGGCGATCAGCTCCGCGAAAAACAGAAGCTCCGCCGGTTTTATCTTCTCCAGGAACGGCCCTTTCAGCACCAGTTCCTCAAGGCCCTCCGAACCAGGGGTAAAACCGGCGAGGTTCTGCTTCAGCGCCTGGAAACACGGCTCGATAACGTCGTCTACCGCCTGGGTCTCGCGCCTTCCCGGCGCGCCGCCCGGCAGATCGTCATGCATGGCCACGTTGCCGTGAACGGGAGGAAGCTCGACATCCCCAGTGTGATCCTCAAATCCGGGGATCTCGTCCAGCTCCGGCAGGGGCACGAACTCGGGATGAGCAAGGCCTGTGTGGAGGTCGCGAAACAAAGAAAGAGCGTCCCGGATTGGCTCGACTTGAGTCCCGAGAAACTTTCCGGCAAAGTCCTGCACATCCCGGCCCGGGCGGACATCCAGGTCCCGGTCCAGGAACAGCAGATTGTGGAGTATTACTCGAAGTAATTCGCTATTGGCTGTTTGCTGTTAGCTAATAGCCAACAGCCAACAGCAAACAGCAAACAGCAAACAAGGAGGAATGAGTAGAATGGCCAGTCCCAGATTTTTATTGCGCAACATGGAAATGCCCAAAGGCGTGCGGGTGGTCCGTCAGGAAGGCGACACCTTCGGCCGCTTTGAAATACAGCCCCTTGAACGGGGATACGGCACCACCTTCGGCAACAGTATTCGGCGGGTGCTTCTATCGTCCATCGTCGGCGCCGGCGTCTTTGGCGTCAAACTCTCGACCAAAAGCGGCCCCGTCGCGCACGAGTTCGCGACCATCAAAAATGTCGCGACCGATACCCTCGACATTCTCTTCAATCTCAAATTCCTCCGGCTCAAGATGGACGCGGACGGGACGGTGGTGTTAAAGGCCGAGAAATCCGGGAAGGGCGAGATCAAAGCGAAGGATTTTGTGCCCGAGGACCGATCCGTCGAAATCCTCAACGGCGACATGCGGATCGCCGAGGTCTCCGACGGCGGCCACCTCGAAATTGAGATCCAAGTCAGGTTGGGCCGCGGATACGCCCCGGCCGAGTCTCTGGACCGCAAGCTCGAATCCGGCTGGATCGCCATCGACGCCATCTATTCTCCGGTCGACCGCGTCAATTTTATCGTCGAAAACACCCGCGTTGGCCAGATCACCGACTACGACAAACTCATCCTTGACATCTGGACCGACGGCAGCATCACTCCGCGCGACGCGCTCGCGCACGCCGCCAAGGTCATCAAGGACCACATGACTCCGTTCGTCAACTTCGAGGAGGAGGAAAAACTCCTCGAGGAGGAGATCGAACTCACGCCGGAGGAGAAACAGCTCCAGAAGATCCTCTCCGTCAGCGTCGAGGAACTGGAACTTTCGGTCCGGTCATACAACTGCCTCAAAAACGCCAACATCCGGTCCCTCGGCGAACTCGCGGTCAAATCCGAACCGGAAATGCTCAAGACCCGGAACTTCGGCCGCAAATCTCTCACCGAGATCAAGGACAAACTCCAGCAGTTCAACCTGGAACTCGGCATGAAGGGCATCTCGCACCTCCTCGTCAAAACCCAGGTCGCCGAACCGGTGGAGGCGTAGACATGTTCTGCGTAGCCCCCAAAAGCGATAGCGGCAACCGAGGCGAAGCAGAATGAAGCATGGTCGCAAGATCCACAAACTCGGGCGGCCGACCGGCGCGCGCCGCGCTCTGCTCAAGAGCCTCGCGACAGCGCTCTTTCGGCACGGCCGGATCAGAACCACGCTCCCCAAGGCCCGGGGACTCCGGCCGTTTGCCGAGCGGCTGGTCACGCACGCCAAACGCGGCACAATCAGCGCCAAGCGATTCGTCTTCCGGACCATCCGTGACCGCGACATCCTCGCCAAACTCTTCGACGAGATCGCCCCAAGATACAAAGACCGAAACGGCGGCTACACACGCATCATCCGTCTTGGCGGCCCGCGCCTCACCGAAAAACTCGACGGCCGCTACGCCGCCGCCCGCCTCGGTGACAACGCTCCCATGGCTCTCATTGAATTGGTCTGATTGATTTGGCATTGGCTATTAGCTATTAGCAAACAGCCATCAGCAAACCAACCCACACGCCGGGATGGCGGAACTTGGCAGACGCACCAGCTTGAGGGGCTGGCGGGGGCAACCTCGTGGGAGTTCAAATCTCCCTCCCGGCAGTTCTTTTTTTTAAGGTAGGACTTTAGGTAACTATTCAGATCGTCATTCCCGCGAAAGCGGGAATCCAGTCTGCTCTGCGATTGATCTGGATTCCCGCTTTCGCGGGAATGACGGCAACAGGTTTCAGCCGCCCCCCTGATCCAATCCTTGGTTTTTTCGTTCACTTCCTCCGTTCAATCGGCCGAATAATCGACTATGGGAGGGTTTAACCCCTTGTCTTTTCGCAGTCTTCTCGTCTTGTGCCTCTGGCTGACGGTCCTTGCCGTCGCCGCGCTCTTCGTCCGCGCGTCGGTCCAATTGTCCCGCCATCTGCCCAAGCGTCTTCCGCTCATGCTGGCGATCCCGGTGGACGTGTCTTTGGAGGACCGCGGCGGGTTTGAGGAGGAGGCCCGAAGGGCGGGCGCGGAAATTGAGTTTGTCTCCCGGGACAAGGGGCTGGACATTTTGCATGAACGGCTCGGCAGGGACATCCCGCCGCTTGACAGCGCGGTCCTCGGCGGCATCGAGGGAAACCCGTTGCCGAATGTTTATATTCTCCGGGCGGAAAATATTGGGAACTACGACACCCTTCGTCAGCTGGCGCAAACCAGGGTCCCGTCCGCCCGCGTCCATTTTCCAGACGCCGCCCTGCGGCGTCTGGCGCCCGTCGCGGCGGCTGGCCGCGCCGTGTCGGGACTGTTTCTCGCGGCGCTCTCCATTCTATTTTGCGTCTCCTGGTCGGACCACGTCGGCCGGAGAATGCGCCCGGCAACTCCAACTCCCGCGGGATTTCTCGAAGCTTCCCGGCGGATATTTTCTCAAGCTCTCCTGTCCCTGATACTCTGCGCCGTAGGGTTCGCGGGCCTCTTCACACTGGCCGTCGCCGCCGCCGAACGCCGTCCGGACTGGCCGATCCGGCCGGCGGCGCGCATGGGAGAGGATATCCTCAGATTGGCCGCCATCGACGGCGCGTGCGCCGGCGCGTTTTTTGTGGGACTGGCCGTCCTGCTGTCCGTTGTCGCATGCTTGGTGTCCCGCCCCCGCCTGGAACCATGAAAAGATATATTTCCCTGCCCATCTGTGCCGCCCTCCTGGCCTGGACACCGGCCGTTTCCGCGGCGCCGGACCGCGCGGAGGACTTGAAGGCCGTTCACGACGACGTGATGCGGCAGATCCGGGAGAAGGAGGCGGCGTACGAGCGGGAGCGGGAGAAATTGAAAAAGACCAAGTCCGAAGCGGTGGAACTCCAAAAAAGAGAGAGGCGCCTGCTGGCCAGGCTCGAACAATCTGACCGAGCGCTCGCGAAAACTCAGGCGGAGTTGTCCCTGCTCGATGCGCGGATTGCGACGGTCAAGGCCGGCATCCGGACGACGCAGGAGAAATATTCGATGGAGACGCTGAGCCTGGAGGATCGCCGCCGGATCCTGGCAGCGCGCGCCGAAGGCCTCATGCTCTATGGCGGCCCGGCGGACTGGCTCAGCCCGCTCCTCCGGTACGGCGAGTGGGGAACGCTCCTTGCCGCGCGGGAGGGGATATCCAGTCTGATCGGCATGGATCGGGAGTTGATTCTGCGGATTGACGAACGGCGGTCGAGACTTTCGGAGACCCACCGGGACTTGGATGAACAAGAAAAAAAATTGACGGACATTCAGAAACGCAAAACATGGCTGTCCCTCCGGCAGGAGAAGGAGCGGGCCGAGAGGCGGAAGCTGTTTGAGCAAGTCCGCGGCAGGCGGAGCGCCCTCGAGGAACTGGCGCGGCAGATCGAGGAGGAAGCCGCGAACATGGATCTTCTGCTTGCCGCCCTCCGCGACCGCGCCACCACCCTTGCGGGCCGGCTGGCCCACCTGAAGAAAGCCTTCGAGGAAAAACGCGGATTTCTCGCCTGGCCGGTCGGATCCGCCGGCATCCGGTCCGTGCAGGCTTACGGACGGGTCTTCGACGAGAGCATCAAGGACTGGCGGATGAACAAGGGAATTGACATTTGGACGGGAACCAATCAAAGTGTTCATGCTGTCAGCAAAGGCGAAGTCATCTTTTCCGATTATTACGGCCGCATGGGAAACATGGTCGTGCTGGATCACGGGGGAGAGTACTTCACGCTGTACGCGCACCTGGCGGAAATTTCCGTGAAGCTGGGGGAGAAGGTTGAGGAAGGCGCGCCGCTGGGTTTGACCGGGCATACCGGCCGGCTGGCGGACGAGGCTGTTCTGCATTTTGAGATTCGACAGGGCGGGACGGCGGTCGATCCGGAAAAATGGCTCAGAAGGAGATGATGATGTTCCATTCAAATGGCGCCGGGTCCAAAATATCCGCCCTGGCCCTCATCGCGGTTTTCATGGCGGGATTCGCCGGTCCGGCGCGCGCCGCCGAAGAGCATCTGGACGACGACAACCTCGCCGCCTACATTCAGCTCTTCAATCAGGTCCTGGAAAAAGTTCAGAGCGGTTATTATGACACGGAAAAAATACAGCCCGGCCCGCTCATCCGCGCCGCCATCGACGGCATGCTCGACAGTCTGGACGATCAGTACACGCGGCTGATGGTGCCGAAGGATTACAAGGACATGCAGGTGAAGACCCAGGGGAAGTTCGGGGGCGTGGGCATGGTGATCGAAAAAGCCGACACCGCCATCCGCGTGGTGTACCCCCTCGACGGCACGCCGGCCTTTCGCGCGGGCCTTCAACCCGGAGACCTCATCATCGACATCGCGGGCGAGTCGACCGACACGATGAACACGGAAGACGCCGCCGACCGGCTCCGCGGAACGCCCGGGACCGACGTGTCGATCCGCGTGGTCCACGGAACCAAAACATTTCCCGTCACGTTGAAGCGCGCCGTGATCGAGCTGGAAAGCGTCATTTACGACGCGATCGACACGGAACAGGGAATTCAATATTTGCGGCTCAAGGATTTTACGGAGCACAGCACGAAGGACATGAAGGCGGCCTTGAAGGAATTGAAAGAAAAGGGCCTGTCCGCCCTCATCCTCGATCTTCGAAATAATCCCGGCGGCCTTCTCGACGCCGCGTCCGACATCTCGGACATCTTCGTCGATACGGGACTTCTGGTCTACACCAAAGGCCGGCTCGCCGGCCAGAACCGGACGTTCCCTTCGACCGCGCGCGGGACTTATACGGACTTCCCGGTTGTCGTCCTCACCAACGGCCATTCCGCCAGCGGCGCGGAAATTCTGGCAGGCGCCATCCGCGACAGCGGCCGGGGTGTGCTCGTTGGGACAAAAACGTACGGCAAAGGCGTCGTGCAGTCGGTCTATGACCATCTCGCGCTCAACTACGCGCTCACCGTGACCACCGCGACCTATTACACGCCCAGCGGCGTATCCATCCATAAAAAGGGAATTGCGCCGGACATCGAGGTGGACCAATCGCCGATCCCGAAGGAAATCCAGGAGGCCATCTACAAGATCCGGGGGTCGGACATCATTCTCGAATTCGCCAAAACCCGCGCGGCATTTTCCGATGAGGACGTCGGGAACTTGATGAAGACCCTCAAGGACAAAAAAATGGAAGTGCCGGAACCGTACCTGCGCTATCTGCTCCGGGACCAGTTCTATCGCAAGCAGGGCAAGAACATCCCGTTCGACCTCGACACCGACATCCAGCTCCGGAGGGCCATCGAAATCTCCAGGACGCTGCTTCGCGTGTTCAGGGGCTCACGGGCCCAGAACCCGGGCGCCACGCCGACCGTACTGAGATAGAAAGTCTCAATATTCAGCCCTCTCCGTCATTCCCGCGAAAGCGGGAATCCAGTCCGCCCTGCGATAATCTGGATTCCCGCTTTCGCGGGAATGACGACCTGAATAGTTACGAGACTTCCCACAACACGTTTAGGACCTGATGCCAAGATCCGCTCTGGTTGGCGTCACTCTCGCCACAGTCCTCATCGGCGTTTTGTATTATTTCTTCACGGTTACTCCGCCCGTCTCCCGCCTGTCTCCCGCCCGGCTCCCGCCTCTCTCCCACCTGTCTCCCGAACCCGAATTCGAGCCGCCCCTCCCCCGCCTCGCAACTGACTCTCCGTCGATCGGCATCATCATCGATGACTTCGGCGCCAGCCGTCTCTTTCTGGACAGGTGGTTCGCCCTGCCGAATGAAATCGCAGTTGCCGTGATCCCGCATCTTCCGTCCAGCCGGCAAGTCGCCAGGGAAGCCTACGACCGGGGATTTGACGTGTTTCTGCACCAGCCGATGGAGCCGCACGGATTCCCCGACGAGAATCCGGGAACCTATGCCGTTTACATCTGGCAAAGCGACGAAGAAATCGCGGAACTCATCCAGAATAATATCGCCTCCCTGTCCGTCCCGGTTACCGGCGTCAACAACCACATGGGATCGCGGGCCACCGAAGACCGCAGAGCCATGGCGGCCTTCTTCGACGCCTTCCCCAGAAACCTCCTCTTTCTCGACAGCCGCACCACGCAAAACTCCGTCGCCTACGACATCGCCAGAGCCAAAGGAGTCCGGGCCATGCAAAACAACGTCTTCCTCGACGCCGTCCCGGACTCTCCGGCCGCGGCGCTGAAGTCGTTCAACCTCCTCCTCCACATCGCCAAACGCCGGGGATTTGCCGTCGGCCTCGGCCACGCCTACTACGCCGCCACCCTCGAATGTCTCGAAGCCCACCTCCCGCACATGGCTGACTCGGGTATGCATCTGACCCGCCTGAATCCGCGCCTGTTCGGCCCGGGTTGACAAGCGGCGCGGGGGCGACATAGGATGGGGGATATTCTGACAGGAGGTAAGTGATGGCTCGAGTGTGTGAGATTTGCGGGAAGACGCCCGTGACGGGGAACAATGTAAGTCACGCCAACAACCGGACGCGGCGGCGGTGGCTGCCGAACCTTCAAAAAATCCGCGTGGTCCTCGACGGGCGGGTGCGACGGGCCAACGTGTGCACGCGCTGCATCAAATCTGAGAAAATCCTCAAAGCCGCGTAAAATTCGGAACGAGCGGCCCGACCTGAAGGGCCTCTTTCCCGACTCCGACCGGGAAGACCGGGAGGGTCTGCGGCGTCTTGCGGAATTTTTGCGGGAGTTCGACTCGCCCCGAGCCGTTGCCGGGGGGATTCGCGGGCTATTGGGGCTTGGCGACCCCCTCGTCGCGCCCGCCGCGACGTTTCTTCGGCGCCGGCAGGATCCCCAATTTGAAAAATGGGATTACCCGGTGAATGTCTACACCCTCATCGAGACCGACGAGGGTCGTCTGCTCTCCCTGCCGCCCGGAACGCGCCGGCTGTCGACGTACCGGGGCGTGATTCCGGACATCATCGACCGGCAGATCGCCGTGAGGTTTCCGCGGCTTCTGGAAGAACTCGCCAACCGGCCCAACCTGTTTTTCCCGGGAGTTTATTTTCCCCGCGAGTTTGACATCTCGAACATGGAAATGATCTCGGCGATGCACGGGACCTTCTACGTCGTGAACGCCGAACTCTGGGTCGGGCATCCCGTGTCGGTGGTGCTGAAGCCCACGGACATGGCGCTCGAGGCGATCCTGACTTTCATCCTCCAGGTGATCAACCGGAAACTCGACCCGGCAGTCCGGAAAAAGATCGGGCCGATAGCCGCGCCGACCATCGTCGCAATCGACGACGTCTACGGGATCCTGGAACTCATCCCGGGAAAAAATGGCGTCGAGTTTCTGCCGCGCGGGATCAAGACCGGCACGATCCTGGACCTGCGGAAGAACGAGTATCCGGCGGATTTGAACCTGACGAGAGAGGAATCGCTTCAAGTGGCCAGGGAATTTGCCAAGCAGGCGGTGATGGCGTACTACCTGCGGCTCTACGACCGAAAACCGGACCAGATCATGATCCATCGAGCCTCGGACGGAACACTGCTCTATGCCCACATCGACTTCGGGCGGTCCCTCAAACGCAATTACGCCCTGCCCTGGAAACGCCACTACGACCCCTCGCGCCCGGCGCTCAGTTTCGCGGTCCACGAAATTCCGTACTTCGAAGCCGCCGCCGCGTTTATTTATCTGCCGCACTTCATCCCGGCGGCGTTCCGGGAGGAACTCTCGCCGTTCGCCGGCCCTATGCGCGCGGTCATTGTCGAAACCTTTGAACTTCTGGCGCGGGAGATCAAGTCGGAGGCCGAGGACATTTACTCTCTGTTGAAATATGCCATAGGTCTTCGGACCCAGTACCGGCCAACGGAAGTCGACCGGGTCGCCGTCGATCCTCAGGACGTGGAGGAGGTCTACGCGTCGCTTCTGGCCATCGAGCGCCCCCGGGATGTCATCGAATCGATCCTGAATCTGGCCTATCACGAGCGGGAGGGCACGGCGCCGATCCATGCGGAGGACGACGGCGGGGTCTACCGTCGCGCGCTCATGCTGGGCGACCGCGTCATGTCCCTGGCGGACCGCACGGAAGAACCGCATCCGTACCGTCTGCTGGACTACCGGGCCCGCGGCCGGATTTCCTATGATGCCGAGCAAAAAGTCCTGAGGATTTTCTTCGGCGAAGGCGACCCGGCGGAAATCTGCCGCGCGGTCGAGCGGCGTTTTTCCCGCCGGCTGGCCGAAGAGATCCGCCGGTTTCCCGGATCGGTGCGCGGCGTGTCCCTGGAAATCGCCGCCGGCGGGGAAGTCACGGCCCGTCTTCCCGGCGGATCGGCGGGCGGAGCCCGACTCGCGCGGCGCCTGCGATTTCCTCCGGACATCATGCGTGAAATCAACGAATCGGCTTCGGGATTCGCGCCGGATCCCCACGTTCTGGCGCGGGTGGCGGAATTTCAGGAAGCGGCGGGAACGGCGGTTGACGATCTTCAGGTGGAGTCCGACAAACAGCGGGCAATCCTTGCCAACGACCTCGAAGGGAAGGAAATCCTGCAATTTTACATGTCGATCGAGCCTGACGGCAGTCCTCTCCGGGCGGCGATGGCGGAAATGATTCTGTACCTGATCTCCAATCCGGATTTTCTCGCGGACAAGGATCCCTACGAAAGCATCAACCAGCTGGTGCTCTCCCTCGGGCGCAAGCATCTACCTTCCCTGCGGGAACCGGCCGCGGCGTTTCTATCGCCGGAACTCCAGCGGGAATCTGAATTTGTCCGGGGCGTTCTGAACCTCTACGAGAGCGTCGATTCATCGCATTTCGTCCATCTGGTCCTGACGGTCCGGTTTGTGGATGAGCTGGGAACACGGGCGGGCCTTTCTCCGGGCGACATGCGGATGCTTCGGACCTGCGCGGTCCTGCACGACCTGAATGTGCTGGATCGGGACTTTCGCGAGGTCCTCATGGTGCCGAGCGGCCGGCAGGGACAGAAAATTTTCACGGACGTTCTGGATCGCCACGCCGGGATCAGCGCCGAAATCCTGAAAGCGCATCTCGACGACGGGTTGATCGTCCTTCCCGCGGGACTTTCGCCGCAAGAAGTCATCGACATCGTTGAAAACCATCACCGATCTACCGGGGGGGCGCCGGCGCCGATCCGGCAGATTCTTCACCTGGCCGACAACATCGCGGTATTCAGCGACCGGACGCGTCCAGACCACTGGAACCGGGGATTTCTGCGGGTGGAGGAAATCGCGCCCCGCTGGATCGACGCTCAGCTCGATCGCGGCCAGATAGACCGCCGCATCTGGACCGCGGCTCAGGAATTTTTTTCGGACCACAAAAATCACGTGCTCCTCCGCCGCCTGGACCGCCTCTCCATTTTCTATCCTCAATGCTATTCGGCCCTCCAGATGGCATCCGTCCTGCACCTCGGCCTCAATCCCCAGCACCCGACGCCCCTGGCGGACTTGCGGGAGCGGCACGGCGCGGAAGTGGTCGACCAGATATTCAACAACCTGATGAAGTCGGGATTGTCCGTCCGGGACAAAATCAAAGTCATCAACCGGATCGACGCGATTTCGTCGCTCTTTCGGCCCGAGCGGTCCGGGGCCTTCGCGTTCATCAACGCGAGCGCCCAGCCGGTCCAGCGGATTGTCGAGCTCATCCTGCGGTTTGTGTCGGAGGGCCGGCAAGTCGTGCTTATGGGGGTTTTGCTCCGGGTCATCAAGACCTACGAGCGGTTCCGGCAGACGTACCCAGAACTCGACCGCGCCAAACGGGAGCAAGTGGTGGTCATCGCCGGCGTCCGGCGCCTGCAATTTGTCACTCATGCCTATCCGATTGAGGCGGAGTTCAGGACACCCTTCCACCGGATCATCCAAACCCGGCGCGAAGCGACCGGAGTAGAGGATCCCTGTTGCCTGATCCCGTTTGAGCATTTCATGGACGAGTATGGCGCGGCCGGGAATCCGGAAGAACGCGTCCGGAAACTCGAAAAGGCCTCGGACGTCGAAGAGGTCCCGGCCTCCGACCGGGTCCGGTCCGAGGCTGTGCGGTTCCTGAAATGGGAGCAGTCGCAGAAGAACCTCCATTACGACCGCCTGAGCAAGGAACGATTTCGCCGGATTTTGCTGGGCGGTTTTACGAACCGGGATGTCCTGATGTTTTACGAGTCCACTCTCCAGCGGGATGCGGCGGTCCGAAAAGCCCTCCGGGAAATCATCGGGGCCCTGCATGAAAATCCCAACTTCCTCAGCGACCGGTCGGTCTACTACAGCATCCAGGAATTGGTGCGGTCGCTTGGAAAAATTCATCTCCACACGGCGGACTCGGCCACGCGGGAGGTCCGCGCGTTTTTGAAGTCTCAGGGGCTTTCGTTTTGCGTGGACCTGGCCGGTATTCCGGACCGTCTCAAGCCTCAGCTCGACGACGCCCGCTGGAACCTGGTATCCAGCCTTCAGATCGCCGTCCGCATCGGACGGACTTGGGAGACGAAATCAGGGCAGGCGCTGCCGCGTGAGGATTGGAGGCTCCTGGTTGCCGGCGTCCTGGCCGCAGGGGCTCTTTTTGAAGATGGCGTCATCGCCGATACTCTGCATTCCCCGGAGGACATCTCCGCGAACCGGCCGCTCCGGCGTCAGTTGATGAACATGCCGGTCCCCATCGCGCGTCTGGCGTCGGATTTCCTTTCCAAATCCGGCCTTTCGGCCGCCGCCCGCGACCGGCTCGCGGTTCTTTTTTCATCCGGTCCCCGGATCGGTTCGGAGACCGTTGTCTTTTCTTTGATCCAGACCGGACTGATCTTCGGTGCGTATGGCGATTTTTCCAGAGTTGAAAACTGGAGACGCGGGACCGTCCAGATCGCCCGGGAAGATCTGGAGTGGATGTGGGAATTCATCGAACAAGAGTTCGAGCGGGAACTGGGCCGCCCCACCCCGGTGGGCCCGGCGGTGCGGGACTTTTGCAGGACCGAGGGGGAGTCTCTGCTCAACCGCATGGCGGGACGCACGCATTCCTACCTCCGGCTCTATAATTCCCTCAGTCTCGCGGCGGAACTCCGGTATGGCCTGAAAGCCCGCGGGTTCGATCTCATTCATCACGTCCGGACGCTCTATGGTCCCGATGTGACGCGGGTGCTGACCGAGGCGATCATGGAGGCGAATTTTACGCCCCGGGACAAGGTGAAATTCGCGAGAAAACTCAGGATCCTCGCGCAGGCCCTGGCCGCCGAGGGTCGGCCGTGCGGCCGCATCCGGTTTCTCCAGACCGACCACCCGCTGGGGTTCCCGTCCCTGTCGGAACTAAGGCGCAGCCTCCAGGGACCTTATCCGACACTGGTGGTGCCGGCCGGCGACTTCCACCGGGCCTGTCAGCTGTTTGACATTCTGCGGGATCGGATGAGCCGGGATGAGTCGCGGGTGTTTCGCCGGTCGGTCCGCGTCCTGGTCGGGGAGGATTATCCGCTCTTGATCAAGGAAAAGTCCCTGGAATGGTCGGACCGCTTCCGGGAGCGGATCGGGGCATATCGCCGGCGCCGCCGGTTGTCCAGCCGATATATTTTTGTGCCCTTTCAGGAACTGCTCATGGGCGACCGGTATCATCCGCCCGCCGCTTCGCCGCCGGCGGCGGGAGACAAGGGACTATTTTATTTCAGAACCTGGCTCCGGCTTTTTGATTGATTTCATCCGCCGCTCGGCCACGGCCAGATTCCGGCGGACTTCGAAGTATCCGGGCGCGATCTTCACACCGATCTTAAAATGCTCGATCGCCTCCTCCAGATGTCCCAGGCCGGCCAGGGCCCTACCCAGATTGTTGCGGGCCTCCGCGTAAAACGGATCCGTCTTCACGGCCTCCCTATAATGAGCGATGGCTCTGCCGGTGTCTCCCCGGTTCTCCATCAGAATCCCGAGATTGTTGTGCGCCATGGACAAGTCGGACAGCCGGATTGCCTGGGCGTAATGCTCCACAGCCGCGTCAGGCTTGCCCATGGACTCCAGCACAACCCCGATATTGAAATGCGCCAGTGAGTATCTTGGCTGGAGCCGGATGGTTTCCTCGAAATACGGAAGAGCCTCCGCCAGTTTGCCTTGGCGGATGAGCGCGTTTCCGAGGCCGGCTTCGGCGATCCAATTACCCTTCGTCACCGACCGCGCGTGCTCAAATAGACTGGTGGGGTCCTTCCAATGCCGGACCTGGGCGTCCGTGGTGACGGACATCGCGGCGAAAAGGCCGGCGGCGCCGAGGGCGGCCGCGCCGCGAAGCGCCGGGAATTTTTTCAGCTGTTCGGCCGCGAACCAGGCGACAAGAATCGACAAGCCGATGTGCGGGACATAGGAGAACCGGTCGGCGACCCCGCCGTTTTCGAGGCCGATGACCGGCAGGAGCGTCAGAAGAAACCAGAACCAGCCGACGGCCAGATGGGGAGACGCGGAAAAACGCCTGATGGCGAAAATGGAAAATCCGCCCAGGGCCAGGGCGGATCCGGCGATGCGCCAGGTCTCCAGAAGTTCAAACGGAAAGGTATAGTAACACGCGAGGCCGGTCGGCCAGAGCCACATCAGAATGTATCGAACGTAGGCAACGGGGACATTGAGGAGTTGAAGACGCGTGGGAACATCATCAAATGCCATGGGATGTCCCAGGAACAAGGTGACCGCGCCGGCCGCGCCGCACATCAAAAATAACACCCATTTCTCCAGGAACGCCTCGCGCCAGGACAAGTCGCGGCGGTTCAGCGGCCAGAGGTCCAGGAGCAGCATGAGAAGAGGGAGTGTCACCAGCATCGGCTTGGACATGAGGCCTAACGCAACCATCGAGACAACGACGGTCTTTCTCAGGCGAGTCGGCCGCCGCGCATAGGAGACGTGGGCCTCGAGCGCCAGGAGTGCGAAGAAGGTGCTCAACACATCTTTTCTGGACGTCACCCACACCACGGCCTCCACGCGCAGAGGGTGGAGCGCGAACAGCGCCGTGGCGAAGGCGCTTGCCCAGAACGAGCCGGTCATCCGGTTCAGAAGGTGCAAGAGCAGGAGCGCGTTGAGAAGATGCAGGATCAGGTTGGTTGCGTGATGGCCCGCCGCGTTCGTGCCGTAGAGCTGCATGTCGAACATCCGGGTCAAAAATGTCAGCGGCTGCCAGTAGTCGGAGTTTTTTGACTGAAAAAGAAGGTCTGCCGAGAAGGCCCATCGGATGCCCTCCCAGGTCAGACCGTCACGGATGTTGGGGTTTTCGGAGACGTATAGGTTGTCGTCGAAGTTGACGAAGTCGCATTCGACCGCGTAATGAAATGCCAGGAGGATGGAGATGGAAAGCAGGGCCGTGGCCCAGATGCCCCGCCGGATTCGAAACATGCGGCGACCCTTCAGCCTATGGCGTCGGCGTGGTAGGAGGACCGGACCAGCGGCCCCGATTCCACATGGCGAAATCCGAGGCGGTCCCCGATCCGTTTCCAGTGCGCGAACTCGGCGGGATGGACCCAGCGGTCGACCGGCAGATATTTCGGCGCGGGCCTCAGGTACTGCCCCAGGGTGAGGATGTCTACGGATTCTTCGGAGATGATCCTCAGCGTCTGAAAAATTTCGAAGGGATGTTCGCCGATGCCGAGCATGAGCCCTGTCTTGGTTCGAAATCCGGCGGATTTCGCCCGGCGCAGGAGTTCCAAAGACCGGCCGAATCGCGCCTGGGGCCGGACGGCCGGGTAGAGACGGGGAACGGTTTCGAGGTTGTGATTGAGAACGTCGGGTCCGGCGTCGAGAATGTCTTGAAGGGCGTTCCAATTCCCCATGAGATCAGGAATCAGAACTTCGATCCGGGTCTCCGGATTCTTTCGCCGGACGGCTCGAATGGTTTGCGCCCAGATGTCTGCGCCGCCGTCCGGCAGATCGTCCCGGTTCACCGACGTGATGACGACATGCCGAAGCGCCATATGCCGGACCGCGTCCGCGACCCGCGCGGGTTCGAATAAATCCGGCGCGCCGGGTTTGCCGGAGGCGACGGCGCAGAACCCGCAATAGCGCGTGCAAGTGTCGCCCAGAATCATGAACGTCGCCGTGCCCCGCCCCCAGCATTCGCCGAGGTTGGGACACCGGGCGCTCTCGCAGACGGTGTGGAGGTTCCGGGTGTCCATGATTTGCCGGAGCCGGGCATAGACCGGACCGCCGGGGAGCGGCCGCTTCAGCCACGGGGGTTTCGGGCCGGCGGTGTCGGGCCGGCCCCGGCGCGGAAGCACATCAGCCGAATCTGAAAGTCCATCGGGGTAGGCCCGGGACCAGAGTTCTTCCGGCTTGATCCACTCCGCCTCCCGGATTTGTCCTTCATGGACCTGCGCGGAAAATTGCCGGGCCAGTTCGGCGATGACGGCGTCCGGATCCGGCGCGCGCCCGAGAGAGTGTTCCATCGACGTGATCGCATCTCCGGGCCGGCCGCAGGGAATGATGTAGGAAAAAGGTTTCAGGTCGGCGTCGACGTTGAGGGACAGGCCGTGATGCGAAACCGACCGGGATATTTTGACGCCGATAAATCCGATCTTGGCGCCGTTCACCCGGACCCCCGCGCTGTCCGGCTGTCGCTCGGCGGGAAGACCGAAGGTCTTCAATGTCTCGACGAGGATTCGTTCAAGGCTCCGGACCCAGCGGAGGATTCCCGGCCCCGGGAGTTTGAAAATGGGATACGCGACAATCTGCCCCGGTCCATGGTACGTCGCATTCCCGCCGCGCCGGATGCGGACGACCTCGACACCGAGCCGCGCGAGCGTGTCGCGCGGCAGAAGCACGTCCTCCTCCGCGGCGGCTGCCCCCAGCGTGATCGTGGGCGGATGTTCCAGAAGAACTAGCGTGTCGGGAATCAGGTCCCGGATCCTCAGATCAACCAGTTTTTCCTGCAGATCAAGCGCCGCGCGGTACGGCGTAAGGCCCAGCCGTACGCACTGAAAGGACCGGCCTTCCGCCATCAAAGATGGATCGCCCGTCCGGCTGACGCGGACGCCCGAATTTGTCCTGAGCCGCTTCGGATCAATCATCGCAGGTCATACCTAATCATTTGAAGCTTCAAGGTTCAATGTTCAAATCTCCGCCGCATGCGGACGATGACTCAGGGGGCGTAGGGGGCGGTTTAAGAGCCGGCGCGGTCCAGAATCTTGAATCCCTCCATGATTGCGTCGCAGATAAAATCTTCCAAGAGGCTGAAATCGTCCTCAAGTTGTGATTTGCCGAGATACAAAATATAGAATCGGCGGAGTTCCTGCTTGATGATGGCGGGGGGATAATGTTGCTCGAGAAGCATCGCGTTCAGCAAAAGACGCCCGACCCGGCCGTTCCCGTCGGAAAAAGGATGGATTTGTTCGAACCGGCTATGGACCCGGGTGGCGCGCTCGATGATGTCTTGAGGCTTGCGGATCGTGTCCTTGATGATCTCCCGCATGAGATGCGGGACTTTCATGTAATTGGCCGTTGGAACGTTCGCGCCCGCGATCCGGACGTTGTGATTTCGGTATGCGCCCGCGTCGTCCTTGATGCCGTTCATCAGGATGCCGTGCAGACGCAGGATGAAAGATTCGTCGAGCCGTTCTCGCTCGACCAGCCGTCTGTACGTGAAATTCATCGCCGCCTGATGATTTTTGACCTCAAGTTGTTCGATCATGCTTTTGTTCGGAAGCGCCGTGTCTTCGAACAAAATCGCGGCCGTTTCCGGCTCCGTCAACGTGCTCCCCTCGATGCGATTGGTGTGATAGGTCAACGTCAGCATGAATTGATCATAAATGTCCTTGTTTTTGACAATCAGTTGAAGAACATGCCTGTTTTGCCCGCTCTTTTTTTCGAGGATCAGCTTCTTGGCCTCAAGAGCCTCTTCGGGAATGACATTTTGGCCGGTGATCCGGAGATAGAGTTGATCGATGCGTTCCCGCGCCCGTGGTCTCGGCACAGATCGCCCGTTGATCCAGCTGTTCAAGGTGGCGAAAGAAACCCCGAGTTCCCGCGCAAGACCTTCCTGCGATATGCGCGCGGCCTTCTGGGCCAGTTTGAGTTTCTCCCGGAGCGTCATGGGGGCAGGATAGCAAACTTTATATAGTTTGTCAAAGTTTACTAATTTTATAAAGTTTATATCTGGTTTCAAGAGACATCTGCCGGATGTGCCGCGCCTGGTGCCTGGTTGACACATTTATGGTGTGTGAAGTTGGGTGAAGTTGTGAAGTTGGAAGTTGGGGTCATTCTTTAACATTCATAACATTGGAGCATGTTACATTTGTTAAAGAATGACCCCTCAGTTCCTCACTCAGTTCCTCAGTTCCCTCAGTTCCTCAGTTCTCAGTTCCTCAGTTCCTCAGTCCCTCCTCGATCGGTATTTGCGGTCGAGTAGACCGGGCGGGGCAAGTAAAGACCCCGCCGGCCCCTCACAGAACCCCGCATGCGGATTTCCCGCACGAGGCTCTTCAAACCGACTCATGGATTGGCGACGGCATGAACATAGGATTTGGGAAGGCAGGGGATCGGTAATGGATATCGTTTCAGGTATTCCGCGAAGCGTTCCCACGAAAGCGTGTGGCGTTGGCTTCTTTGCCTCAGCCACTGGCACCACGCCCGTGTCACCCTGTAAAAGGACCCTTTAATTCTCCGCAGGTTTCCCGTCACACCGTAGTACTGATAGTGTCCACGCAGAACCATACAGAGATGGTGATGCTGTTCCTTCCGGGGCAGACACCGGTTTGATTTGACCCATTCCACAACTCGCGTGACGGCTTTCTGGAATCGCTTTCGTTGCGTCTGGCGCATGACCTGAAACTTTCCATGACGCGACTCTCCGCAGTAGTGTGTGAATCCGAGGAAGTCGAACGTCTCCGGCTTTCGATTCTGTCGAGACTCTTGCTCCTTCGCAAATCGGCCAAACCGGATGAGTTTTGTCTTCCCTTCGTTTAATCGCAACCCGAATTTCCCAAGTCGCTTGGGCAACACCGCCAGCACCCTCCTCGCGTCATCTTCTTTCTGAAATAGGATGAGGAAGTCGTCCGCATATCGGATGTATCGGCACTCGCCGGACATTCGACCGTAGACAACGTCCTCCATCCATTCATCCAGAACATGGTGCAGGAAAATGTTGGCCAGTATCGGGCTGATCACTCCGCCCTGCGGCGTCCCCCGCTCGCGGGGTTGGATCCCCGCTTCGGTCATCACTCCAGCCTTGAGCCATTTGCCGATGAGCCGTACAATTCGCCCATCCTTGACCCGTCGCCGGACGATTTCCATCAGCTTCCGATGATCCATCTCATCGAAGAATCGGCTGATGTCCGCATCCAGTACCCAGTTCACTTTCCCGAACAAAATCGCTTTCCGGAGAGCCTCCAATGCCTCATGAGCTGAACGCCCCGGCCGGAAACCATACGAACACTCCCTGAAATCCTGTTCGTATATGGCTTCCAGAATCATCGCGACCGCCTTCTGCACAATTTTGTCCTCCAGCGTAGGTATCCCAAGTTCCCGAAAACTTCCGTCTTCCTTCGGAATCTTGGCGCGGCGGACTGGCGGCGCACGGTACGATCCTTTCCTCAAGCGTTCGTGCAGGGCTTGGATATTTTCTTCCAGTTTCTCCCCGTAGACTCCGGCTGTCATCCCGTCAACTCCTGTTGCACCATCTTTACGGATTCTCACCCATGCTTCCTTCAGGTGTTCCGTGCCCATCAGATGGGCGAGGGATGTAAATACCGTGTTCGGTTCCCGCTTCGCCTTCTCCGCTATGCGTACAAGTTTCGGTGACATGGTTGGCAACCTCTGTGGGTTTCCCATGGTTCCCTCATACACGCGTTGGTTTGTCGTCCCCTTCCCTCCGGGAGCGTTACTTCCCTTCAGCGGTACTATGGGACGATCCAACTTCCCTTCCGGCTTCGACTCGCCCTCCGGTTTGCCCTCGGGTTCGTCTACCGTTCTTTCGGACCGGTTGGGATCTCCCAAGTTCCCATCAACGCTCACTGGCTCGCATGCCGTTGTCTACGACCCCGGTGGAACTACGCGACCTTGCCTTCTCGGTCGTTTCGTATTGCCTTCGGCGCAAATAAGCGACTCGGCTTCCACGAATACTTCCCTTTCGGGAAGGGTTGACTTTTCGAGGCTCAATCCATTCACTTGCGTTACGGCCTGCGCCCTCCCTGTCTACGCTTCACGCCGTCAGTTACCTGACGCCGCGCAAGACTCGGTTCCGCATTGCTGGCTAAGCTCTATGCGGGTGTAATCTATCACCAGCGCCGATGAGCTTTCTTGGCGCACTAAATGTGTCAACCTGGCACTCGGACCCCATGAAAAATACGGATCCTGAAAGATACAAAATTTCCGGGGAGAAAAGACGTTTTCGTGACCCCCCCCCCCCTAGCCTCCCCCTCAAGGGGGGAGGAGGATGACTGAAAATCTCAGCTTGGAGCTTATGTTACGCGCGGATCAATGCGGATGCGCGGATATTGACACTCGGATCTGCTGCGGATATGCGGATCTGAAAGGATCGGACTTCCGCCATCAAAGATGGATTGCCCGGCCGGCTGACGCGAGGGCGGCCTCCAGGATGGCTTCAGCCATGGTTGGATGTGCGTGGACGGTGGCGAGGATGTCGTCCCGGGTGGCTTCCAGAGAGAGGGCCATGCCGAGTTCCGCGATCATTTCCGTGGCTTCGTGGCCCAGGATGTGGGCGCCGACGAGCTGGGCGTGCGGGCCCGCGAAGATGAGCTTGACGAATCCCTCCGTTTCGTCCGACGCGATGGCTTTGCCCAGGGCCTGAAATGGAAAGCGGCCGATCTGGACCGCGTCTCCGTATTGTTTTCGCACGGCTTCTTCGGTGAGGCCGACGCTGGCGACTTGCGGCCGGCAGTAGGTACAGGCGGGGATGACGTCGTAGCGTATCTTCGGCCGGTGATCTGTGAACATCCGCTCGACGGCGACGATGCCTTCGTGCGACGCGACGTGAGCCAGCCACGGCGGGCCGATGATGTCGCCGATGGCGTGGATGCCCGGGAGGGACGTCTGGAAATCATCGTTCACCGATATCCAGCCTTTTTCCTCCTTCACGCGGACGCCCTCCTCGAAGAGTCCCTCCGTGTTGGGGACGACGCCGAGCGCCAGGAGCGCCGCCCCGGCGTCGTGGGTTTCCTTCTTTCCGTCGCGGTCCAGTTCGAGCCTGACGCCGTCCCCCTCCACCCGCACGGCGTCGACCCGCGCGCCGGTCAAAATCTTCATGCCAGCCTTCTCGTAAATTTTCCGCAGAGCCGCCGAAATCTCGCGGTCCTCCTGGGGCAAAATCCGGTCTAGAAGCTCGATGACGGTGACACGCGTTCCGAAGGCGTGAAAGAAATAGGCGAATTCCATGCCGATGGCGCCGGCGCCGAGGACGGCGAGCGAGGCCGGCGGCTCGGCCAGAAGCAGAGCTTCGCGGCTCGTGAGAATCCGGCGGCCGTCCGGCTTGACGCCGGGCAGGAGGCGCGGCTTGGCGCCCGTCGCGATGAGGATGCGGCCAGCCTGAATCGTTTCCCCCCCAACCGCGATTTTTCCGGGCATGACAATCCTGGCGCGGCCGACCTTGTATTCGATCTTGTTCTTCTTGAACAGAAACTCAATTCCCCGGTTCAGTTTCGAAACGACGTCCCGGCTCCGGCCGATGATTTTCTGGAGGTCGAAGCTCGATTCGGTCACACCGAAGCCGAACGATCCGGCTTCCTTGAGAAATTCCCGGCGCTCCGCGGCCTTGAGAAGCGCCTTCGACGGAATGCATCCCCAGTTCAGGCAGGTGCCGCCGGGATGGCCCTCGTCGTCGATCACCACGACCCGTTTGCCCAGCTGGGCGGCGCGGATCGCGGCGACGTATCCGCCGGGGCCGGCGCCGATGACGGCGAGGTCGAATGCCGCGGAATCGTTCATGTCAGGCGAAAATTCTCTTCAATTCCTTCACGCCGGATTCGACCCGCGTGAAGACGGGGCCGAAATCGACGTCGATGTTCCCGAGAAGCGGCTTGTAGGCGTCGTAGAGAATTTCGGCGCGAGCCATGATCTCGAAAGAATCTTCGCATTCGATGTCGGCGAGAGCAACCGCCAAGTTGAGGATGACGGCGTGTTTGGACAGGGTTTTGATTTCGGCCAGCTGGACGACCGGGTGATGGTGGTACATCGCCGACTGGACGGTGTCCGCCGAGAGCTGCCAGGTTTCGAACACAAATCCGGCAAGGTCGGCGTGCGTTCCGCCCAGAACCTGCCGCTCGGCCTCCACCTGGCTCTTGCCGGCCGTGAGGTTCGCCTGGATCTGCCGGTACTCGGAGGGAAAATACTGGAGGATGATCAGCTCGCCGACGTTGTGGACGAGCCCGGAGATGAACATCTCCTCCGTGTCCTTGAAGGTCAGTTTAAGACCGATCTCCTTGGCCCACTGCCCGGCCGTGATGGAGTGGTCCCAGATCTTGAGAGCCTGGGACACGGGGATGTCCTGGAATTTCTGCATGACGCCGGCCGTGAGAATGATCTGGCGGATTTTTTTCAAGCCGAGGACGACCATGGCCTGGGAGATCGTGTTGACTTTGGCCCGGAGGCCGTAAAACGCGGAGTTGACGACTTTCAGGATCGTCGCCACGAGCGTCGGCTCGGCCGAGATCAGTTTGGCGACTTTGTCGATGTCGACCTCCGGGTCCTGAAGCATCGCGAGCACTTTCTGCGCGGGCCCGGGCAGGGCCGCGACCGACTGGACGTTTTTCAGGACCTCGCGCATTTTCCGGCCCGACATCGTGCCCTCCTTCGATCCGGTGGCCGGGTCGTCCGGCTGAGGCGCGGTCTTCAGGTATTCTTTCAGGATCTCCGACATCTTTTCAGGCGTAATGGCTTTCTGGATGATGGCGGCCTGGGCGAAGAGGAAGAGGTCGTTGGCCTGAAGTTTCAGCAGTTCGTCCACCTGGGCCGCCGTCATGAATTCCATCTGGACGGCCGCTTCGCCGAATTTGAGGTCGATGCGCTGGAGGAGTCCGTGCAGGATCACGTTGACCTGCTCGGGTTTCATGTATCCGCGGGACACGGCGAGAAGCCCAATGCGTCGGTCGAGCTGGACCATCTGCTTCACGATCCGGATGATGTCGGCCTGCTCGAAAATTTTGTGCTGGCGCAGATAGCCGACAAAAGACTGGATCTGCGCGAGAGACATGTCAGACCGCCCAACCTTCCGGATGCGCAAGAAGCGCTTTCAGGTCCTTCAAAAACTGCGCGCCGACCGCTCCGTCCAGGACCCGGTGGTCGCAGGCGAGTGTCACCCCCATCCGCCAGCCGACGTAGAGGTGGCCGTCCCCATCGACGCAGGGTTCCTGGGCGACGGCGGCGACGGCGAGGATGGCGGCCTGGGGCGGATTGATGACGGCGGAAAAATTGTCGAGCCCGTACATGCCGAGGTTGCTGACGGTGAATGTGCCGCCCATGTACTCGTCCGGTTTTAATTTCATCCGGCGCGCCCGCTCCGCCATTTCTTCGCTGACCCGGTGGATGTCTGACAGGCCCAGCTTGTCGCAGTTCTTGATGACGGGCGTGATCAGCCCGTTTTCCAGCGCGACGGCGAAGGCCAGGTCGACGGAGGCGTGGGTGTGGACGCCGACGCCGTCGAAGGTGGCGTTGACGGCCGGGTTCATCATGAGGGCGCGGCTCACGCCCATGAGTACAAAATCATTGTAGGAAAGGCGGGCCGCCCCCTTCGCAGATTGAAGGAAATCCCGTCCTGGGATTTCCTGAGTCTGGAGCTTCGGGGGCTGGACATCCCTGTCCGCCCCGCGGGCGTTGAGGGCCGCCCGAAGACCGACCACGCGGTCCATGGGGATGCGGTCCTGCAGATAAAAATGCGGGATGGTCTGTTTGGCCTGCGTCATCCGGTCGGCGATCACTTTTCGCATGCCGTCGAGGGGTGTCAGCGTTTCGACAAGTTTGTTGACGATCTGAAGAGCCGCGGCGGCGGGACGTTTCGGTTGAAGATGCAGTCCCTGGCTCAGAACGGTCTCGATGTCGGCCTTCACGATCCGCCCGGCCGGCCCGGATCCCCGGACGCCCTCGAGCGGAATCCCATGCTCCGCCGCCATCCGCGCCG
>JACQOF010000101.1 GCA_016202645.1 bacterium
ATCCGGGAGATCATCAGCCGGCACCAGTCGGGGCCCGTGGATTTCGACGTGGTCGCCAACCCGGAGTTCCTCCGGGAGGGAGCGGCGATCGAGGACTTCATGCGGCCCAACCGGGTCGTGATCGGGGCCTCCTCGCCGCAGGCCATCGCGATCCTGAAGGACCTCTACCGGCCGCTGTACCTCATCGAGACGCCGGTGGTCGTCACGGACCTGACGACGGCCGAACTCATCAAGTACGCGAGCAACGCCTTCCTGGCCACCAAGATCACGTTCATCAATGAGATCGCCAACCTCTGCGAGAAGGTGGGGGCGGACGTGCACGTGGTGGCGCGGGCGATGGGGCTCGACGGGCGGATCGGGCCGAAGTTCCTGCATCCCGGGCCGGGCTTCGGGGGCTCCTGCCTCCCCAAAGACCTCCGGGCGCTGACCGAGGTGGCGCGGAAGGCCGGGGAGTCCCTCGACCTCATCCAGACCGTGAGCCGCCTGAACGAGCAGCAGCGGGTCCGCATGCTGGAGAAGGTGGCGGCGGCGGTGGGGGAGGTGCGGGGGAAGACCCTGGCCGTCCTCGGCCTCTCCTTCAAGCCCAACACCGACGATATCCGGGAGGCGCCGGCCCTGGACCTCATCCGCGGCCTCCTCGAGCGGGGCGCGCGCATCCGGGCCTTCGACCCGGCGGCGATGGCGAACGCCGCGCGGGTGCTGCCCGAGGCGGAGTACTGCAAGGACGCCTACGACGCCGCCGCCGGCGCGGACGCCGTCGTCCTGGTCACGGAGTGGAACCAGTTCCGCAACCTGGACCTCGCGCGCCTGAAGGCCGCGCTCCGGCAGCCGGTCTTCGTGGACCTGCGCAACGTCTACGAGCCGCGGCGGATGCGGGAGCAGGGCTTCCGCTACACGGGCGTCGGCCGCGGATGAGCACGCACGGGGCTAAGAGGGTCTACTATTGACCCTTGCCTAAGTAATGGGACGATGGTACGCTCTCATGCATGAGGCCACACGGGAGCCCCGCGGACCTGGAAGCGCGGCGGCGCCGGGCCGTCGCCCTCCTCGAGAAGGGGCTCGGGGTGCGCGAGGTCGCCCGGCAGATCGGGTGTTCCCCGGCGTCCGTGAGTCGCTGGCAGGCCGACGTCCGGGCCCGGGGTCCCGATGCCTTGCGTCCCAAACCGGCGCCGGGCCGGCCCCCGCGGATCACGGTGGGGCAGCGCGCCCGGTTGCTGAAGCTGCTGCTCAAGGGCGCCGCGGCGCACGGGTTCGGCACCGACCTCTGGACCCTGCCGCGCGTGGCGGAGGTCATCGGCCGCACCTTCGGGGTCCGCTACCACCCGGCCCACGTCTGGAAGATCCTCCGCGGGGAGGGGTGGAGCTGCCAGAAGCCGGCACGGCGGGCCCGGGAGCGGGACGAGGCCGCCATCCAGCGCTGGCGCGCGGCGCGCTGGCCGCATATAAAAAAACGCCCGCCGCGCCGGTAGGAGTCTCGTCTTCCTGGACGAGAGCGGCTTCATGCTCCAGCCGGTGGTTCGCCGGACCTGGGCGCCCCGGGGCCAGACCCCGCTCCTCCGGCAGTGGGACCGGCGGGACCGGCTGTCGGCCATCAGCGCGCTCACGGTGGCGCCCCGCCGCCGCCGGTTCGGCCTCGACTGGGCCCTGCACCGCGACAACATTCGGAGCGCCGAGGTCCTCCGCTTTCTCCAGCCCCTCCGGCGCCACCTCCCGCACGGCTTCACCCTCATCTGGGATCGGAGCCGGCCCCATCGGGCCGGCACAGTGGAGGCGTGGCTCGCCGCCCGCCCCGCGCGAATCGGCGTGGAGTGGCTCCCGGCCTACGCCCCGGACTGCAATCCGGCCGAGCACGTCTGGGGTCACATGAAGTACGGCGACCTCACCAACTTTACCCCGGCTGATCTCGATCACCTCGAAGGGGCGGTGGTCACGTCCTTCACGCACACGCGAGACCAGCGATCTCTCCTCGCCGCCTTCTTTCGGGCGGCCGGATTGGAACTCTGACATGTCCCATTACCTACGCAAGTGTCAATAGGCCATGGAAAGTACTGATGAAGGAGCGGAGGCCGCTCCAGGAGGCGTAATCGATGGAGATGAGGGAAGGGTATGACGTGATCGTGGTTGGCGGCGGGAACGCGGGACTGTGCGCGGCCCTGTCCGCCAGGGAACAGGGGGCGAGCGTCCTGGTAGTGGAGAAGGCGCCGGAAAGCTGGAGAGGCGGGAACACCTTCTTCACCGCGGGGGGGTTCCGTTTCGCCTACAGCAGCCTGGACGATATCCGGGCCCTGATCCCCGACCTGTCGGACGCCGAGATGGAATCCATCGAGCTGGATCCCTACCCCGAGGACCAATACTTCGACGACCTAATGCGCGTGACCGAGGATCTCGCCGATCCGGATCTGGCGATGCTCCTGATCCGCCAATCCCTTCCCACCATGCACTGGCTGCGGGAGAAGGGAGTCCGCTGGCTCCTCATGTTCGGGCGCCAAGCCTACAAGGTGAACAACAAATTCCGCTTCTGGGGGGGCCTGGTACTGGAGGCCGTCGGGGGAGGCACGGGGATCGTGGAGGCACAGGTGAACCGTGCGGCGAAGGACGGGATCGAAATCCGCTACGGGACCAAGGCGACCCGCCTGCTGGTAGACCAGAAGGGTTCCGTCACAGGGATCGAGGTCCGGGGCCCGGAGGGCTATGGGTCCATCCCGGCTCGCGCGATTGTGCTCAGCTCCGGGGGATTCCAGGCGAACGCGGAGATGCGGGCGCGGTACCTCGGGAAGGATTGGGATCTGGCGCGCGTCCGCGGAACCCCCTACAACACCGGGGACGGGATCCGGATCGCGCTGGAGGTGGGGGCGCAGCCCTTTGGTCACTGGACCAGTTGCCACGCAGTGGCGTGGGATTACAACTCGCCTCCCTATGGTGACCGCAAGGTGGGGGATGGGTTCCAGAAGCATTCCTACCCTCTGGGGATCATCGTGAACCTGCAAGGGGAGCGATTTGTGGACGAAGGGGCGGACTTCCGGAACTATACCTATGCGAAATATGGCGGCGAGATCTTGAAGCAGCCACGGCGGGCGGCATTCCAGCTCTTCGACAACAAGGTTGTCCATATGCTCCGGGCCGAGTACCGCATCCGGGAGGTGACCAAGGCGACCGCCGACACCATCGAGGAGTTGGCCGACAAGCTAGAGATCGACAAGGCAGGACTGGTCCGGACCGTTCAGGAGTTCAACACGGCCGTGCAGGACGGGCCATTCAACCCGGCCATCAAGGACGGGAAGTGCACGAAGGGGATCCGTCCGCCGAAGTCCAACTGGGCCCTGCCCTTGGATACCCCTCCGTTTGTTGGCTACCATGTGACCTGCGGGATCACCTTTACGTTTGGCGGGCTGCGTGTGGACCTCGACGGACGCGTGCAGGATACCGAGAACAGACCGATTCCCGGCTTGTACGCAGCCGGGGAACTGGTCGGAGGGCTCTTTTATAACAACTATCCCGGGGGAGCTGGCTTGATGGCCGGTGCCGTCTTCGGGAGGCTGGCTGGGCGAGAGGCTGCCCGGTTCGCGCGGGGGGGTAGGCGAGGGTAAGAGTATTCGCGGTGAGAGTCTGAAGTGCAAGTTAGCCACCAGATTATGCCGAGTTTGCAACCTGCAAGCGGGCCATCAATGCGGGGCGGCGAGTTTACTCGGCATAATCCGGATCTCGGCATAACAGCGGGAACCCCATGGTCAGCACCAACTTTGATGTGGTCACTTGGCACGGCGGGACAGACGAGTGCGGGGACGCCTGGGAAGCGAAGCCGAGGACCGTCGGGGATGCCGCGGTCAAGCGCGACCCGCCTACGTCGGTGTGAGCCGTGTGGCAGGACGGCGGTGGGTTTCGAGATAGCTCCTCCCCTCCAGATGGAAGACCTCGGCCCCCTCGGCCAAGCGGTCGAGGATGGCATCGGCCACGGCATCGTCGGCGAAGATCTGGTTCCACTCGGCGAAGACCCGGTTCGTGGTGATCACGGTGGGCCGGTGCCGGTCGTGCCGGACCGAGAGGACCTGGAAGAGCAGATGGCTCTCGGGCTGGCGGAGCGTTGCGTACCCGATCTCGTTCACGAGCAGGACGGCCGGCCCCTGGTGGACCTTGAGCACCTGGTGGGGGCTCTTCATGGCCTACGCGGCGCTGAGTCGGTTGACCAGCGCGGGCAGCGTGGTGATGAGCACCCGGTGTCCCCGCTGGCACTGGGCGTAGCCCACGGCCCGGGCGAGATGCGTCTTCCCGAGTCCACTCCCCCCCACGAAGAGCGCCCCGATCCCCTCGGCCACGAGATCCGCGGCGACGAGGTTCAGGTACCGGCTCCGCAGCTTCCGGGTGGCGGCATTTTACTCGAAGTTGAAGGTGTCCACGGTCAGCACCTGGGCGAACTTCGCGGCCTTGGTGCGGGCCGCGACCAACCACTCGGCCCGCCGGGCCAGCTCCCGGTCGACGGGGCCTCCAGGGTCGCGCGGAGAAGCACCCGCTCCTCGGGGTGGCGCGCCTCCCACGCGGCCAGGGCCGCAGGGGCGCTCAGCCACCGGAGCTGGAGGAGCCTCTCTTCAAGCGTCAGCGGGGCCATCGGGGTCCTCCTTCGCCGGGGGGAGATCGGCGTCCAGGAGCACGCGAGGTGCCCTAAGTGCTCATGTTGATTGGTCTTTCCAGCTCGTCTGAAACATAATATTCAGGCATGTGCATCACGAAATCTTTTTTGCTTGACAAGATCATTGCCTTCTCTTTACGATACCGTCGCTTGGCGAACACTTGGAGCAACGATGGTCTTACCTCCTCGGACTACGCTCAGGCCGCAGCCACAAGATCTCGTGGCGTATGCGAGCTTGCGACCCGCTTCGCGTCGCGACTCGCCTCCTGGGATACAACAGCAAACACCTCCACTATTCCCATCAAATGTATCACGCCACTGAGGGCTACCTCGTCGGTACCAACGAACTGGTCTCGCTTCACGTCTGACAGGAGAGGCGCCGCGCAACGCCGATGGCTCCGCAGATCTTCGACGATCTCACCCGCATCCAGGCTGGCCAGAGTCGTTTGCCTCGCCCTGCGCAGGTCGGCCGCGCCATCGCGCTCGCGGAACACGGCATTCGCGTCAACGCGATCGGGCCGGGCACCATCCTGACCGAGCTTGCGCGTGCCGTCGTGCTCGCCGACGAGGCGTCCCGCCAGCGCACACTGTCTCGCATCGCGCTACGCCGCTGCGGCGAGCCGGAAGAGGTCGCGGCCGTGGCCTCGTTTCTGCCAAGCGACGATGCTTCCTAACATAACCGGACAGACAATTTACCTGGACGGCGGGCGGCTCGCGCTGAATTACACCGTGCCCGTGGAGTCCTGAACGGCCGCTCTAACAGCGTCTTTGGCATGTTCTGGACACGAGAATAAGGTATGGCCATTCAGATCCGCCTCTTCGAGACCATCAGTGGTGCGCTCGCGCAGGCGATTACGGATCGGGCGATGACCGGATCCTCGCATTGGAGCAATCCGAGTATCGGCGGCGTGGATCCGCAGATTGGCCAGCGCTTCGTGGTCCACGACATGCTGCTGAGCGGCTACGATGCGCGTGGACAGTGACGAGACCGAGGCGCTCTGTCCAATCTTCACCTGCGCTAATATTCCGGTGGAGGTGCATGAGCTGAACAACCGGGTGCTCGTGCGACAACTCGCCTTCACCCCCGGCAGAGGCGGGCCCGGGCAGTTCCGCGGCGGCTGCGGCCTGCGCAAGGACATCGAGTTGCGTACCGAGGAGGCAGTTGTTTCATTGCTGAGCGACCGCCGGCGATGCCTGCCCTACGGCATCTCGGGCGACTGGCCCTGCGCGTTGGGCGAGACCATCCTGAACCCGGACCGCAATGCGCGACTGCTCAGCTCAAAAGAGGTTCTGACCATCCGACGGGGCGACATCATCAGCTTCCGCCGCTCGGGCGCCGATGGCTACGGCGATCCGCGCAAACGGGACCGCCGTACCGTCGCTGAAGACGTGGCCGATGGCTTCGTGTCTGCTGCAACAGCGGCCGCTTATGGGGGGCAGGACCAGGAAACTCGATTGCCGCCCGCTTGTGAGTTCGCCTGCCTGATACGTTGGGATGATCAATTCTCAAATGGGAGGAAGGAATGCGCACTGAGAGTTTCGGGAATAATCTGATCAATGACGATCTGGCGGCCAACTTGGTCCCGGGCGGCAGCATGGGTCTACCCGTCATCACGGCAGGTTCGGGTGCCGAAGTGCTCGACGAGGACGGCAACAAGTACCTCGATCTCGAAGCGGGTCCCGGGGTCGCCTCGGTCGGACATTGCCACCCGACCGTTGTGGCGGCGGTACAGGAACAGGCTGCCAAGTTGATGCAGAGTCCCGGCCGGTATCACAGCCGCCTGACCTCGGAGTTGGCGAAGCGGATCACCGACTTGACCGGCAACAGGCTGCGGCGCGTGTTCTTCTCGAACAGCGGTGCCGAGGCCAATGACGGCGCCATCAAGCTCGCGCTGAAGCGCGCTACGCTGACCGGCAAGCGCGGCTTCGGCATCTTGGCCCTGGAGCACGGCTTCCATGGCCGCCTGTCGCTCCCGCTGAGCCTTACCGGCATGGCGAGCCGGAAGAAGGGTTTCGGGCCTTATGGGTCGTTCCCGGGCGTCGTCCACGTGCCGGCGCCGTATTGTTACCGCTGCCCGCTTGGCCTTTCACTCCAGAATTGTGGCGTCAAATGCGCCGACGTCGTTGAAGACGTCTTGAAAACGCGGGTGCCTGGCGAGGCGGCCGCGCTGATCGCCGAGCCGATCCTCGGCGTCGGCGGCGTCATTGTGCCGCCGGAGTCTTACTGGCCGAAGGTCGAGACGATCTGCCGGGGCAACAACATTCTGTTGATCCATGACGAGGTCTTCTGCGGATTTGGTCGCACCGGAAAGATGTTCGGGCACCAGCATTGGGACTCGAAACCCGATATCGTGACCTTTGCGAAGACAATTGGCGGGGGGCTGCCACTCGGCGGCTTCATGGCGACCGAGGAAGTTGGCACTTCGTTCGAAGAAGGTGACCACTTCACGACTTTCGGGGGCAATAGCCAGGTCGGTCCCGCGGCTGCGCATGCCGTGCTGGATGTGCTGGAGAAGGAGCACCTGGTCAAGCGTGCCGTTGACGCCGGCCACCTCTTCATGCACGGGCTTAAAGGGCTCGCGGCGAAGCACGAGGCCATCGGCGACGTCCGCGGGCGCGGCCTGATGATCGGCGTCGAACTCGTCAAGGATCGCGCATCGCGCGAGCCGGCGCCACAACTCACGAAGCAGCTGCAGCAGGCGATGCGGGAGCGGGGCGTATTGGTCGCGATTACAGGCGTGCACGGTTGTGTGCTGCGTATTACGCCGCCGCTCGTCATCAGCGAGGCCCAAGTCACGGTAGCCCTGGACGCGCTGGATGCTGCGCTTACCGCCGCCGCGCAGAAATGAGCACCACCGTTTCAGGGGCGGAGTTCACATCGGGACCGCCGACGCCGGCAAGGCCGGGTATAGGCGCGAGAAAGGAGACAAGGTAAGATAGCTAAGATGGAGTGAGGTTAACGGTGATGGCTGATCTGCCGGGCCGGTCTGCAGTCCCTCCTCAAGGCTGAGCAACCCGGTCGGCCAGCGGAGCGGCAAGGAGGGGTACCGGCGCATCAATCCAAAGGGGAGCAAGTGTTCTACGTTCACCGGTACTGAGGTTGACCCGATCAGCAACGTTCCCCATTACGAGATTAAGTAGTGTTTATGGCCATACTTAAGAAGGGAGGGCCAAAATGGACGAAGCGAAAAGGTGCTTGCAGGAGATGGCCAGAACCCGGGGCTACGTTCTAGACTATCACAAGGTTCTGGTGGCTGAAGACTTACCCTTCATTCGGTCCCTAAACGGCGTTCTGGCGGTGTCATATACTGACCAACGTCGACTGGATCGCAAAACAAAGGAGCTGCTCTTCATTGCTGCCTTCACCGCACTGGGGGCAGCCAAGGACGTTATCAAAGCTCACATCGAAGGTGCGAAACGGCACGGTGCCACGAAAGAGGAGATCCTTGAGCTACTCGAACTGCTGGTGTTGCCATGCGGCGTGCCAAAATTCATGCTGGGCTACGAGGCCTGGACCGAGTCCTTCACGGTTCGACGGGTCGAGTTGGACCAGCCTTGAGAGAGACGGCCCTTCTGGCTCATTGGCAAGCGGCTGGACCGCACACGAGAAGGTATGATCGCCGTTATGGCATGGCACCTGTTGTGCGATCGAGCCGAAGAAAGAAGCATCCTTCGTAACCAGTCATTCAGAGAGTCGATGTCTTCCTTCGTTGAAATTTCGCAGCGACGTGGGTCATTCCCCAAGGCAGCCTGAGCCTCGGGGCTCGTCTCGTGTGACGGGTCTCCCTGCATTCCTCTAGCCCCACTTTGCTCCGGGGAGGGCGACCCGGCCGGGATTTTGGGGTGGTAACGAGCTGGGGAGGACGCGGATTCATAAGTTGGTTTCAGCACCAACGTTCATGGTCAAGCGAAGCCTCCTGCTGAATTTGCTGAAGGAGATAGTCCTCCCGGGTGGCATTGAGCCCGAGGCTGACAGCATACATGATCCGCTCGGCCGGCTCGGCATTTGTCTAGGTGCCGATCGGGCGGGGCCGGCGGCGGGCCTCGCGGAAGGCACGCTCTAGGGCAGTGGACAGAGGAAGGCGGGCCCGGATGACGGCTTCCACGGCGACGAAGGTGGCTCCGCGAGTACGCGTGCCTTTCACGCGGCTGCGTCTTTCGTGCTCCGGGCTGTGACGTCCTAACACAGGGATAGATGTCTGGCAACACATCTGGCGGCGCTCTTCTGGCGCGGCCCGCGCCTGAACGTCCCGAAGCGCTGCGCATTCGACCCCACCTACATCGGGCGGCGATGTGGGTGGTGGGAGACAGCCCTGGGGACGGACTGAGTGCGCCCCCCCGGAGACCTTCAGGGGAGACGGCGCGAGCCTGCCACACCGGTACTCGCGATAGATCACAACACGGCTCGGCAGGGAATGGCGTGGTATGGCGGTCGATGTAATCTTTGGTCGCAGAGGTGCCCTAAGTGCCCATAGTGCTTGGTCTTTCCAACTCGTCCGAAACATAGTGTTCAGACCGGTTGAGTATGAAAGATTTTTTCCTTGACAAGATCATTGCCTTTTCTTTACGATGCCGCCACCTGTTACGATGCCGGTGCTTGACGAACGCATGGATCAACGATGGTCTTAGACCCTCCGACTACGCTCAGGCCGCAGCGACAAGATCTCGTCGCGTTGCTGAACAGCAGGTTCGACCGTCTTTCGCCGGCCCAGCTACAGGTAGCGGAGTACGTGCTCCGCAACTACCGCGACGTCGGCTTCATGGGAGTGGCGGAATTGGCGCGGGCATCCGGCGTAAGCCCCGCGGGTATCGTCCGCTTCGCGACGGCGCTCGGGTTCCGTGGCTACCCTGAGTTTCAACGGGCGGTTCAGGGGATTATCCGCTACGAGCTACGCCAAGGAGAGCGCTTTGCCAATTCAATCAACGGTGGATCGCACCAGCCGTTATGGGAGCGGATCCTTGTCCAGGAGGCGGGGAACCTCGCCGCCCTTCAGGCGGGTCTGGATCGGCGACAGTTCCGCAAGGCGGTCCACAAGCTGGCGCATGCGAAGGTGGTCGCGATCGTCGGCTTCCGGGCCTCCGCGACCCTCGCGCACTATCTCTGGTACAACCTGCGAAAGGCTCGAGCAAATGTGCGCGAATTTACGAACCCGAGCAGCGTCACCCTCGAGGAGTTGGCGCTCGCAGGTCGCGAAGGGGCACTCTTCGTTTTCATCACGTTCCCGCGCTACTCGAAGGAGCTGCTGGAGATGGCGGCCTTCGTAAAGCGCTCTAGGTTTACTGGCATCGGCATCACGAATAATGAGATATCCCCACTCGTGCCGCTGTGCAGCCTCACACTTCATGCGGAGGTTACCGAGATCTCGTTCACGGATTTCTATGCCGCCCCACTAGCGCTCCTGAACGCGTTGAGTGCTGAGGTGGCAAGCGTACTTCAGCGAAAGGCACGCGAGCGGCTCGACTTGCTGGACGATCTCGCAGCTGAACACGGTTACGTGCTCCCTCAGGGTCGACGGTTCGCGGGGAAAGGGCGGACTGATGGGACGCGTGAAGGGACGCGGAGATGATGCGCCGGATGCCCGGGAGATGGAACCGAAGGGCACCTTCGGGAAGTGGCTTGACCGACACGGGCCCCATGTGGGCGTTGGTGTCGCCCCCGCCTGATGAGAGCCAGGGCGAGCGCGAGCGATTGACGGGGGGCATCGCGCTGAAGGCGCTGGCCGCTATGGTGATGGTAGGCGGTGGAAATCGACCGAGCGGCCTGGGTGCGCTTGAGATTCGTGCGGGACGACGGATGCCGGCGACAAGCGGAGCATGAGATGCGTTAGGAAGTAAACAGGATTCAAAACGGATTAGGGGGGATTGGGGGGAGACATCCGTCATGATCAAGGCGAGAGCAAGCACGATCGCGTGGAGCTACGTGACGACTGCCAGCAATAAGGTCACGAGCAACCCCTTCCGCTTCCTCATGAATGCTTACCACCGACAGATCTTTCCGCTTCAACCTCAAGTACTCCATCATCGAATACTCTCCTTAGCACAAAACGATCCTCGATCGCCAAGCCGCGTGGCTTTGGGGCCTATCGTGCAGCGCAACCGTATGTTCCCAACTTGTGAAAGAGTGCCCGTTAAAGGGGTGTTCGAGAGGTCTCACCTCGGCGTTGTGGAGGTAGGCGATCGACAAACTTCTCGCTTGATGGGAATGGAGGTGTCCTAATTTTCGCGTGGAACGTGTCCGGGGTGTCTCCAAATAATTCTCGTTCTCAACACTGCAAGATATAGGTGCCTTCCTGGAGTCAAATGTAGTCAGGTTCTGCTGAAGGGAGGGGAATTTCCGAAGGCAGACAATCAGAATAGTTTTCCATTTGTCGGCGGATGCAGAGTTCCAATGACGAGTGTGCCGGTCCGCAGTGTGAGAGGGACTGCATGGGGATGCTCTTCCGTGTTCCCCAGCGACCAATCGTGCCCATCCTGCCTGGCGGGACAAACCTCCCGGAGTGCCTCCAGATCTTCCGTGAGAATCAAATCCCGTACTTCTCGGCGGGAGAACAGGGGATTCGGGCCCTCAAGGCCTTCCAGGATTACGCCGAGTTCCTGACCCGATCGGACGCAGAGAGGCGTGCAATTCGAGGGGCCGGCGGTGCCCCGACCGGGGGCCGGGCGCGGGAGCGACTCGATGCGTGGCGGCGGGAAGGCAAGAGGGTGATGACGTTGCTTGCCGCCGCCGACCTCTTGGCCTCGTATGGCTTCAAACTTCCGCCGGGCGGGCTGGTCCGATCGGCTGCCGAGGCCGGGCGCTGGCGAAGCAGATCGGGCTGCCGATCGCCCTGAAGGTGGAGTCGAAGAAGATTCTCCACAAGAGCGATATGCAGGGGATGCGGCTTGGACCCGACTCAGTGCAGGCCGTCGAGGCGGCGTTCGGCGAGCTCATGACCGCCGCGACCAAGGTGGCAGACCCGCGCGACATCGCCGGGATCCTGATGCAGGGGATGATCAAGCCCCACACGGAGGTCATCCTGGGGTGCACCAGAGATCCTAGCCTCGGTCATGCGGTACTCGTTGGTCTCGGAGGGATCTTCGTGGAGGTCCTCAAGGACTTCTCCCTCCGGCTGCCGCCGATCCGTGAAGCCGAGGCGCACCGGATGGTGGCCGAGCTCCGCTCCGGGCGGATCCTGGCGAGCTACCGCGGACGGGGCGCGGTGGACGTCGAGGCACTCGTAGCCGCGATCGTGAACTTCTCGCGGTTGTTAGAGGATGCCGGGGACGTGATCCGAGAGGTGGACATCAATCCGCTCTTCGTGCTTGACGAGCGATGCGGGGCGATCGTGGTCGACGGGCTGTTCGCAGTCCATGGGAGGGAGCCTTTAGGTACCCGGTGAGCTTGACCTAAGTCAGTGCGGGTCAGGCCAGTAAAACTAAGAAGCATGCACACTCAGAGACGATCCGAAGGGTGCGATCATGGCAAGTCTGACCATCGACTCTTCGTTGTCCAGGATGCGTACCTACTATAAAGGAGGAATGAAAGCTTGGTTTGAGTGAATCCAGAAGGCAGCCTTACGGACCAAGGTGTAGGCGACCCGAATCGTAACGCTGGTAGTGGGGTCACTCAGGATCGCGAGAGGAGTAAGGCATGCAGACAGGTCCAGAGGCAGACGAGAAGGCGGAATCGTTGGTCGAACAGACCGTTGACCAAGTCGCGCGACTTATGAATCCCAGGACGATTGCCATCATCGGCGCGTCGGGGAGTGAGGGCAGTAAAAGGACGGGCCGGCCGCTCAAATCCCTCCTGAAGCACGGATTTACGGGAAAGGTGTTTCCCGTAAATCCCAAGTACTCTTCGATCGACAATCTTCCGTGCTACAAGAGCGTGAAGGATGTTCCGGAGGACATTGACTTAGCGGCGATTATCCTCGCTCGCGATCGCGTCTTTCAGGCCCTGGACGAGTGTGTGGCGAAGCGCGTGCGGACTGTGATGATTTATAGTTCTGGCTTTGCCGAGCTGGGTCATGAGGGGCGGGTCTTGCAGAGCAGACTCGCATCTATAGCACAACAGGGTGGTGTAAGAATCTGCGGTCCGAACGCTGCGTCGCTGGTCAACGTCAGACAAGGGATGGCCCTGTCTCTGTCAACAGGGCTAACCGTGGACAAGTTAGTACCAGGCAATATCGGTTTCGCTTCGCACAGTGGTGCGTTCATAAGCACGGCATTAAGGCTCGCGAACGAGAAGGGGTTTGGCTACAGCTACATGGTGTCTCTTGGAAATGAAGTTGATCTTACGATCGCTGACTTCATTCATTTTTTCGTTGAAGATCCTGATACAAGAGTTATTGCTGCCTTCGTGGAGGGCCTCAAAGATGGAAAGAACTTTCGGAGAATCGCTACCCTCGCTGCGGATAGGCGGAAACCCATCCTTATCGTGAAGGCTGGTAGATCGGAGAGAGGAGGCAGGGTGGCGGCTTCGCACACTGGCTCGATCACAGGAGATGATCGCGCCTACTCTGCCGCCTTCCGTCAGCTTGGAGTGATTCGAGTGAATGATGTCAGCGAGCTTGTGGAAATATCTATGCTCTTTTCTCGCTATGATCCTCCGACTCAAACCGATGCTGCAATTGTGTGTGCAGGATCTGGCGGTGCCGCGTCGCTGATGGCGGATTTGGCGGAACAGAAAGGATTGAAGCTGGCGGACTTCTCTCCGACGTTGCGGGAAACCTTGGCAAAGGCCTTAACGCAGTTTAGCATTGTGTTGAATCCCATTGATATCGCTGGTGTAACAGCGGATCCGGACGAGGAGCCAGCCTTGTTCAGAGCGTGCTTGGAGAATTTGGCGAGGGAAGGGACGGTTGGAATCATCGTCGTTGTGATTCCCGTGGTGTCTTATGCGGTACAGATCATTCAACACGTGGTGGATGTCTTGCGCACGGCGAATAAGCCAATTGTTCCGATCTTGCTTGGAGGTTCCCTCTTCCCTGAGTGCTTTCGAATTTTGGAGGAGAACAGGATCCCATACTTTTCGAGTTGCGACCAGGGAGTGAAAGCGGTCAAGGCTCTTCAGGAGTATGGGGACTTTCTTGTCAGACGTCACACCTCCACGACAGAGGGTCAGAGACCTCATGTGCTGACTGATGAAAGAGGAAGGGCGCGAGCAGAAATGATTGCCCTGCTTAGAAATGGAAGGGACGTACTGACGCTTAACACGGCAGCGGGAATACTGAGGCGTTACGGTTTCCGATTTCCTGTCCAAGGCCTTGCACGCTCAGACCGGGAGGCGAGGCACATCGCGAAAAGTTCCGGCCTGCCGGTTGCCATGAAGGTTGAATCGGTCAAGATCTTGCACAAGAGTGACGTGAGCGGTGTGCGTCTTGGTATCGAGTCGCTCTCTACGGTAGAGAATGTTTTTGGCGAGCTGATGCATGCTTCGCTTCAAAGAGCCGAGAGTTCTGAAGTGGATGGAATCCTCGTCCAGCAGATGGTTCGACCTCATACGGAGATTATCTTGGGCTGCAAGAGAGATCCAAGTTTCGGCCATGTGCTCCTTGTAGGGCTGGGTGGTGTCTTCGTCGAGCTATTGAACGAATTCTCCTTGCGTTTGCCGCCGGTTAGTTTGATGGACGCGAGGCAGATGATTACCGAGTTGCGCGGAGAGAAGATTCTCATGGGGTTCCGAGGTAAGGGTCGCGCAGACATTGACGCTCTTGCTGAGGCAATTGTGAACTTCTCCTGTCTTATCGAGGAGTTGGGGGAGTTCATCGAAGAGGTGGACATTAATCCGCTGTTTCTCCTAGAAGAAGGTAAAGGGGCTCTCATCGGCGATGCGCTCTTTGTCTTGAATCGGAATGGCCGATAAGTCCAAGAGAGGGGAGGTAGTCATGAGCCAAGGGCCACGATTGTCGGAAGAGAAGTGGCCGTTAGGGAGGCGGTGTCGTGTTGCCGCAGCACATTGGAAGCGGCTGTATTGCTCGGGTCAGCTGACGGCGTTCAAGTATAAGGGCGAGCAATCAATGATTCTACTTAAGTCTTCGATCCTTCAGCGAGAACAGGATTCGCACTTCTTGGATGGTCTCAAAAAGTTAGGCAGTGACAACGCGAAGGAACCACCAGCGGTGGTGGCTGCGAAGTACCACCACTTATCGAACGAGATGGGTGGGCTCGACATGGAGTACGTCGAGGAATCGCCCAAGAAGGTCTGGATCCGGTACCTGGCCCCGGCGTGGGGATACGACGGGTGTGCCTTGTTTGTCGTTCCCGCCAGCGTACAACGCGCGACGTTCGCCGCCTGGCACGGGCGGAACGCGGTGTTCTTGAACTGCCCACGCCTCCGGTTCGTGCTGACGAAGACCCTCCAGGACGGGGAGCCCTACGCGGAGGGCTACTTCGAAGAGTGCGACTGGGAGTTGCGGCCGGAGGAGCGGTTCCAGTACCAGCCGGTGGCGACCTCGCCCGATTGTGATCCGGCGCGCCAGCCCACGCTCGACCCGGCCGTGTGGCCGCAGGCGCGGCGCGACAAGGC
>JACQOF010000104.1 GCA_016202645.1 bacterium
ATGAAGAGCGACGTGGTCCATGTAGTCACCTACGCGCACGAGGTCGAGCTCGCACACGTGCTGCGGAGCTACATCCCTAACTACAACGGCGTACGATTGCACTCAGGTATCGGCTATGCTTCACCGATCGACTATGAGGCGAGGGCGCAGTGAACAAATCGCGTGTCTACAAAATCGAGGGAAGATCCCCGGCCGCGGCGGCCGGCCGCTCACCATGATCGTTATGCGGACAACAGCGATGCTCGACGCGCTTCTTGAGTACGTTCAGCAGAACGGTAGGGTCTGCCCGCAGCCTGACCCATGGAGCGCTCTGTGGGAGATGTTGCCTGGTCGGCGCCGTGTGGGTGGCGGCTGGGAGCCGCCGCTCCCATTGATACTGGCGGCGTGGTGGGAGACCCCGGCGTTGACGAAGATCGCGAGACTGGCGGCGCATATTCGTTATGCCGATGCACACGGGTGCCTCGCTGAAATCGACCGGTTCCTCCGCGGACTTCGCGAGGAGGAGTGGGCCCATCTTGCCGATTTCGGCACACGCGCACACGCGCCAAGCACGCCCGAACGAGAGCCGGCGCCGCCTCCCGTCACGAACCTGGTGGAGTCGACCAGCCACGATCTCGAAGTGGCGCGGACTGTACTGAGCTCGTGGGCTGCGGCAAGATCCTTCGTCAATCGGCTATGGATCTATGGCAGCCGCGCCAAGGGCACACATTCATCGGCGAGCGACCTCGACGTCGCCATCGATTTTGATGCGTTTGACAACGAAGACCGCGGGACGACGTGGGTATGCGAGGGCCAAAGGTGGCAAGACGAGTTGCAGGCATCCCTCCCGTGGCGATTGCAACTCGAATGGTACGATCCCGACGGATCAACGCCGCGGATTGCCAGTGGTATTTCTGATGGCGGCATCCTCGTCTACGAACGGGTCTCATAACTTCAGGCTCGACCCGGCGGGCGAGACGCCCGCGGGTCAGCCTGAGCGTTCGCCGCACGAAGACGGACGGGGCGGTCAACTGTCGAATGGGGCTGGGCTGCCAGCGCTCTTGCTGCCGCCAAGCGTGAGTGGCTAATCCGATGAGCGCGTTCCGACTCAATGTCGCGGGTTGGGTGTGTCAGATTATTGGGACGCTATTTCTCCTGCTCGACAGCATTCGTGTTGGCGTCCGTCTCCCACCTGGAGGCGTCACACTTGGAGATCCGCCGGCTCTCGATAGGTGGTACTACCACTGGCCTCGCCCATTGGGTTCTTCCTTCTCCTTGTGGGATTCGGGCTGTCTGGTGTTGCGCTCTGGCGTTCCAGGTCGGGTGGCCAGCCGTTGCCCGAATCAGGGGCGCCTCAATCCCGAGCGGTACCGGCAGGCGTTGATCAAGGCTGGGAGGTGCATCCGGAGGCCCAGGGCCGAGCAAGCGTGCCGAGCTCCGTGACCGATCGGGACTTATACAGAGAGATCATCCGGAACTGGATGCATCATTCCCGATGGCGGGAGAAGCTTTTCACGGGCTATTTGATCGTCTTGGGCGCGTTGGCGGTTGCGTACTACGCCGCGTCGTCGAACAACTCTCGCGTCGCCCACTTAGTTTGGGTGGTCCCGGCGACCGGCGCGTTTGTGGCTGTCATATTCTTTCTCGTCGACTATCGCATTGAGGAAGTCTTGCACGCGCTTGCGCGGGAAGGAGCCGAACTGGAGCCTCGTCCTGGCGTTTTCGCCGATAGACCGACCACGATACTGACTCATCGATGGTTGCTGCGATCTGTATATGTGGTCACCGGGCTTGCACTGGCGGCGCTCCTTGTCAACGACGTTTGCCGGACAAAGTGCTGGTAGGTCCCGCGGTTGCCGCCGCGCGGCGTCGAACTCCGCAGTGGAGCGGGCCGCTGGCTCGCGTTCGCTCGCCGCGGCCGCTCACCGCAGCCTTCGGCGGCATGGCTGCGCGCAGCGAACGGCCACTTGCGAAAGGAGACGGGAGGAGGTGTAGCCGACACTCTGACGAAACGATCGGCAAAGGGGGTGATCCGGCATGGACAAGCGCCTCGGCCAGCCAACAAGCTGGCCGAGATTGAGAGACTCATCTGGTAGCTGCCGCCTGGAAGAGTCAACCGGTTCGTGTCGGTGGGAATAGTGGCGTAACGAAACTGAGGAAGGAGAGCATGATGAGAATACTGAGCGGTTCCCTCGCCCTGGTCTTGCTGGGCCGACCGGTTTCGAAAAATGCCACGCACATAGTGCATCTCGGCGTGTCGTTTTTCAGGGGCATTCCCCCAGGGGTTTTTCACCCCCATTCCCCCGCCCCCTGAGGGCGCGTCAGCGTTCTCTGCTTACGACATCCTGAGCCCTCGGCGCAAGGCCTTTTCGGGCTGACGCCAGGTTTTGGGCGACGCGGGCG
>JACQOF010000105.1 GCA_016202645.1 bacterium
GGATCCTGGGCTTGAGCAATACGGGCTTCGTGACCACGGTCTACCAGAACGTGGTGGGGGTGCTGCCCTCGGACGGGGAGCGCGACTTCTACGTGGGGCTCCTGCAAGGCAGCGGCGGCGCCATGACGCAGGCGGAGCTGCTGGTGCTCGCCTCCAATGCCACGGTGAACGAGCAGAACATCGACCTCGTGGGCCTGCAGAACACCGGGGTGGAGTTCGTCATTTGACGACTGTGGGAACGGGCTTGCCCGCGATGACGGCGGCGCGGATCACTTTTGGCGCCGCTTATCCCCCAGGCCCGCCTCGCCTTCGGCCACGTAGCGGCCCAGCCACTTACCGCCGGTAAGCTCGCTGTCGCCCGCTTCGGTCGCGGCCTTCGCCAGCGTGGGTTCTCTTTCGATGACGTCCTTGACCATTTCCGATCGACGAACAAAGTCAGTCGGGCATTCTTGTGCACGTTCATTCGTCTGCGTTCACAGAGAGCTTGGTTTGTCCGGCGATGTCCAGCCTCTCAAGCTCAGTCCGAATGAATAGAAACCTATTGGGCCATCACAGCTAACGCAGAGCAGGGAGGACACCATGGCAACGGTAGTTGGCTACTCCGCGATGAACATGGTTTACGCGTACCAGAACACTGGCGACTTCAACATTACGACTTCGTCACACATTCAGTATGAGGTCGACGGTGACATAATCGATATATACGGCTTCGGCTTCACCTACAGCTTCGCATTTCCTTATCCCCCTACCGGCGGCACCATTACGCAGATCGACTTCCGAGAGGGACTCAGGTTTGAGGCAAGTGCGACCGGCATCTCCATCCCGCTGACGACCTTGTATGCCTATTACCTCGCCAACGACTGGCTGGGATTTACCGTTTTTGCACTGTCGGGCAACGACACGATTTCCGCGGAAAGCACTGGCGTATATCACGATCTCCTCTACGGTTACGGCGGCAATGACTCGATCAGCGGGTATTTCGGCAATGATGTGATCTACGGCGGTGACGGCAGTGACTCGCTGACTGGCGGCGCAGGTAATGACACGCTGATCGGCGGCCCGGGCAATGACACGCTCGATGGTGGCCCGGGCGTGGACAGCATGGTGGGCGGCACGGGTGATGACTACTACAGCGTCGACAACGTGCTGGACGTCGTGGTGGAGCTCTTGGGACAAGGCACCGACACCGTCATAACGAGTGTGAGCATGGTGCTGCCCGACAACGTCGAGAACGGCGTCTACGTTGGGCCGCCGGGAGGGGGTATCACCGGCAACGCGCTGGATAACGTCATCACCGGCGACGACTCTGACAATACAATCGATGGTGGCTCCGGCAAAGATACGCTGATCGGCGGCGCCGGCAATGATGCTTACTATGTTGACAATGCGCTTGATTCGGTGGTTGAGACTTCGAACTCACCGGCGGGTTTACTCGCCGGCGCCGCAGAACCATCTGCCGGCCCGGAGCTTGCGTCCAGTGCGCTGGAAGGCATCATCGACACCGTCTTGGCGACGGTGAGCTACAGTCTCGCCAATGTGGTGTTTGTGGAGAATCTGACCCTTTTAGCAGGCAGCACTGCCACCACGGGCACCGGGAATGCGCTCGATAACGTGCTTATCGGCAACGCCTTGAATAATGTTCTCAGCGGCCTTGCCGGCAACGACACGCTGGACGGTGGTGCCGGCGACGACACGCTCGATAGCGGGGCCGGGACTGACGCGCTGATCGGGGGCGCCGGAAACGACACATACATCGTCGATTCGATCACCGACACCATCAGCGAGCTGGCGAACGGCGGCACCGACGCAGTTCAATCCTCGGTGAGCTTCAGCCTTGCCGCCCTGGGCCAAGTGGAAAACCTGACGCTTACCGCAAATGCCAATATCAACGGTACGGGCAATGCGCTCAATAACATAATCACCGGCAACGCCGCGGCTAACGTACTTAACGGCGGAGACGGGATCGACACGCTGATCGGCGGCACCGGCAACGATATATACGTTGTCGATTCGACCACCGACACGATCGTCGAACTTGCAAATGGCGGCAGCGATACGGTTCAGTCCTCGGTAAGCTTCAGCCTTGCTGCCCTGGATCAACTGGAGAACCTGACGCTCACCGGCAGCGCCAATATCGACGGCACGGGCAATGCGCTCAATAACATAATCACCGGCAACGCCGCGGCTAACGTACTTAACGGCGGAGACGGGATCGACACGCTGATCGGCGGCACCGGCAACGATATATACGTTGTCGATTCGACC
>JACQOF010000106.1 GCA_016202645.1 bacterium
CTACTGGCGCGCCCGCGCCGTCGACGATCTCGGCAACGTCGGCGCCAATTCCGCCATCCGCGGATTTATCGTCGACACCGCCGCGGGCAAGGTAACCCTGTCCACGCCGGCGAGCGGGACAACGACGACGGATACCACGCCAGCCTTCACCTGGAACGCGGTATCGGACAGCGTCGGGATCGATTCGTATGTGGTGGAAGTCTCCACAAGTTCCGCATTCACGGCCTTCGCGTTCGCCGACACGGTGGACGGAACGAAAACCGCCGACACGGTCTCGCCGGGCCTTGCGGCCGATACCTACTACTGGCGCGTACGCGCGATTGACGACCTTGGCAACGCCGGCGCCAACGCCGACTCGTTCTCCTTCCGAATCGACACGAGCCTCGCCTCCGTCGCGCTCGTCAATCCCGCCGCCGGACATGAAACCAACGCCGTGTCGATCACGTTTGTCTGGAGCGGGACGAACGCCGAAACCTATACCTGGCATCTGTCGAAATCCTCAACATTTGCGACGCTGTCCGACAGCGCGGTCGACACCTCCGTTTCGACCCTGACCCGCACCGTCTCCGCCAATGACTCCTATTACTGGCGCGTGATCGGCCGGAACACATTCGGCAGCTACGACACCACATCCGTGCGCAGCTTTGTGATTGACACGGTCGGCGGCCAGGTGTCGCTCGTCGCGCCGGCCGATGGCCACGAAACGACGAATACAGCCATCAGCCTTCAGCTTTCAGCTCTCAGCGACAGCGTTGGCATTGACTCATACGTATTCGAGGCGGCGAAGACCACGGCCTTCACAACCACCGTGTTCGCCGACACGATCGACGGCACGCTCACCACCGACACGATCACGGGGCTCTACAACGACACCTACTACTGGCGAGCCCGCGCCGTCGACGACCTCGGCAACATCGGCGCGTACTCCGCGGTTCGAGGATTCATCGTCGATACGGCCGTCGCCAAGGTCGCCCTGGCCGGGCCCGCCACCGGAAGCCTCACGTCCGATAGCACGCCCACGCTCTCCTGGTCCGCAGTGGCCGACAGCGTCGGAGTGGATTCCTATGTCGTCGAAGTCTCCGCCAGCTCGGCGTTCGCGACGATCGCCTTTGTCGACACCGTCGACGGCGCACAGACCTCGGACACCGTCACGCCCGGCCTTCCGGCGGCAACTTACTTCTGGCGCGTCCGGGCCGTGGACAACCTGGCCAATATCGGAGCCAATTCGGATTCGTTCACTCTGCAGATCGACACGACCGTTGCCGCAACCCAGCAAAAAGTGGGTTCCATTATTCCCGACAGCGGCGATCACCAGATTTCCACAGTGTCCCAGCGGCTCCCGGGCGCCCTCCGCGTGAGAGTCCTTGATACCGGCGGATCCTTCGTTCCCTATTCCCCCGTCCGGTTTACCGTGGCCTACCCATCGGGAACCGGCGCGTATCTCGGCGCGTCCGCGGGAACGATCCTGACCGCCGGCCTGTCGGACTCGCAGGGATACGTTTCCGAAACGTTCACGCTCGGAACCGCCGCCGGGGTATACGAAGTCAAAGTCACGTCGGACTCCGCACCGGCCGTCTTCGCCCAGATGGTCGCCTACGCCGACGGCGTCGAATTCACCGCGACCAAATGGAAAATGATCACGCCGAACAAAACTACTTTAACCGCGTCGGCCGTGTCCGACGCCATCCAGGACGACCTGCCAGGCGCGTACGTGTTCTGGTGGGACGAGAACGCCGCGTCTGATCCAAACTACTCAAAATACGTCACGCCCTCCTCCATCCAGCGCGGCCGCGCCTACTGGGTCTACGCCGAGGGCGCCGGGCGTCTCATCACGCAGGGCACGACCGGATTCGACACATTGACGTACGCCCTCAACGCCAATTGGAACATGATCGGCAGCGGCCAGTATTTCTATGTCGACTGGGATTCCGCCGTGCGGTTCAAGACCGCGGTGTCCGGGCTCCTCACGCCCGCGCAGGCCGCCGCCGCCGGCGTCATCAAGAACGCCGCGTTCTGGTACAACGGCAACGGCTGGTACTGGGGACCCGACCCGATTTCCCCGAGGTTCTCCAAGATGCACCTGAAACCGGCGATCGGGTTCGCCCTCTACGCCTATGAATCCTGCACGATGTACGTCTATCCGAATCCCGCCGCGCCGCCCGACACCGCGACTGAAATCTGGGCCCAGGCGCCGCGGCTGTCGGCGGCCTACGATCCGGCAACCGGACAGGACTGGGCGATCCAGATTCTCGCCCAACGCGGGGAATATCAGGATTTTCAAAATTATGTCGGCGTCAAGAATACCGCGGAGGAGGCCGAAGCCGCCAACCTATTCGAGCCGCCCGCGCCGGCCGGCACATTCGTGTCGCTGGCCATCCGGGACGAACACGGCCCGGCCCAGACGGCAAATTTCGTGCCGCCGATCACGACGTTGAAATCATGGACTCTGAACCTCGTCAGCGACGGCAAGGCCCCGGTCGGCCTGACCATCGACAACATCGCCGCCATTCCGGCAAAATTTTCCGCCTACCTGATCGGCGGCCCCGACGGCCCGTTGGATCTGCGGAAAAATTCTTCGCTGGAATTGCCGGCCGCAATCTCCAATCCGTCCCAGGGGGATTCCCTCCGGTCAAAATCCGCGGCCCAGTTGACCCTCGTCATCGGCCTGCCCGAGTATCTCGCCGCGTTCCTCGCCGCGCCGCTCTCAAAAGACCAGACCTTCGTCTACCCGAATCCCGGGCCGGACGGCACGACCGGGTGGATGACCTTTAAATATAACCTGGGCGCCGCCGGCCCGGTAACCATCCGAATTTTCGACGTCGGCGGGCGGCTGGCGCGGGAACTTACCGCGACAGGCGCACCGGGACCCAATACCACAACCTGGGACACGACCGACCGGAACGGACGGCGCCTGGGTTCCGGCGCGTACCTCTACATCATCCAGTCCGGCGGAACCAAACTTATCGACAAGCTGGCGATCGTGCGATGAGTCCTTTGACAGGGAGAAAGGGAGAAAGGGAGAAAGGGAGAAAGTTAGACAGAGAAATACCGGAGAAGGTCTGTCCTATCTCCCTCTCTCCCTCTCTCCCTTTCTCCCTTCTTTTCTCCCTGGCCTTTCTCCCTCTCTCCCTTTCTCCCTTTCTCCCCGCTCAGGCGCAGATGTCCCAGGAGGAACTCCGCCGGGAACAGCAGGAAACCATCGAGGAACTCCGCGGGACAGAGGACGTGTCCGGCAGCGCCAACCGGCTATGGGGCGCGCTGGCCCGCGGCACGGGTTGGAAATTCATCTATGGCGGGTGGTACTCGCCCTCGTACGTCTTCTCCAACCAGAACGACCGCGACCGAAAAACACAGGACCTCCTCGACCACGCCTGGGAAAACGACCTGAAACTCTTCCTCAACAGCCAGAGCGGCACGGGAAAGACAAAAATTTACTTCCGCGCGGGCACACAGCTCACCCAGAACGCCAAAATCTCACCGGCCGTCGCGCGGTCCAACTGGGTCCAGCCCGGGATTGAAATGTTCTATATCGAACGCGGATTCGGGAACAAATCCTTCCGGCAAAAATGGACTCTGGGCCGGCAGTACGTGAAAGTCAAAAACACCCTCGCCTTCGGGCTCGTCGCGGACGGGATCGATTACGAACTCAAAACCCGCCGGCAGGCGGCGCAGCTCTTCCTCCTCCGCCAGAAACCGGGTGACGACAACGTCGATTTTCTGGCCCCGCGGGCCGGCCGGTCCAAACGGTGGTTCTACGGCGCCGAATACAACATCCGGTACCTCGCGCTCCAGCAGGCCAATGTTTTCGCGGTCGGCAACATAGACGCCAACGACGACGCGCCGGACGCCGAAGGCCAGCGGCACCGGTTCGACTCCCTCTACCTCGGCCTCACGTTCTACGGCAGTGTCTTTTCCCGGCTGGAATATGAATTCCAGTACATCAAGGAATTTGGGACGACGTTCTCCGACAGCGGAAATCTTCCGGGCACCGCGGTGGACGTGAACGCGCAGGCGCTGTACGCGGGCTTCAAATACTATTTCTACAGCGACCTCAAACCCGTCGCCCACCTCGACTACCTCTACGGCAGCGGAGATGACGACGCCGTCGGAAATGTCTTTTCAACTTCCGGCGGCAGCGGATCGGCCGCGGGCAGCGGCGCGGGCGGCAGTGACAGGCGCTTTATTCCGTTTGGCGGAAAAAATCTCGGCTACGCCCTCGCGCCCACTCTCACCAATCTCCATGTCGTCAAAACAGGCATCAGCGTCAAACCCTTCGGCTGGTCCAAAAGCCGGGTTTGGAAGGACATCAAAATTCATCCGCAGTATTACATGTTCTGGCGCGACAAGGCCGCCGGCGCCGCGTCCGACCCCTACATGCTCCGGGGGGCCGGATCATCCCGGCGAGTGGGCGATGAGATTGATTTATCCGTCACGTGGCGGCTGATGAGCGATGTGAACTATACTCTCAAGTTCGGTTTCTTCAATCCCGGCCCGGCCTACGCGACCCGGTCGGACGAGACGTTTGTCAGGCTGAAATTTTCGATTGATCTATAGATCGCTGTGAAACGCGAACAACCATTTGAACAGGAGGAATCGAAAATGAAACAGTGGACAGGAAGGATCCGATGGTTCGGATTCGTTTTGGGCCTCGCGGCTGCGACCGCCTTTATCGGCGGCGAGATTCAGCGGGCCTTTTCGGCGGAAGTTGCCGGGGGCATGCTGAGAATTTTGGAGGGAAGCGTCGAGGTCAAGCGGCGCGGGGAGGAAAACTGGGTTGAGGTCAAGAAGGTCGTCAAGGTCGGCCCCGGAGACATCATCTCGACGGGGATTGACGGAAAGGCGCTCCTGAATTTCAAGAACAGCGAAACCAAAATCGATCCCCTCACGCAGTTTGTCGTCGGACGGAGCATCCGGTCCGACACCGAGATCTATACGGAGCTGTATCTCCTCAGCGGAAAGGTTTCGTCCCACGTGACCAAGACGCGTATCTCGGGCATCCGGAACCGGTTCAACGTCATCACGCCCACCGCCGTCGTCGGCGTCCGGGGCACGATCCAGACAGTCGAGTACAGCCCCGGCATGGGCACCAACGCCGACATCAAGGATGGCAAGGGATTCGCGGCGCCGCTGCCGGTCGACCAGCTTCCGCCCGGCGTCCTGGAACTGCTTGGCATCACCAAGTCCGACACGGGAACCAAACGGGACACCGATCAGACGCAGACCAAGAAGGCGGGCCGCTAGAGGACACGGATGGAGACCGCCATGCGGACGACCCCGGATCGAGGATGGTTCCACGCCCTCGCGCTGGCGGTTCTTCTTGCCCTCTGCCCGCCGGCGCAGTCGGCGGAGATCGTGGAGGGATTTTTGGCGGACGTTTCCGGGGACGTTGAAGTCCAGAAACGCGGCGGCAAGACCTGGATGCGCGCGTATGAGGGAATGCGGATATCGCCCGGCGACCAGATATCGACGGGCATCAACGGCGCCGCCGTCCTGAAAATTCAGGACAGCAAAACCTCCATTTCCCCCCTCACACAATTCGTCGTCGGACGAAGCATCCAATCGACAACCCAGGTCTACACGGAACTCTTTTTGAGCGTCGGAAAGGTTGTCTCAAGCGTTTCGAAGGAAACCGGACGCGAAAACCGGTTTAATGTCGTCACCCCAACCGCCGTCGTCGGCGTCCGGGGAACCGAACAGACCGTCGGACACTTCCCGGGAATCGGGACCGAGGCCAACATTCGGGACGGCAGGGGATTCGCCGCGCCGGCGCCGGCCGACGCGCTTCCCGCTCCGGTGAAAGCCGTCCTCGGAATTTCCCCTTCCAAACTGGCGGAGGATGGAAACGGGAAGGACGACAAGGACAAGGATAAGGACAAGAAAAAGAAAAAGGAAAAGAAAAAGGGATCCATCTCCGACGAAGGCGAGGAGACGGACAAGGAGCGCGGCGAGTTGTCAGCCGAGGGGGGCGAGGCGGGACCGGTCACGACGGAACTGGCCGTCGAGGAATTCAACGCCTGGCTCGATCTGTTCGATCAGAGCCTGACGCCCGACGCCGGAGTTCTGGACATGGGCGTCCTGAACGACAAGACCCTCGAGTTCGTCGTCCCGGTTGACGACGGACTTCGAATAACGATTGGCGATATCAACAATCCCGACGCCTTCATCACCACCGCCGTGACCCAGCAGGCCGACGCCCAGTCCGACATCACGCCCGGGGGGCTGTCCCCGGCGGAGGCCCAGGAGGCGCTGACATCCATCGAGGCCGTCGACGCGCCCGTCAGCATCAGCGTCATTGAGGAACAGTCGACGTTCGCCGAGGTTAACGAGGACGTCACGCAGGAGTCCACCTCCCAGGGCGGAGTTCCGCCGGGAAACACACTTGTCATCCCTCCGGGGCTGCCCGATCTCAACACCACCAACCCCCCATGAACACGTCCTTCGTCCGGCTGGCGATGTTTTTGTTCTCCATATACGCTGTGAGTTTCATCCTGACCGCGTTCTATCTTCGCGGCGGCGGCCCCCCGGATCTGTACGTCTCCGGCGTTCAAGCCGAAGGCCTCGTCGTCGGCCGGTTACCAATGCCCGTGGAATTTTCGGACGCCGCGCCCATTCCCGGAAAAAACGCCGCGCTCATCGTCGAGGACGAAAGCAAGGATTCCCTGTTTGTCCTGACCTTCGGCCCTGACAGATCCGCGCCCGACACGATGGAATGGATTCCCCTGCCGGCCGGATTTCATCTCAAGGACATGGAAGGAATCGCCGTGGACGGTAGAGGGTTCGTGTACGTGGTCTCATCTCATTCCCTGAATTCAGAGGGCAAACCCCGGCGCGGGAGCGCCCTGGCTAGAATGAGCTTGGAATCGAACGGCGACCTCCGTGGCGCTGATACCATTTCGGATCTCCGGGACTGGCTCGAATCGGAAATTCCGGAAATTGCCGCGGTCCGAACTCTCCCGACCGATGCCGGGGGATTAAATATTGAGGGACTCGCCTACGACCCGGACAGGGAACGGCTCCTCTTGGGACTGCGCGGCCCGCTCTGGGGAAATCACCCAGCCCTCATTCCCATCCGCCTCAAAACGCCAAACGGCCCCTTTCGCCGGGACGCCCTCGAATTGGAGGAGCCTATCGTGCTCGACACCATCTCCGGATTCGGCGTCCGGGCCATCTCGTATGACGGGCCTTCAAAGAGTTTCTGGATCCTGACCGGCGGAGGCGGGGATTCGAAAAAAACAAAAAACCGCTTTCAGGTCTGGCGGTGGGACGGCACGGACCAGCCGCCCCGGGCCGTTGACGGCATCCGGTTTGACAAAAAAATCAAAACCCGCCGATCAAGCCTAAAATTTCATCCGGAGGGAATCTGCATCCTGCACCCGGCAAACGCCGACCCGGTTCTGCTGATCGTGGCGGACGGGTGCCCCTTCTATTTTAAAATGGACCTGCCCGGGAAATTATTGGAATAAAAAAATTGCGCTGCTCGATCCCGCAACCGCCACGAGCAGGGCCGCGGCGCCGATCGTGAGAATCCGCATCCCGCGGTAGAGGTGCTCCAGGACGTCATATTTCGCGGTGATCAGGTGGGCCAGGCCGTGAACCTGATACGACAGTTCCCGGTTGAGCCGGTCATAATCCATCGCCTGAATCTGTTCCCAATAGTCCTCCTTCCGGTGCTTGACGATGTCCAGAAAAAATCGAAGACCCGCGCCGCCGCGATCTCCTGCCGCCAGATCCGACGAAGCCACGGGGGCCTTCCGCGGGCGCAGGGCGTCTATGGCGAGCAGGAAAAAATAGATGGCGGTGATGCCGTACAGAAACATGAACCCCAGACACGACAGCCGGATCGCATCCGGCAGATCCTCAACCGCGCGGTAGACAAACGACCCGCCGATGATGACCGCGGCGTTGAACGCCGCCAGAATCATCAGCGCGAATCGGGCCTTCCGGTCACCGAACGCGATCAGCACCTGCTCCTCGTCGATGATGTCGATCAGCGCGCGGTACCTCTCCCGGGGGCGGATGCGATTGCCCTTCTTTCCCTTTTCCTCCGTCCGGTCTATTTCGTCCTGGTCCTCATCTTCCATGGTGAGTGACGGAATATCTCGCGAGAATACCGGCAGTCAAGGGCGGGGCGGCCCGGGTCAATCTCCGTCTGTCACCGGAATATAGACGTCGACCTCCGGCCTTGTCGAATCCGTGAGATACCGCTCATCGTACCATTCGATCCAGTAATCGCCAGGGGTCCAGTCGTGTTTGGGGAGAAACCAGTCGAGTAGATAGCCGTACGTTTCGGGAATCGACGCCATCGGACCCTGATGGGTGTATTTCAGATAATGGGCGGGCGGCAGGTCGATGCGCTGAAGGTTCCGCTCCGCGGCGGCCATCGTATCCGTCGCGAGAACCCCGGCCATGTAATCGAAGGTTCCGTCCGTATCCGGTTTGGAGAAGACGCCGATATAGACCGGCCGGCCTGTGTTGTTCTCCGCGGTCGCTGCCTCCCGGTCCTTGATGAACCGCTCGCGAAATTCCGCCACCGCTTCTTCCCTGTCGCCGCGCGTGAACTCTCCGGATATTCCGACGATTGTCAATGTATCAACGCGCAGAAATGTTTTGGTGTGCGCGGCACGGTCCGAAAAATACGGCGGGGGCGGCGCCGGAAGCGTATCGACCCACGCCTGCTTGCCGGTTCCGTACTTCCACAACACCGGCATCCACGCGCGCCTCGACCAGGCTTCCTCGTTGTGTTCGGCATCGGGATCGGCGGCCCAGATCAGATCTTTTCCGAGGACAAATCCTTTTCTCTGGAGAACCTCGAGCATCAAGTCACAGCCGGGTTGGAGACGTTTTTCCAGACCCACCCCGCCGTTATCTATATAGATCTGAACGGGCGGCCACCGGTCCGTCTTGAGCTGACGCCAGTCAAGCCAGAACGCGGGCGAAAAGCACCCGGCCATCGAAAACGTCTCCGGGTGATGCCAGATGAGGAGAAACGAAGCGAGTCCGCCCATCGACGAGCCCATGACGCTGGTGTGCTCCCGTTCGGGCTTTGTCCGATAGGTGCGGTCGATAAACGGCTTCAATATTTCCACGATGAATCTCTGATAGGCCTTCCCCTGCGGCCCGTCCGAGTATTCCCGGCCCCTGTCCTTTGTGCTCTTGTTCCCGACGACAATGACCTCCCGCATCCGGCCTTCCCGGATGAGCGCCGTGAGAGTCTCATCGATCTGCCAATCGATCCCGTGCGTGGCCGTCGCCGGATCGAAAATCTGCTGGGCGTCGTGCATGTAGATCACCGGGTATCGTTTCGCCGTCGCCGTCTCGTATCCCGGCGGAAGCCACACCAGCACGTCCCGCGGCACGATGCCGTCGGCCGCCATGTTCTCGTGAGTGATCACCGTTCCGGTAATCCCCCCACGCCGTTTGACGACGATCTGGTCCTTCCAATGGGGCACGCGGATGGCCACTTGCGTGTCGCCCGAAACGTCCAGGCGAAAATTGCCGGGGATGCCGCTGTCGGCATAGATGGCCTCCGCTTCCCATTTGCCTCGCGTGATTTTGTATTCGATCCGCGTTCCAGCCGGAAACAGAAAGTCCCGGGTCCAGGCGCCGTCGGGTTCCGGCGCGAGAGGGACGGACCCCGGATCCCAGTTTCCCAGCTGTTCATGATCGCCCGTGATGAAAATGGAACCGCCAGCCGGGAGCGCCGTGTCCGGGACGACTTTGAACGTGACCACCGCATCCTCCGCGAACGCGCCCAGGGTGAGTAGCCAGCCCAGCGCCGTGGCGGCCAAACCACTCGGCGCGCCATTTCTCATCGCATCGCCCGCCCCCAACGCGCAATGGAGAAAATTCCCTCGTGGAATTTTCTGAGACTGAAGCGTTGGGGGCTGGACTTCCCTGTCCGCCGAACGACTCTCAGGAGGGGTCCATGGACCCGGCCGTTCGACGCGAGGATGGATCGTCCATAGAGCCAATCGTCCCCGTTTCCGAAATCCGAGACGAGACCGCCCGCCTCGCGGACGATCAAGCCGCCCGCCGCGACGTCCCACGGGTTGAGGCCTTTTTCATAAAATCCGTCGATGACTCCCTGAGCGACGAAACACAAATCGAGCGCGGCCGCGCCGAGCCTCCGGACGCCGTGGCAGTTCATGATGATGTGGTTGAGCATCGGCAGTGTATTTTTCCGAACGCCGGACCGGACGTCCGCGAAACCGACTTCGATGACGGATTCCGACAACCGCCCGACCTTTGAAACCTTGAGACGCCGGTCTTGGCCGCTAGTCCGGAGAAACGCCCCGGACCCCTTCCTCGCCCAGTAAATGCCGCCGGCGCACGGGTGCGCAACCGCGCCCCATCGAAGAACGTTCCGGTCGATCCAGGCAACTGAAATTCCAAAAACCGGAAAGCGGTGGACAAAGTTGACCGTGCCGTCCAGCGGATCGATGATCCACCCGCGAGTCCGGATGGGATCCTTGAGATCGGCCTCCTCGAGGACCCATTCGCACCCGGGCGTCAGTTTCCCGAGCCGGGACACCAGGAACTTTTCGAGTTTCTGATCGGTCCGCGTCACCAGATCGCGGAAGCTGGTTTTTGTCCGAAACGCCGACCGCGGTGTTCTCCGGTAATCGTTCATGGCCATGGCCGCGGCTTCGGAGACAATATGAAGGGCCTTATCCGAAGAAAACGGAATCCCGGAATCCGGTTTACCCGCCAAGATACGCCCTCTGGACTTCCTCGTTGCCCGCCAGTTCAGCGCTCGGGCCCGAGAGGACAATCTCGCCGAGCCGCAGGACGTAGGCGCGCGAGCTGGCCGCGAGAGCCATCTTCGCGTTTTGTTCCACGAGCAAAATCGAGACGCCCTCCGTCTGAACGCGCCGGAGCAGAGCGAAAACGTCCGATACGAGTTTGGGCGCGAGGCCCATGGAGGGTTCGTCGAGGAGGAGAAGTTTCGGGCGCGCCATCAGGGCGCGGCCGATTGCGAGCATCTGTTGTTCCCCGCCGGACAGCGTGGCCGCCTTCTGGGAGCGGCGCTCGGCCATTCTCGGAAAAAGCGTGAACACCCGGTCCAGATCACCGGAGGACCCGCCGCCCCAGAGGTGCGCCCCGAGCCGGAGATTTTCCAGAACGGACATTCGTCCAAAGACCCGGCGGTCTTCCGGAACGATCGCCATGCCCGCGCGGATCCGGTCTTCGGGCGCCAGAGTCTCAACCGGCCGGCCGTCGAACCGCACCGACCCGCCGGAAACGGGAAGGACGCCAATCAGGCATTTGAGAAGCGTGGTTTTTCCGGCGGCGTTCGCGCCCAGAAGCGTGATCCATTCTCCCGGCGCGACATCGAGCCGTATATCGCGCAGGACCGGCGGCCCACCATACCCGGCCGTGATTCCGGAGACTTCGATAAGCGGATTCATTTTTTCACGGGTTCTCAGATCCCAGATAGGACGCCAGGACTTTCGGATGCGCGCGGATTTCTTCGAAGGACCCCTCCGCCACCTTTTCGCCCTGGTCCATCGCCATGACGCGATCGGTCACGCCGGCCATGACGGACATGTTGTGTTCGATGAGTAGAACAGTCACCCCGCGGTCCCGGATCCGCCGGATGTCCTTCATGAGTTTCGCGGCCTCCGTCGCGTTCATGCCCGCCGCCGGTTCATCGAGAAGCATGAGCCGCGGCCGGGCCGCCAGCGCCCTCAGAATTTCGACGCGCCGACGGTTGGCATAGGACAGGTTCTTGACGATCTGAAGTTCCATCTCTGCCAGCTCCGGAAAGAAATTCAAAAGCTTCATCGCCTCCGCCGCCGCCGCACGCTCCTCCGCCCAGAACCGCCGCGTCCGCGCGCAGGCGTCGAAGACGCCCGAGAAGAGGCGCGTGTGCATGCCCACCAGCAGATTCTCGATCACGAGCATCTGGTCGAAGAGCCGGATATTCTGAAAAGTCCGCGCGATTCCCCGCCGCAGGACTTGATGCGCCGGCAAACCCTGAACCGGCCGGTCTTCAAAGATCATATCGCCCTTTTGAGGCTCATATATCCCGCTGATCAAATTAAACAGCGTCGTTTTGCCGGACCCGTTCGGCCCGATGATCCCCGTGATGGACCCTTCCCCGACATCAAGCGATATTCCGTCCACCGCCCGGACGCCGCCGAAATGTTTGGTCACGCCGCGCAGGGAGAGGACCGGCCGCGCGGAACTCACCGGACCGGTTCCTTTTGAAGTTCCAAGAGCCTGCGTTTCGAAGGAATGAGCCCCTGGGGCCTCCAGATCATGAGCAGGATCATGACCAGCCCGAAGATCAGCATCCGGTAGTCTCTCAGCATCTGCAATTTTTCCGGAAGCATCACCAGAAGAAACGCCGCGACCATGCTGCCCGCCAGGGATCCCATGCCGCCCATCACAACCATGCAGACCATGATGACCGATTCGAGAAACGAAAAACTCGTCGGGTCGACAAACCCCTGCAGGGACGCGAAGAACACTCCGGCGACGCCCGCGTAGGCGGCCGCGATCGCGAACGCCAGGACTTTATATTTGGAAATGTTAATCCCGAACGACCGCGCCGCCAGTTCATCCTCCCGGAAGGCGACCCACGCCCGGCCGATTCGGCTTTGGTTCAGACGGCGGGCCACGATAACGCCGAGGGCCACGAACATCAGAATCAAGAAATAATACTGCGTCGTCCCGTCAATATGCAGAGGCCCGAGGCTGAGCGGCTTCATCAGATTCCACGTCCCGATCCGAAACGGACCCACGCCCGATATGCCGATCGGCCCCCGCGTCAGCGTGTCCCAGTTGGTCAGAACGATCCGGACGATTTCTCCGAATCCCAGAGTCACGATCGCCAGGTAATCCCCGCGGAGCCTGAGCGTCGGCGCGCCGAGGAGAATCCCGAACAGAGCGGCGAGAAGCGCCGCGAGCGGGATGAGCGCCCAGATGATATGCGGCATATCCGGAAACCGAGTCGTCAAGATTGCCGCAACGTAGGCGCCGATCCCGTAAAACGCCGAAAATCCCAGCACGAGCAGGCCCGCAAACCCCACCACGATATTGAGGCCGACCGCAAGCAGTACATAAATCAGGGAGAGCGCTCCGACGTGTATCCAGTAGGATTTGCCGAGCTGGCCGAGGATGAGCGGGAAGAGCGCCGCGCAAAGAAAAATGGCGGCGCCCACGCGGGCCGGATGAAGCCGCGTGCCCTCTTCGAATTCCTCGAAACCGCCGCGCGCCGAAAACATTTTCCATGCAGCCCATACGAGCACACCGAGTCCGACCAGGGCGGCGAGTCCGATCCAGTCTTGCGCGGACTGAAACCCGCGGATTTCGGGAGTCAGAAGAAAACACAACGTCCACACCAAAACAAAGGCCGGCACACCCCAGAGGACAGCCGAGCCGCTCATCCGGTCGGTCATGCCTTTTCCGGGACCTCCTCGCCCAATAGCCCGCTGGGTTTGGCGAGCAGGACCAGAATCAGAATGGCGAACGCCACGGCGTCCTTGTAGTCGAATATTTCCGGAATGGAAAACGGCGGCGCCGCCAGAATCGCCGGGATGAGGGATTCCGAGAGACCCAGCACAAACCCGCCCACCATCGCGCCGCGCACGTTTCCGATCCCGCCCAGCACCGCTGCCGTGAAGGCCTTGATGCCGAGAATAAATCCCATGTCGAACCGGATGACGCCGTAGTAGAGGCCGTTCAAGATGCCTGCCGCCGCGCCGAGCGCGGAGCCGAGCAGGAACGTCAGGGATACCGTCGTGTTGACGGACACGCCGCACATCCGCGCGGCCTCCGGGTCCTGCGCAACCGACCGCATCGCGCGGCCGAGTCGTGTCCGGCGAACGAACTGATCGAGGAGCCCGCAGAGGATCAGCGTCACCGCCGCCAGAAACACGTCGAGTTCCCGAACCACAAAATCTCCGCGCTGGAACACCGGGCCGGAAAGATACGCCGGAAACGGTTTGGAGTCCCGGCCGAACGCCAGCATCATGGCGTTCATGAGAAAAATACTGGCGCCCAGCGCGCTGATCAGCGCAGTGAGCCGTTCCGACGCCCGCAGGGGTCTATAGGCAACGCGTTCGAGCGTAACACCCAGCCCGGCCGTCACGACCATCGCGGCCAGAAATGCAAGAGGGAGCGCAATCGACGCGCCGGCGAGGGGCGTGCCAACGACGGCCATGAGAACGCCAAGACCCACGAACGCGCCGAAGGTAACGATTTCGCCGTGCGCGAAGTTGATGAGTTCGATGATCCCGTAGACGAGGGTATACCCGATGGCGATGAGGGCAAACATGCCGCCGAGGGTCAAGCCGTTCAGAAGATGCTGAAGGAATGCCTCAGCCTGCATGATCCAACCCTCCCTCGCTCGGCCGGCCGAACGCCGGCGGTTTAGAGGGGGGACTCTCCGGTCGCTTCGATAAACTCAAATTGTTTGTTCTTGATTACATAAAACGAAATGGCGCGATTTTTCGTATCACCCTTCGCATCGAATTCCGTCCGGCCGATCACGCCGTCATGCTGGAGAGACTTGACTTCCTGAAGAACGGCCGGGCGCGACGGGGTCTCTCCGCGCTTCACGATTCTTTCCAGGGCCGATATGAAAATCCCGGCGACGTCGTAGGCGTACGGCCCGAAGTTTTCAACCGGCTTTCCGAACCGTTTTTCGTAGCGGTCGAGGAAAGCTCTCGCCGACGCCATCTGGTCGACCGGTTTCCCGACGAAACTCACGATCGCGCCTTCCGCCGCGGCCCCGGCCACATCGACAAAATCTTTTCCCTTGATTCCGTCCGGCCCCAAAAACAGCTGGTCCATTCCGAGTTCCCGCATCTGTTTGACGAGGAGTCCCCCTTCGTCGTAAAGCCCTCCGAAAAACACCGCCTGTGGTTTCCGGCTCCGGATGGTCGTCAAGAGCGACCGAAAATCCTTGTCGCCGACCTGGATGCCGTCGAAGGACTGAACCGTGACGCCGGCGGCCGCGGCGGCATCCCGAACGACTTTCGCCAGCCCCTCACCGTACTGAGTCTTGTCATGGATGATGGCCAGGACGTTGGCGCCTCTCTGCGCGATATACCGGCCCATGGCCTCGCCCTGAACCTGATCCGTCGTGACGATGCGATGGATTTCGGGAAATCCCTGCAGGGTAATTTCCGGATTGGTCGCCGCGGGCGTGATGGCCGTCACGGCGTTTTCGTGGTAGACGCGGGACGCCGGCAGAAAACAGCCGCTGTTGAAATGCGCAACGATGCCCAGCACCGCCGGATTGGAAGAAAGATCCTTGGCCGCGCTCACAGCCTGCTTGGGATCGGACACATCGTCGCGGGCCAGGATATCGAGAGTATAAGGCGCCAGTCTGCCCGACGCATTCGCCACTTCGACAGCCAACTGGACCGCCTGATACGCCTCACTCCCGGCGGACGCCGCCGGCCCCGTGATGGGAAGAACCGTTCCAATGGTGAGAGTCTGTCTTGCCGAACCGCCGCATCCTGAAAACACGACAACCGCAAGACCGACGGCAACCCAACTCGCCCCCAACGCGCAATGGAGAAAATTCCCTCCTGGAATTTTCTGAGACTGGAGCTTTGGGGACAGGACATCCCTGTCCGCCGGTGATTTCATCGTCATCAGGCGTGAAGCTATCAAAACATCCGCCGGGAGGTCAAGCCGATCCCGACGAACAGCCGATAAGTCAATTATGAAGGACGATCCGGTTCTGGAGTTTATCGCGTCGCTGGGCATGCGGGTCACGGATCCGAGCGCCGAAGAGATTGACCGGCAGCTGGAGCGCCTGACCACGCTGGTCCGGGCGAACCCGCAAGTCGGGCAGTATCTGTTTGAGGTGATGGACAAGTTCGAATTCAACATGTGGAGCGGCTGGATCCAAAAGGCGCTTGACGACATTGAACTTCGGACGTGTCTCGTTCACCAGATGCTTCTGCTCCGGCACGCCGCCGCCGGCATCCTCAGTCTTTCCGAGGATCCGGATTTCCGGGACGGCGCGTCCGGCGAAAAGCCGCCCGTGTCGATCATCATTCCCGCCTGGAACCAGTGGGAGTACACGAAAGGCGCCCTGGAAAGTCTCTTTGAGCGGACCGTGTGGCCCGACTATGAAGTCATCGTCATCGACAATGGTTCGGAAGACGACACCCCGCGGGGTCTTGCGGAGATCGCGTCGCGCGAGCGCCGCCTGCGGGTAATCCAAAACCGCGAGAACCTCGGGTTTTCCGGCGCGAACAATCAGGGCGCCGAAGCCGCCGCGCACGAGCATCTGATATTTCTGAACAACGACGTCTTCATCCACCATCCCGACTGGATCGGCCAGATGATGCGGTCCTTTCTGGTCCACCCCCGCGTCGGCGCGACGGGCCAGTTCGCGGTCCTCGACTGTTTTGCCGGGGACTCGGAAAATCTGTATCAAAAAGTCTTCTTCCCCGGCATCAGTATACCCGTGTCGTGGATCTCCGGCTACAATCTCCTGACCCGCCGGCAGGCCTTGAAAGACGCGGGCGGCTGGCGCGGAGATTTATACGGCGTGGCCGGCTACGAGGACATCCACCTCGGCTACGCGCTCCGCGAGGCCGGCTGGTTCTGCGTGTCGCCCCGCGAAATTCCGCTCATCAAGCACCTCATCGGAAAAACCCGTTTCACGGACGCCGGAAAAGATTTCGTGGCGAGTCATTCCCCCCGGGAAGACAAGCACCGGATTTTCCGCCGGCACTTCGGGTCGCGGCGGGTGCGGCTAAACCTCTTCCTGAACAACGGCGCCGCCGAAGGCCGGTGGGACGCCGGCAGCCAGAGATTCATCAAGATCATCGAGGAATCGGCCGCCTGAAGAAAGTCAACCTTTACTTGTAATTATTCGGGTCGTCATTCCCGCGAAAGCGGGAATCCAGATTATCGCAGGGCGGACTGGATTCCCGCTTTCGCGGGAATGACGGAGAGGGCTGAATAGTAA
>JACQOF010000005.1 GCA_016202645.1 bacterium
CCTCCGGCTGGCCGATTTCACTTACGACGACAAATATAAAAAACGCGCCGATGTCGTGATCCGTTCGTCAGCCGGTATGGTATCGAGGTCGCCGTTTGCATTTGCCCAGATACTCGTCGCCCTCGATTACGCGCTCGATCGGTCCAAGGAAATCGCCATTGCCGGAAAACTCGGCGACGCGCGGACCCGGAAGATCGTCGGCGCCCTGAGATCAAAGTTCCTGCCCAACAAAGTCGTCGCCGTTTCGGATGCACGGCCGCCCGCCGCCGCTCTTGTCTTGCTCGCCGGCAAGACTCCGACCCGCAGCGCGCCAACGGCCTATGTCTGTGAAGAGGGCGTATGCCAATTGCCGCCGACGGACGCCGCGACGGTTCTCGGGCAGGCGGAGACATTTGCGCCGATCAAAAAATAAATGTAAGGCCCATTACAGACGGACGGGTGTCTGGCATGATTGAGTGGGAGAAGACAAAGGCTCAATATTCAATATTCAACACTCAATTTTCAAGTTTGAAAACTTGAATATTGAATATTGAGTGTTGAATATTGAGCCTTAAAGAAAACGATTTAGAGGAGGTCCAACCATGTTTTACGGAAGAGGTGTGACGGCTATTTTGATGGCGTTCGCCCTCATGCTGTTTGGCGGGCGTATCGCCCTGGCGGGAGAACACCCCACGGAGCATCCGACCGAGCATCCATCAGGCGGCAAAAAGGCGGAGCATCCGGAGCATCCGGCCAAGACGGGCAAGGCGGAAAAATCCGTCGGGCTCACCAAGGAGGATATGGCGGAGGCGATTTCGGGATATGTGGCCAAAGACGCCGACCTCAAAGGCGGATATTTTCTGGTGTTCGACAAGGATGCGGGCAAGCCGCTGGCGCTGAAGCTGGAGAAGGTTCACAAGGACCGGCTGTCGAGAGTGGCCAAAGACGTGTATTTTGCCTGCGCCGATTTCCGGACGCATGACGGCAAGAAAGTCTATGATCTGGACGTGTTCATGCACGGCTCGAACAAGAAGCACCTGAAGGTCACGGAAGTTTCCGTTCACAAGGAGGACGGGGACGCGCGATATGGCTGGGTCGAGAAGGATGGCGTGTGGTCGAAGAGTCCGATCAAGGGAAAGAAGGCGCCGGAGAAGAAGGAGTGGAAGGGAAGCGATCACGAGGGAGAACATTCTGGCGAACATCCTCAGGAGCATCCAAAGGGCAAGTAGGCCGGGATTGTGAGCATGTCCAAGCGGATCCTGACCGTCGGCGGACTCTTGATGATGTCCGCGGCTCTCTGGCTGTCCGCGGACCGGTCCACGACCGGGGAACCGCCGCGACGGGAGGTTCGATTCCTCTACCGGCTGATCCTGCCGGACGCGCCGCCCACGGCGCGCCGCGTCCTCGCATGGATTCCGATGCCATTCACCGACACCCACCAAACGCTGAACGGATTTGATGTCAGGGGAACGGCGGCCTACACCGTCGAGGAAGAACCCGAATACGGCAACCGCTTTCTGGTCTTCGATCTTTCGTCCCTTCTCCTCCCGTCGGGGAGTGAGGACTCCATTTCGATCGAGATCGACTATCGGGTGAGCCGTCGGGGGTACAGGGTTCTCTCCGCGGCGGGCGCGGAATCGGTGAAGATGGCGTCCGGCGGCCGGAATTCAGACATCCATGTCAATTCCGGCACTGGGACATCCCTGTCCGGCGGCCGCATGGGAAATTTTCTCCGGGCGTCGGCGTTGATTCCCATCGACGGCCGGATTGCCGCCGAGGCAAGAAGCGTCGCCGGCGAATTTGACAATCCCCTCCGGCAGGCGCGGGCGCTGTACGACCATGTCGTCGAAAGCGTGCTGTACGACAAGAGCGGCGAGGGCTGGGGAAAAGGCGACGCCGTCTACGCGTGCGATTTCCGGAAAGGCAACTGCACCGATTTCCACTCGCTGTTCATCGGTGAGTCGCGGTCGCTCGGGATTCCCGCCCGGTTCGTGATGGGAGTTCCTCTGCCGGCCGGCCGGAAGACCGGCGCGATTCCCGGCTACCACTGCTGGGCCGAATTTTTTGTGGATCCGTACGGCTGGGTGCCGATCGACGCCTCGGAAGCGCAGAAGGACCGTTCCCGCCAGGAGGAGTTGTTCGGCGGCCTGGACGCCAACCGGATCGGCTTCACCGTCGGCCGGGACATTCAACTCCCCGGCGCCGCCGCGGGGCCGCTCAACTACGTCATCTACCCGCACGTCGAAATCGACGGCCAAGTCTATTCGAACGTCCGCGCCGAATTCGAGTTTTCGGACGCAAATTAATCTTTTCGATTTCGTAATGCCGCTTACGGCATTGGAATTCAATTTGCGGTATCCTCCGAGCAAGATGACAGATGACAACATGGGTTCGAGGAGGCGCGCCGCATGGTTCTGATGGTTGTGATTGTTCTGACGGTTCTCTTTCTTTCGTACGCCAACGGCGCGAACGACAATTTCAAGGGTGTCGCGACGCTGTACGGCAGTCGACAGCTTTCGTACAAGCCGGCGATTGGACTCGCGGCCGCGACGACATTCGCCGGCTCGCTCTGCGCGCTGTTTTTGTCCCAGGGATTGATCCGGGCATTTTCCGGCAAGGGTCTTGTGCCGGATGCGGTTGTGGCAAATCCGGCATTCATGATTTCCGTGGGTCTCGGCGCGGCGCTGACCGTTTTTGCCGCCGCCCGGATGGGAATGCCGATCTCGACCACACACGCTCTCGTCGGCGGGCTGGCCGGCGCCGGGGTTGTCCTTTCGCCGTCAGGCGTGAAAATAGCGCCGCTGGCCGGAGTTTTTCTTGTGCCGCTCCTGGTCAGCCCGATCATCGCCTCCGTGCTTTGCGCCGCCGCCTATCCCGTTCTTTCTTTTCTGAGAAAGAAGGCCGGCCTCACGGAATCGACCTGCGTGTGCGTCGGTGAGAAAGCGTTGCCTGTCCAAATTTCGCCGTCCGGTGAAATGACGGCCGCGCTGAATGGAATGACCATCACCGTTGACGATGCATCCGTTTGCCGAAGGCAATACGTCGGGGATGTGCTGGGACTTTCGGTCGTTCGACTGGCCGCCGCCGTCCATTTGTTCCTCGGCGGCGCGGTGTCGTTTGCGCGCGGATTAAATGACACGCCCAAAATTTGCGCCCTCCTTCTGGTCGCAACGGCTGTCTCTCCCGGATACGGTTTTTTTGCCGTCGCGCTCGCGATGGCTCTCGGCGGCATCCTTGGCGCCCGGCGGATCGCCCACACCATGAGCGACCGCATCACAGATATGAATCTCGGCCAAGGAATGACGGCGGCCGCGACGACGGCGGCGATGGTCATTCTAGCCTCCCGGTGGGGAATGCCGGTATCGACGACGCACGTTTCGTGTGGCTCGCTCTTTGGTCTTGGCGCGGTGACCCGCAAGGCCCGCTGGGGCATGATCCGAACCATCGTTGGCGCGTGGATCTCGACGCTTCCCGTCGCCGCCGCGCTCGCGGCCGGCGCCGCGCTCATCCTGACGGCCGCTCCGCCGGCGCTCGCCGCCGAAAATGTTGCTCCAAGAATCGTCGATGCTTCGGCGTGGACGCTTCTTCTTCAAAAATACGTTTCGCAAAACGGCCTTGTCGCTTATTCCTCATGGAAGAAGAACGATACGGACGTTCAAAAACTCGAAGCCTATTTGCAGGCGATGTCCCGCGTGCAGGCGGAAACTTTATCCCGGCCGGACGCCATCGCCCATTACCTGAATCTGTACAACGCCTCGATGGTCAAGCTGGTGCTGGATCATCATCCGGTTTCGAGCGTGAAAAAGATCGGGGGCTTTGGCGGCCCATGGAAAATGAAGTTCATTCAAGCGGAAGATCGGCTCATATCCCTGGACGACATCGAGCACGGAACCCTTCGGAAAAAATACAAAGAACCGCGCATCCATTTCGCGCTGGTGTGCGCGTCGACCAGTTGCCCGCCGATTCGGGCGGAAGCCTACGAGGGGGACCGGATCGACACCCAGCTTGCGGATCAGGAGCGGACCTTTATGACCGACCCCGGCAGAAATCTCTGGCGGGTGGAAATGTCCGGTGTTTTTTCAAAAGAGGAGCGGCTTGCACTGGGGCTGTCCTCCATATTTAAGTGGTTCGGCGAGGATTTCGGAGGCGAAGCGGGCGTGGTTCGGCGCGTCAGGCCATTTCTGGATCCCGCCGCCCGGGCGCTTCTGGATCAATCCCGATACGACGTGGATTATCTTGACTACGATTGGTCATTAAACGGGAAATAGGAGGATCAACATGGACGAAAAAACTGTTTTTCACGCTTTGCCATACATTGAGGAAAAAGCCGACGGCACGGTATTTCTGCTTGCGCCCTCCGTTCCGAACTGGATCGCCACGGACGATCGCGGCGCGAAGATCCTCTCGTTCGTGGACGGCCGCCGCACCATCGGCCGGATTGCCGATCGCTACTCTCGGGAACTGAATGTGGACCGGACGCGCGGATGGCTCCACGTCGATACATTTCTCAAAGACGCGTTTCGCCATCAATTCGTCTCCCCGAGTCCCGCCGCAGAGCAGGACTACAAAGGCCGCGCCGCATATCTTCAGCCAACGGCGCTTCGCGAACTCTGGATTCACACGAACAATTCCTGCAACCTGGCGTGTTCGCACTGCCTCGTACGCTCGGGCCCGAACGGCGACGCCGGGCCTGAAACGCAAAAGATCCTGAAATGGATCGACGAAGGCCTGGCGCTTGGCGTCGAGCGGTTCTTTTTCACCGGCGGCGAGCCGATGGCGCGAAAAGATTTCTGGGTTTTGGTCGAATACGTCACAGCCAGGGCTGAACTTGCCGTATTGACCAACGGAACGCTCATTTCAGGCGAACGGCTGGAACGTCTCTGCCAGTGCGATCCGAATCTGCTGAAACTCCAGATCAGCCTCGACGGTTCGACCCCGGAAATCAACGATTCCATCCGGGGCGCGGGCAGTTTCCGCCGGGCGGTGGAGGGAATCCGAAATGCCGTGTCGGCCGGGTTCCTTCCGACTCTGACAACGGTTGTCACACGCCAAAACGTGGGGGACTTGCCCGGCATCGTTCGGCTCGCGGCCGGCTTGCGCCTTCAGGCCGTTCACTTCATGTGGATGCACCTCAAAGGCCGGGCGGCGGAAAACAATCAGATGGCGGCCGGCATTCCGGAAATGATTGAAGCGGTGGAAGAAGCCCGCCGAACCGCCGCCGAACTTGGCATCTACGTGGACAACATCGAGGCCGCAAAAACGCGGCTCGGCGGGCCCGCCGGACTCAAAACGGATCTTTCCAACGCCGGTTGGGAAAGTCTCTGCATCTATTCGGACGGAGGAGTCTATCCGTCCGCCGCCACGGTCCAGGTGGCCGGCCTTCGGCTGGGCGACGCGAATCGATCCTCGCTGAAAGAAATTTGGCTGACATCCCCCGTCGCTCGAAAAATGCGAGAGGCGAGCGTCGAAAACATGGATCAATGCACAGGCTGTCGGTACAAGTTCCTCTGCGGCGGAGGCGATATCGAGCACCGATATTTTTTTGGTAAAAAAATCGTGAGTGCCCATGCCGTCATGCCCGCGGAAGCGGGCATCCAGTCTGGTTCGTCCGGGGAGGCTTTGGATTCCCGCTTTCGCGGGAATGACGGGCATGATGCGGTACCCCGGTGGAAGGACGTCTTCCATGGCGATGATCCCTACTGCGATCTCTACCAGAGTCTCATCGGAACGGCGATGCGCGAGATGGCGGAGCGCGGTGATCCACGGAACGGCCGCAAAACCGGGTTTGACGCGCCCGTGGTTTTTGCAGGCATGGGCGATGTGCGAACGCATGATTTTGGCTTGAATGGTTCAACCTCGAACCCCCTTGTGGCGCTCAAACATTCCAATTGCGTGCTGGCGTTTGATCTCGACACGTATCGTCGGCCCGTTCGGGAGTTTTACGGCGAAGCCGCCGAAAAACCGCAGGCCGATCTTTGCTGTCCGATCAAATACAACTCTGAATTTCTCGATCACATCCCGAAGGAGGCCATTGAAGTCTTTTACGGATGCGGAGGGCCCATGCAGGAGGCGGACATCCGCGAGGGCCAGACGATCGTGGATCTCGGCTCCGGCGGAGGCATCGACTGTTTCATCGCCGCCAAGCGGGTCGGCCCGACCGGCCATGTGATCGGCGTCGACATGACGGACCGGATGCTGAATCTGGCCGGACAGAATCGCGTGAAGGTGGCCAAAAATCTCGGCTACGACAACGTCGAATTCCGGAAGGGGTTTCTCGAATCGGTCCCGGTCGACGACAAATCCGCCGATCTGGTGACCTCAAACTGCGTCGTCAATCTGTCTCCGGACAAGCGCCGCGTCTTCCGCGAAATTTGGCGAATCCTCAAGGACACCGGTACGGTTCTGATCTCCGACATCGTGACCGAGCACGAACTGCCGCTGCATCTCGCGGTCAACAGCCGGCTGGTGGGCGAGTGCATCGGCCAGGCCCTGACCGAGGAACAGTTTCTCGCCTACCTTGAACAGGCCGGATTCTACGGCATCACGATCACCAAGAAGTTTTTCTGGAAGGACGTCGAGGGCCATCCCGTCTATTCCATCACCGTCCGCGGGCAGAAATTCGAAAAGACGAATGGGTGCGTTTTTATCGGCCAGAAGGCGGTCTATCACGGTCCCTTCAAATCCGCGACGGACGAGGAGGGGCATCTTTTCCCCAGAAACGAACCGGTTGAAATCTGCACCGACACCGCCGCCAAACTTTCCGCGCCGCCCTACAACGCCTTTTTCACGGTCGCGTCGCCGAGCGGCAAGGTCGAGAGCGCCTGTTGCCCGGCGCCGGCCGACGGTAAATCCTGTTGCTGAACGGAGTGGCTGTGACTTCTGAAAAACGAACCGGCTGGTTGCGCATGTTGTTCGTTCTGTCGGCCGTCGTGATTGCGCTCATCGTGGGCCGACATTGGCTCGATCGCGCGGCGCTCGCGGCTGTTCTATCCCACGTGCAGTCTCTCGGAAATTGGGGGGTTGCGATTCTCTCCGTCCTCTACGTTTTTGCCTGTATTCTCTTTTTACCGGGATCGATCCTGACTCTGGCGGCCGGATTTCTCTTCGGCCTTGTCAAAGGATACGCGGCGGTGGCAGTGGGCAGTGTCCTTGGCGCCTCGGCCGCGTTCTGGATCGGCCGGACGGCCGGCCGCGATTGGGTGAGACGCAAGGTGGAGGGTAGCGCGAAATTTGCGGCGATCGATCGCGCGGTGGCGCGGAGTGGATTCAAGATTGTGCTCCTGACGCGTCTTTCGCCGGCGTTTCCGTTCAATCTCCTGAATTTCGCATACGGCGTTACCGGTGTGACGTTCCGCGACTATTTCTGGGCGTCGGCGCTGGGCATGGCGCCGGGATCGGTCATGTACGTCTACATCGGATCGGCGATGAAAAATCTCGCCGATGTTTTCAGCGGCTCGACCGCGCCGACGGCGCTCCAGAACGGGATGTACGCTTTGGGCCTCGCCGCGACCATTGCCGTAACGGTTGTGGTGACCAAAATCGCCAGGCGGGCCTTGAACGAGGCCGCCGGATTGACGGCAAACTAAATATGGAGACCATCGAACTTCGTCCGGACGACGAACACAATCGCGCGCATCTGAAAAACACCCATCCGTCGGATTGGGTCAATCCGACTCCCGCCGCGAAATACCATCTCGTCGTCATCGGCGCCGGCACGGCCGGGCTTGTGACGGCGGCCGGCGCGGCCGGGCTTGGCGCGAAAGTGGCGCTCGTGGAAAAACATCTCATGGGCGGCGACTGCCTCAACTATGGATGCGTTCCGTCCAAGGCTCTCATTCGGGCCGCGCGCGCCGCGGCGGATGCCCGGAGCGCCGGCGCGTTCGGCGTTCGCACGGGCGACGTGACTGTCGATTTTCCGGCCGTCATGGAACGCATGCGTCGCCTGCGCGCTCACATCGGCCCGAACGACTCGGCCGCGCGTTTCAAGAAACTCGGCGTGGACGTTTTTCTCGGCGCCGGAAAGTTCACCGGCCCTGACACGGTTCAGGTGGGCGATCAAACGCTTCGTTTTAAGAAAGCTGTGATCGCTACCGGCGCTCGCGCGTCGGCGCCGCCCATCCCGGGATTGAATGAGGTTCCCTACCTGACAAATGAAACGCTTTTCTCGCTGACCGAACTACCAAAACGATTCGGCGTCATCGGCGCCGGACCGATCGGCTGTGAGATGGCCCAGAGTTTCGCGCGGTTCGGCTCAGATGTGTATCTCGTGGAAGCCCTGCACGGCATCCTGCCCCGCGAAGATCGTGACGCGGCCGGCATCGTGCAGGCAAGACTGACCCGTGATGGCGTGAAACTGCTTTGTTGCGGCAAAGCCTTGAAGGTCTCAAAGGCGCCGGGCGGGATCCGGATGCAAGTGGAGTCTCACGGAAACCCCTATGACGCGGTGGTGGATCAACTCCTTGTTGCCGTTGGCCGCGCGCCCAATGTTGAAGGCATGGGTCTCGAAACGGTTGGTGTTGAATTTGACAAAAAGGGAGTCAAAGTCAACGACCGGCTCCAAAC
>JACQOF010000110.1 GCA_016202645.1 bacterium
CGCTGACAAACAACACCAGTCGAAATAATTCGGATGCCGGCTTCTATCTGAGTGTTTCCAGCAACAACACGCTGACACAGAACACATCGGACTCCAACGCCAAATATGCTTTTCATATCTCCGGCGCCGGCTCCTCCGACACGTTCAACAAAAATGTGTTTGTGCCGTCGCCCTACGCGGCGTACAAGGATTCGGGTGTATGGAATGAGGCTACGGGCGCGTCCAAGACGTTCAATTTCACCCGCACCTGGTGGGGCACGGCCGATTCGGTCGCGATCGACAAGCTGATCTACGGCCCCGGCGCCGATTCCATTATTTACAGCCCGTGGCGGCTCGGCACGGTCGACACGACCGCGGGCGCGGACACGGTCGCGCCGAAAGCGCCGGATACGGTCGTGATCGGCGCGAGCGCGGGCGCGGACACGTCGGTAGTGCTGACGTGGTCCGGGACGACGGCGTCGGAGGAAGGCACGGAGGCTTCGGGTGTCTCGCTGTCGGGTTATCGCGTGTACCGCAGCCAGGTGAAAGACACGTCGTCGTGGGTCCGGATCGCGAATCTCGGAAACGTGCAGGTGTTTCAAGACACGGACGTGGCGAAGGACACCCTCTATTACTACCGCGTAACGGCCCTCGACACAAAGACGCCATTCGAGAACGAGTCGTTCTTCAGCGACAGCCAGCCGTCGGATTCGGCGATCGCGTACGCCGGGCCGAACTGGTACGTGAACGACACGTACACGGCGGCCGACTCGTACACGTACGCGGGTGGGTCTGACACGGCCGGCGCAGACGGGTCGGCGTCGAAGCCGTACCGGAGTTTGGCGAAAGTGATGCAGAAAGTCAAAGCCGGCGACACGATCTGGCTGGACGCGGGAACGTACGGCTCCGACACGTGGGAGATGATTTCCACAACAGAGACCGCCGCAGTTAATCTCGACACGGACAACCTGGCTCTCATCGGCAAGGATTCAAACGCGACGGTGATCGATCCCGTTGGTCCGAATACGCTGGCCGGACTTTTCGGCATCTATGCCGACACGCAGACGGGGATCGTCGTCAAGAACATCGGCGTGACGGGCGCGTATGACGGCATCAAGTGGGTGAACGTGGATGCATCGACGATTTCCGGAGACAGCGTTTCTTCAAACGGAAGATACGGCATCTCCATAGAGGCCGGTTCCGACACGAATACGCTGACGAACAACACCAGTCAACGTAATTCATCGCACGGATTTTTGCTGTTCAGTTCCAGCAACAACAACATGCTGACGAACAACACCAGTCAAAATAATTTAAACATCGGCTTCTATCTATCGACCGGCGACAACAACAACACGCTGACGAGCAACACCAGTCAAAACAATTCATCGCAGGGCTTCTATCTGGGGGGTTCCAGCAACAACACGCTGACGCGCAACACCAGTCAAAATAATTCCTCGGCCGGCTTCTATCTATTCGGCGCCAACAACAACACGCTGACGCAAAACACCTCGGACTCCAACGCCGGCTATGCTTTTTACATCACTTCGACCAGCTCCTCCGACACATTCAACAAAAACGTCTTTGTGCCGTCGCCCTATGCGGCGTACAAGGATTCCGGGGTGTGGAATCAGAGCACCGTCACCACTAACAAATTCACGTTCACCCGCAACTGGTGGGGCACGGCTGATTCGGTTGCGATCGACAAGCTGATCTACGGCCCCGGCGCCGACTCCATTATTTACAGCCCATGGCGGCTCGGGACGGTCGACACCGCCGCGGGCGCCGACACGACCGCGCCGAAAGCGCCGGATACGGCGGTCGTGGTCGACACGTCGAACGGCCAGATCAAAGTCGCCTGGTCGGCGGTGACGGCGAACGAAGAGGGCGTCGGCGGGGCGCCGGCGCTCGGCGGGTACCGCGTTTACCGCAGCGCCATCAAAGACACGTCGTCGTGGATCAGGGTCGGGCAGGTCGGCTCGGCAGTGACGCTCTTTACGGACACGACGGCGGCGGTGGACGTCGGCTACTATTATCGCGTGACCGCATTCGACACCGCGACGTACGAAAACGAGTCGTTCTTCTCCGACTCCCAGCCGATCGACACGCCGTTCGTCTACGCCGGGCCGAACTGGTACGTGAACGATACGTACACAGCGGCGGATTCGTACACGTACGCGGGCGGGTCGGACACGCCGTACGGCGACGGATCGGCGTCGAAGCCGTACCGGTCGCTCGCCAAGGTCATGCAGAAGGTCAAGTCCGGGGACACGATCTGGCTGGACGCGGGGCAGTACGGCTCGGACACGTGGGAGACGATTTCGTCGACGGAGACGGCGGCGGTGAATCTGGACACGGACAATCTGTCGCTGATCGGCAAGGATTCGGGCGCGACGGTGATTGATCCGGCGGGGGCGAATACTCTGTCCGGGCTGTACGGCATCTACGCCGACACGCAAGTCGGCCTCACGATCAAAAACATCGGCGTGACGGGGGCCAGACAGGCGGTCCGTTTCAAGAATGTAGACTCGTCCGTCATCACATCCGACAGTTTCGGCTCAAACGCCGACGGCATGGACATCTCCACCGGATCGGACGGCAACACGATCTCTTCGAACTATATCGACAACAATTTGTTCGACGGCATCTCCTTCGGATCGAGCGCGTCCGGCGTCTCATCCAACAACACCTTCAGCGGCAACACATGCCGCCGCAACGGCAACAACGGCATCCGCGCTGGAAGCTACGCCGGCAGCGGCACCGTCATTGAAAATAACATCATCAGTTCAAACTCACAGAGCGGGATCGTTACCTTCCAGACCCAGCCGACTGTCATCCGGAACAATCACATCCATTCCAACCTGCTCAACGGCAGCTACATCTCATCTTCCGCGAATCTGACGGTGACGCAGAACTCGATCGACTCAAATGCGGACTACCAGATCTACTTCGACGGAACCGGCTCCTCATCGGACACCATTCAAAAGAACAACATCCGGACATCGACCACGAACCCCGACAGCGGCGTCCATAACGGATCGGCAATCACAACCAACAAATTCACCTTCACCCGCAACTGGTGGAACTCGACCGACACCGCCCGGATCAAGCAGATGATCTATCAGACGTCGAACGGCGATTCGATCATCTGGCAGCCGTTCCGGCTTGGGCAGGTCGACACCACAGCCGGCGCCGACACAACCGCGCCGAAAGCGCCGGACACGGTCGAGATCGCGGACGCAAGCAGCGACACGTCGATCATTCTCGAGTGGACCGCGGTGACGGCGCTCGAAGAATCCAACGGCGGCGCGGTGGCGCTGTCGGGGTATCGGGTGTACCGGAGCGCGGCTAAGGACACGTCGTCGTGGATCAAGGTCGGGCAGATGGGCGCGGCCACGATCCGGTTCCAGGATACAACCGTGTCGCTTAACACGGCCTACTACTACCGCGTGACGGCGTTCGACGCGGCGACGTTTGAGAACGAGTCGTTCTTCTCGGATTCCCAACCATCAGACTCGGCCGTTCTTCCCGCGCCGACCGGGCTGACGGCCACGGCGACCGACAAGACCCGGATCAGTCTCGCGTGGTCGGATAACGCGGCCGGCGAGCTTGGCTACAAGATCGAACGGCGGCAGGACACGGGCGCGTTCGCGCAGATTGATACAGCCGGGCCGAACGCCACGACGTACGCCGACAGCGGGCTGTCAACCGCGACGGCCTACGCCTATCGCGTTCGCGCCTTCAACGGCGCCGGTAACTCGGATTATTCGAACGAGGACACGGCGACGACCTACCGGCTGATCTGGTACGTGAACGACACGTACACCGCGGCGGATTCGTACACGTACGCGGGCGGGTCGGATACCGGCTCCGGTGACGGGAGCGTGAGTAAGCCATACCGGAGCGTGGCGAAGGCGATGCAGAGGGTGATGGCGGGGGACACGGTGTACGTCGACGCCGGGTTGTATTCAGAGACGTACGTCACCGTGTCCGCGACGGAGACAGCGGCGTTCAAGATCGACACGGACAATGTGTCGGTGATCGGGAAGGACTCCGGCGCCACCGTGTTCGATCCGACCGGGTCGTCCGCGCTTGCCGGGCTCTTCGGCATCTACGCCGACACGCAGACGGGACTCCTCATTAAAAATCTCGGCGTAACCGGCGCGTCGGTCGGAATCAAATGGGTGAACGTCGATTTCTCGCAGATCATATCCGACAGCGCCGGCAAATGCGGCACGTACGGCGCGCATCTCCTGAACGGCTCCGATACCAACACCGTCAGCCAGAACATCCTGAACAACAACACAACCGCCGGCCTGTACATCCAGTCCAGCTCCAATGACACCCTCACCGGCAATACCATGAGTTCCAACCTGACGTACGGCATTTATCTGCAGTTGGTGACGGCATCGGTTATCGAATCCAACACCATCGCATCGAACTCGGGCGAAGGCGTCTACCTCACCGGCAGTTCCAACAACCGGCTGACCGGCAACACCGCCCTGTCCAACAGCTCGGTGGGATTCGCCTTCGTCACAAGCGCCAACAACAACACCCTCATCGGCAACGTCCTGACGGGCAACCTCACGCACGGCGTGAGCCAGGACGGAAGCTCCGGTAACGTGTTTGTCCAGAACACGATCTCGTCCAACACGCAGTATCAGGTCTACATTCTCAATAATTCCTCGTCGGACACGTTCTCCAAGAACAACATCCAGCCCTCCGGAACGAACCCCGACAGCGGTGTCTACAATGCGTCGACGGCCGCGGGCAACAAATTCACCTTCACCCGCAACTGGTGGAACTCGACCGATTCGGACC
>JACQOF010000108.1 GCA_016202645.1 bacterium
CGGCACGGTATGGGGCGGCGAATGGTTTGTGGGACGCGGACCGGATTTCACACGCGTCGGGCATCTTCTTCCGGTGTCTCTGCCAGGCGGCGACAAGGCCGCCGTGGAAATCTGGCGGATGGGCGTCTCGTGGCTGATGGCCGCGTTCGGCGAGGAGAGAGGTCTGCGCCATGCGGCGCATCTCTTCAATGACTGCGATGCCGGCAAGGTCGAACGGCTTGCGAGGATTTGCCGCAGGCCGGGACTGTCCGCAACCACGTCCAGCGCCGGCCGGCTGTTCGACGCCGTGGCGGCCATCGCCGGACTGCGGACGACCGTGACTTACGAGGGACAGGCGGCGATGGAACTTGAAGCGGCGTACGACGATCGAGTCGAGGGCGAATATGAGATCCGCCTGCGGGGTGACGCATCATCTCTGGTGATCGACCCGCGGCCGGCGATCCGCGCCGCCGTGTCGGACCGGCTGAAGAATGCTCCACCGGCGGTTCTCTCGACCCGCTTTCACCGGGGCATGGCCCGGGCGGTCGTCTCGGCCTGCGCGCGGATTTCGGAATCGACGGGCCTCAACCGCGTCGCGGCGGGCGGCGGCGTTTTTCAAAACATGAGACTTCTGGATCTCCTGGATACCGCGATGCTCGATGCGGACCTTGAGTGGTTCGTTCCCAGCCGAGTTCCGGCCAACGACGGCGGAATTGCGCTTGGCCAGGCCTGGATCGCCGCGCAAAAATTGAGAGAGGGGCGCTGATCATGTGCCTCGCCATTCCCGGGAAGATCATCGGCAAGGACGGACAGACCGGCCAGATAGATTTCGGAGGATTGATCCGGACCGCGCGGCTTGACCTCCTTCCGGAGGCGGCGGTCGGAGACGTGATCCTCGTGCATGCTGGATTCGGGATTCAGACGGTGGATCTGTCGGTAGAGCCGGAAATCGCCGAACGTCTGGGGAAAGCCGGGGTGAGGTGAAGATGACGCCGTCTCAATCAACATGCCGAACCGTCCCGGCGCGGAACGATCCCGTCGAATACGCGCGCGGCGTTTTGGATGAGATCCGGTGGCGCTCCGAGGAAATCTGCGACCGGACCGGACGGGATGCCGTGCAGGTCATGGAAGTCTGCGGGACTCATACGATGTCGTTTGCCCAGTCGGGCCTGCGCGCCATGCTGCCGCGGACGGTCCGGCTTCTGTCCGGGCCCGGCTGTCCGGTCTGCGTCACGACCGCCGCCGATGTGGACCGGGCGGTCTGGTTTGCCCGAAGGCCCGACGTGACTTTGGTCACGTTCGGCGACATGCTGAAAGTTCCGGGCAGCCGGGGAAGCCTTTCGGACGCCCGCGCGGCCGGCGCGGACGTGCGGCTGGCCTACTCTCCGGCTGACACGCTCGACCTCGCTAGACTTCGGCCTGACCGGGAGTTTGTTTTTCTTGGAGTCGGCTTCGAGACCACCGCGCCCCTTGTGGCCGCGACGGTGCTGGCGGCCGAGCGGGAGGGCATCCGGAATTTTTCCGTGTTTCCGCTGTTCAAACTCGTGCCCCCGGCCCTCCGGGCCATCCTGTCCCGCCGGGACCATCACATCGACGGGCTGATTCTCCCGGGACACGTCAGCGCCATCATCGGGCTTGAGCCGTACAGGTTTGTCGCCGGCGAGTTCGGCGTGCCCGGCGTCATCGCCGGGTTTGAGCCCTTCGATCTGCTCGAGGGCCTGCTCATGCTGATTCGAATGCGTTATGCCGGCTCGGCGGCCATCAAAATCCAGTACACCCGCGGTGTGCCGGCCGAAGGCAACCCGGCGGCCCTCCGACTCCTACGGGAATTTTTTCAGCCGGCCGGCGCGGTCTGGCGAGCGGTTGGGCCGATCCCCGATTCCGGACTGGCCTTCCGGCCGGAATTTGAAGCCTTCGACGCCGTCTCCCGCTTCCCGGGAATGCCGACGGCCGACGCGCCGGAACCTCGCGGGTGTCTCTGCGGCGCGATTCTCATGGGACGGGCCTTGCCGGCGGACTGCCCGCTCTTCGGCAAGTCCTGCACGCCCGTCTCGGCCGTGGGACCATGCATGGTGTCGTCGGAAGGCGCGTGCGCGGCGGCTTACAAATACGGATGGACGGAGCCGGGCATCTGGAAGAAAAAGCAGCCGGCGGGGTGCGGGTCATGATCGCGTTTCACCTCATGGTCGTCCCGCCGCTGGAGTCATCGGCCGCGGGCGGCCATCACTGGCTGTGGTCCACGCTGGTGTGGATGCTGCCCTTCCTGTTTGTTTATCTCTGGCATCTCTGGCACGACCATCGGCACAACCACGTTCTGGAAAAGAGGCTGAGAGAAATCGTGGAACGTCTGGACCGGATTCTGGAGTCAACCCGGAAGGAACCCCGGCCATGAGAGACAATGGGCGGATTCTCCTGGCCCACGGCGCGGGCGGCCGGCTCACGCACGAGCTGATCGAGTCGCTCTTCCTCCGGCGCTTCGAGAACAAATCCCTCGCCGCGCTTGATGATTCGGCGGAAATCGCTCTGCCGGACTCCGACCCGGCGCGCGCCGCGCGGATTGCCTTCACTACCGACGGCTACGTTGTACAGCCCATCGAGTTTCCGGGAGGCGACATCGGCCGCATCGCTGTCTGCGGGACCGTCAACGATCTGGCGATGCTGGGCGCGCGGCCCCTTGGCCTTTCCGCGGCGATGATCCTCGAGGAAGGCCTGGAACGCGAGATTTTGGACCGCATTGTCGGGTCGATGGCGGCTGCGGCGCGCGAGGCGAAGGTCGATCTCGTCACGGGCGACACCAAAGTCGTGGAACGCGGCGCGGCCACGCGGATGTATATCGTCACGTCCGGCGTCGGTCTCATCCCGCCGGGCGTGTCCCTCTCGGGCCGGAACGCCCGGCCCGGCGACGCCGTGTTGGTGAGCGGCACACTCGGCGACCACGGCGTCACCGTGATGAACGCGCGGGAGGGGCTTGGATTCGAGGGCGATCTGCGGTCCGACGCGGCACCCCTGAACGGGATGGTTGAAAATATGCTGAGCGAAACCGATGGCGTCCACACCCTTCGCGATTTGACCCGGGGCGGACTGGGGACCGCCCTCAACGAGATCGCCGGCGCGTCTGGAATCCGGATCGACATCGACGAGGCGGCGATCCCGGTGCGCAGCAGCGTCCAGGCCGGATGCCAGATGCTCGGAATCGATCCCCTCTACGTCGCCAATGAAGGAAAACTCGTCGCGTTCGTTGAAGATAGATGCGCGCATGCCGTCTTGACGGCCATGCGCAGTCACCCCCTGGGGCGGGATGCCGTTCGTATCGGGACTGTGTCCGCGGGGGAACCGTCGGTGGTGGTCCATACGCCCATCGGCGGCGCGCGCCGCCTGCTCATGCTCGACGGCGATCCCCTGCCGAGAATTTGTTGAAGGAGGTTCATTCAGATGGATGTGGAAATCGGTGAGAAAATCTGTAGGAACTTTATCGGCGGCCGGTGGACCAGCCCCCGCTCGGACCACGGACGGCAGGCGGTAGATCCCGCAACGGGGGAACTGATCGCGAAAGTTACGGAGTCGACGCAGGAGGAAATCCGGGAGGCGGTGAACGCCGCCGAACATGCGGCGCCTCAATGGGCCGCGACCCCCGTCAAGGACCGGGCCTCGTATTTGATGAAATTCAATGCCCTGATCGAACGGCATCTGGATGAACTCGCCGAGATCCTCGTCCTCGAACACGGGAAGATGCTGCCGGAGGCGAAGGGCGACATCCTGCGCGGCAAGGAAGTCGTTGAGTTCGCGTGCGGGATGCCGGACCTCATGAGGGGCGAGGCTCTCTTCGACATCGCGTCGCAGGTCGACGTCCGGATGGTCCGCGAACCGCTCGGCGTGACCGCGGGCGCCACGCCATATAATTTCCCGGCCATGATCCCGCTCTGGATGCTGCCGATCTCGATCGCCTGCGGAAACACCTTTATCCTGAAACCCTCCGACCGAACGCCCATGACCTCAATCCGGCTCGTGGAACTCCTCGCCGAAACGGGCCTCCCGCCCGGCGTTGTCAACGTGGTGCACGGGGCCGGCGATGCCATGGAGGCGCTGATGGAGGACCGGCGGGTCCGCGCGATCTCGTTTGTCGGGTCAAGCGCCGTCGCCGAACAGGTTTACCGGAGATGCGCGGAGGAAGGCAAACGGGTCCTGGCGCTTGGCGGCGCCAAGAACCACACGGTCGTCATGCCGGACGCGGATCTCGACAAGACCGCCGACGCGGTCATCCAGTCGGCGTTCGGCTGTACCGGCCAGCGGTGCATGGCGACCGCGGTGATGATCCTCGTGGGAGACGCGGCCTCGCAGAACCGCTTCCTGAAAGCTGTCGTCGACCGCGCCGCGGCCCTGCGGCTGGGACATGGGCTCCATCCCGACAAGTACGACATGGGCCCACTGACCTTCGAGGCCCTGCGCGACCGGGTCCTGCGGCACATTCATTTCGGCTGTCAGGAAGGCGCCAATCTTGTTTTGGACGGCCGGAAAAAGTTTTCCAGGGATTATCCCAATGGATTTTTTATCGGCGCGAGCGTGTTCGACCACGTCGGCCTGGAAATGTCTCTGGCGCAGGAGGAAATCTTCGGCCCGGTCCTCTCCGTTGTCCGCGTGCCGACCCTCGATGAGGCCATCGCGGTCGAAAACCGGAATCCCTACGGCAACGGCGCGTCGATCTTCACCGCCGGCGGTGCCGCGGCAAGGACCTTCGCGCGGCGCGCAAGCGCCGGCATGATCGGCGTCAACGTCGGCGTCCCGGTGCCGCGCGACCCCTATGCCTTCGGCGGCTGGAACCGGTCGGCCTTCGGCGCGGGCGACATCACGGGCACCGCGGCGGTCCGGTTCTGGTCCCGCGACAAGAAAATCACGGAACGGTGGTTCTGAATAACTTAACAACTTACGGTCTGAGCTTCAGAGCTACACTTGTCATCGGCGCCGTCTTTTCCTACAATCGCCCCTCCTATGGACATGTCGGAACTGCTGCAGTATTCCATCCAGTACGGGGCGTCGGACATTCACCTGACGGTTGGCCAGCCGCCGATGCTGAGGATTTCGGGGAAGCTTCTGCCGAGCGGGTATGATGTCTTGACTGGGGCGGAGACCAAGTCACTCGTGTACAGCATTCTCACCGACGAGCAGAAGGCGAAGTTCGAGGAGGAGTTCGAACTCGATTTTTCGATCGGGATTCCGAACATCGCGCGGTTTCGCGTGAATTGCTTCCGCCAAAAAGGCAACGTGTCGGCGGTGCTCCGGACCATCGGAAACAAAATTCCGTCGGCCGAGGATTTGGGTCTTTCGGAGGCGATCTGCAATCTGGCGCGCCTGCCGCGCGGGATGGTGCTGGTGACGGGGCCGACGGGGAGCGGCAAGTCGACGACGCTGGCGGCGATGATCGATCTCATCAACCAGGAGAAGGAACACCACATCATCACGATCGAAGATCCCATCGAGATCGTGCATCCCCACAAAAAATGCACCGTGAACCAGCGGGAACTCGGGTCCGACACGCACTCCTTTGCGCGCGCCCTCAAGGGCATGATGCGCGAGGACCCGGACGTGATTCTGGTCGGGGAGATGCGTGATCTCGAAACCATCGCGGCGGCGCTGACGCTTGCGGAGACCGGACATCTCCTGTTTTCGACTCTGCACACCCAGGACGCCGCGCAGACGGTCGACCGCATCATCGACGTCTTTCCGCCCTACCAACAGGAACAAATCCGGATTATGGTTTCGACGGCTTTGAAAGGCGTCGTCTCGCAGGTCCTCATTCCGCGGGCGGATGGGCAGGGCCGCGTCGCCGCGCGGGAGGTCATGGTCGTGACGGGCGCGATCGGGGCGATTTTGCGGGAGGGCAAGACCCACCAGATCTATTCGGCCATCCAGACCGGCGGCCAGCAGGGGATGGTGACGATGGACCAGAGTCTCGCGAAACTTTACAAGGACGGGCTCATCAACGCGGAGGACGCGCTGGCCAAGGCCACCAACATCCCGGATTTCAAGCGCCTGTCGGGAATGTCCTAGGGACGGGCCATGGACGCGGAGCGGCTGAAGCGGGTGCCGATTTTTTCCTCGATTGAGGATGGCATTCTCAATGACCTGGCGGGGATCGTCGAGGAAAAATCCTACGAGGCCGGCGGCACGGTGTTTCAGGAGGGAGACGCGGGCGACGCGATGTACGTGATTTTGGAGGGCGCCGTCAAGATCGTGAAGGTGATCGATCCGGTCAAGGGGTTGTCCAAGGATTTGGCGATTCTCTCCGCCGGGGATTTTTTCGGCGAGATGTCCCTCATCGACAAAAGCCCGCGGTCGGCGTCGGTTGTCGCCGTCGGCGCCGCCAAACTCGGCCGCGTGTCCGGTCAGGGATTCAGCGATCTTCTCCAGAAAAGCGCGATCACCGCCGCCAATCTGCTCTTTGGCATCATCCAGACCGTGAGCGGGCGGCTCCGGCAGACCAATACGGAACTCGTCACGCTGTACGAGACCGGCAAGACGGTCGGCGAGGCGGAACAGCTTCAGGACATCGTCGACGTCGTGTTCAAGCGGCTGCTGCTCACGGCCGGCGCGTCCCGCGGGATGTTTGTCCTGCGGAATGAATTGGCCGGCGGATTTGAAGTGCGCGCATCGGAGGGATTTCCGGCGGGATCCGACGCGCTCGCCCGGACGGTCGGGGACCATGGCCTGATTGGGCGCGTGCTTAAAGACGGCGCGGCGGTCTTGATTTCGGATATCGATGCTGACGAACGCTTCGCCAAAGACGACCGCGAAGGCTACGAATCCGCGTCGATGATGCTGGTGCCGCTTTGCGCCGAGGAACGGGTCCTCGGGGTTCTCGTCTACGGGCACACGGATAAATCCCGCTTCAGCCCCAACCACCTCAACCTCTGTCTCGGCGTCGCCGCGCAGACGGCCCAGGCCATCTTGAACGCGCGGCACCGGGAGGAAGAAGCGGCGCGCACGAAATTGCATCGGCATTACATCAAATTCTAGAGTCTGACGGGTGTTCGTCCACCTCCACAGCCACCTGACCGGGTCCATCTCCGACAGCATCATTACGCCTGAAGAGAGCGTGGCGTGGGCGCGGTCGGCGGGCGTTCCGGCGCATGCGGTGACCGATCATGGGAGTCTCACCGCTGTCTATCCGTTTTATCTGGCAGCGCAAGGTTCCGGCGTGCGGCCGATTTTCGGGATTGAAGCGTATTTCGACGCGCACGAGCCGGGCGATACGATCCCGCGGCTTGCGCGGACTCACCTTATCCTTTTGGCAAAAAATATCCGCGGATTTCGAAATCTGGTGCGGCTGAACAACGAGGCCTGGGAGAAACGGTTCCGGCCGCCGCGGTTCGCCATGGTCAATTGGGACATGCTCAAGCGGTATCGCGAGGGCCTGATCTGCACGACGGCGTGCGTCGGCGGGCCGGTCGGCGTGTGCGTCATGAACGGCCAGTACGAGCGCGCCGAGGACATTTACCGGAAACTGAACGATCTCTTTGGAGAAAATTTTTATCCCGAAGTCGCGGCGCACCCGATTCCGGACCAGCCGCCGGTCAACCGCGCGGTCCTGGCGTACGCCCGGCGGAGCGGCCGGCCGCCGGTGCTGACGAACGACTGCCATTATCCCCGGTCGAACGACTGGTTCATCCACAATCTCTACATCAAGACCAGCGGCAAGACTCCGAAATCGTTTTCCTACAACGCGACCTGTTTTTATCTGAAACCGGCGGAGGAAATGCGCCGGACGGAATTCCCGGACGCTTTCGCGGACGAGACCCTACGGATCGCGGAAGTCTGCACGGCGGATGAGGAACTCCGGGCCCGGCTGGAGAAGGGATTCGCCGCGCCGAAAATTTCGAGAGCGCTGTTTTTGTCGAAGCAAGTTCCGATCACGCCGCGGATGGCGGTCATGGACGCGGGGCGGGTGATGCGCCTGCCCGATCGAGTTCTTGCGGAAGCCGGCGGGCTGATCGGCGGCGCCGATTCGCTTGATGAAGCCCTGCGCAGGTCAGGCCGCCTGCGGGCGTTCGCCCGAAAGTTTCCCCTCGTGTGGAACGGCGCGAGCGGTCTTGAGGGACTGCCCCGCTACGTCGAGCCGGATTTTTCCTCCTGCGTCGACGCGGACGATGAGATGCTGTCGCTTCTGCCGGTGCGGACGGTGGAAGGCCTTACGGTGATCGATGTCGATGCGGCGATTCTCGGACGGCTGGGCGTGCCGGTCCGGCCGGCCACCCGGGCGGAACGCGGACCGACGGCGGCCGTTTCGGATTTTTTCGAGGGACTCCGGCGGTGGTGGAATGAAGACGCGCAGGCAGCTCTGCCGTTTTTTGAGCGGTCGGTCTCGGCGCGCGGGCCGGTCGAGGCCTATTTCCGGCTGGCCGACACGCTGGCCTCGGCTGGGAAATCCAAACTGGCCAGGAATGTGCTGGCGTCGCTGGCGTCAACGCACGAGAAGGTTGACCCGGCGCTGTCGGATCGTGCGCGCCGGGTTCTGGCCGCCCTGATCGGCGCGAATGATTCGGGGGCTGCGGGCGCCGTTCGGCGCCGCGGGTCGAAGTCTCCGGCGTTGCCCGTTTCCATCGACCATCTTCCGGATTTTTCCGCGCTCTATCTCAACGGCCGGCTCGGCCCGCCGGAAGTCCGCCGGGCGGTGGAGCTGGTGGAGGAACTCCTGGAAAATGACGTGGGCGTGGTGGCCGTCCGGGCGGACGCGCCGGCGTCACGCTCGGCCTGTTTCGCGCCGCTCCTCATCGGCCTCGACGCTTTCCTGCGCCGATACCGCGGCCGAATTTACCGGGTCGGTTCCGGCGGCGGACAGGGATGTCCAGTCCCCACCGCTCCAGTCTCAGAAATTTCCAGGACGGAAATTTCTCCATGGCGCGTTGGGGGCGGCCCGCTCATGGACCGGTGGTTTCCGGCGTTCGGCAGTGTCGGAGAAGTCGCGGCGACGATTCCGGCGGACCTTTCTCTCAAGTCCCGCCGCGCCCCGGAACTCGCGTTCCGGGCGGGGCCGGCAGGCCGGACCGTGCGGCACTCACAACTCATCCGCGCGCGGATTCGCCACGCGGTCCTCCGCGATCCGGGGATGAGGCGGTGGCGCCTGCCGGTGACGGACATTTCAGGCGATGGCCTGGTCGTGCGCGCGCCGCGGACCAAGATCGTTCCGGACAGAGTTCAGGTGGACCTGGAACTGGGCGCCGACGTCGCCCGTCCGGCGGAATCCCTCGCCGTCCGGGTTCTTTCCGGTAATTTCTGGCGGATAGATCCTCCTGAAACTTGGACCATCCGGCCGATGCGGCACGGCCGGCGCAAACGCTGCCGTACTCCGGCCCGGATGATCTCCTGCACGCCGGGCGGCGCGCCTGGCATTCACGAGGGCCTCATCACAGAAATCTCCCTGAGCGGATGCGAACTGGAGGGCGGCGGGAAATTCGCCGAAGGTGAAAGCGCCGCGCTGATGATGCAAGACGACTTGGTCCTCGCGGTCTGGAAACTCCGCTCCCGCGCCCGAAAATCAATCTGGGCCTTCTACGACTACGAACCCGCTGTCCGGTCCCGCCTCTCCAGAAAATTCGGTCTGTCGCGCTAGCCGGCCCGGCCGGCGGCGCAATGTGATTGGCCTGGGACTGGGGCCGGGTATTGACAGTATTGACATTTCAATAATGTCAAGACCCGGCCCCATTCCACCATTCCACCACGGTGGTGGCGGATCAATCAGTTTGATAGATCGGAACCAGGTAGACCTCTTCAAAATCCAGACCCGGCAAATCAAGTTGTATGTCCATTTCCCAGAAGACGGGCTTATCCGCGCTTAACTGCGTGGATGGAAGATCTGCCGGCGGTTCATAACTGATTTCAATCGGCATCCCGGGTTGAAAGACTTTGGGATTATCTAGGCGCCAGATCCCACACCATATCTGTTCGTGCACAAGGTGCGTGGAATGATGCTTCCCATGTCCATGGGATTCATACCACTCTTTAACGCATCGCAATGTGAATTGGCCTTTGCGTGCCCGGTCGATTCCATTGGCCGGATACCATCGGAGCGTCACGGGTCTGTCCATGCGATAAGGAAAATCGGTGAAGTCCAGACGTGAACCTCCGAATTTCAACGTTCTGCCCAGAATGACAGAGGTCTCCCACCAAACAGCGGCCGTAATCAGATCAAAGACGATCACGACACACTTGACGAGCCACGGGCCATCCGCGCCAAACGCCAGGAAATTGAAGATGGAAAAAAAGAGCGTAAGAAAGAGAGCGGTCAGCAGCGATTTGACGAACTTGGACCAGCGGGGAACCGCGAACCCGCGTGTCTGCCAGTCATAGTCAGATAAAATCTTCTCGTGTACGCCGCCGCGCCGTATTTCCTGTCGGCGGCGATTCTCACGAAACTGGCGCCATGCCATGCTCCAAACCGCCAGTCCCCCCAGCACAAAAACGATGCCAAACGCGGTAAGCACCCAATACGGTGCGTGGACAGAATTTGGATTCACGCGAATCACGCGCATCCCGATCAAGGCAACCCCCGTGCCGGCCGCGACGAAGGGAATCCCGAATAAGAAGCCACCATATGACGGCAGGCCCATCTTTGAACCGCGTTGTTCAGTTCTTCCCGCGATCCGCTCGGGTTCGGCCCGCGATTCATATCGGTCCATATTCACATTCATGGGTTCTTGTTTCCGCTGGAAGTCATGGGGTTATTCTCTCGGTCAACCCAACAGCACCCGCCAGCGGGATTCGAAGGCCTGGCGGTCGAAGGGGTCCAGGGTTTCGGACATTTTTTCCACCAAGGATTCCGGGTTGCGGATCGGATCTGGAGCGGGCCGGCCCGGCAGGCGGTTTCTCCAGCGTTCGGAGATGTCCAGCAGGATCGGCCGGAGGCCGCGGGGTTCGGCGATGGCCAGGGCGGATCGCCAGCTTTCTTCGGCTGTTCGGTAGTCATTTTGCCGGACCGCGATGTCCCCCGCGATGATGTCCGACCACGCCGCGTAATCCAGAATCTGCGCGGCCCGCGCGCGCTCGGCCAGACGGTCGCAGATGCCGGCGGCCCGAAGGCTGTCGCCGACGGCGCCGGTCACGCTGGCCAGCGGCGCCAGGGCCTTCACTTCGGATTCCAGAAAGCCCGTGACTTCAGCGATGCGCCGGGCCCGTTCGAGGTAGAAGACGGCCCGGTAGAAATGGTTCATCCCGAGCGCAGCCAGGCCCCGGTAGCGCCACAGTTCGCCGACCAGATTTTCTTCGTCGGTCTCCTTGAGATATTCGGCCGCCCGGTCTAGGCACGGGATCGCCCGGCCGTGGAGTCGCATGCTGAGGTAAACCGCCGCCTCGTTGAGACAGGAATAGACGATCGAGCGGCGGTTTCCGATTTTTTCGCGGATCCGGAAGGATTCCCGGTGCAGGCGGATCGCGTCGCCGAATTCTCCCCGTTGCCGGTGGCATTTGCCCAGGCCGTCGAGGGCGTAGGCGACGCCGCTGATGTCGCGGATTTGTTTTGAAATGCGGCGAAGTTCCGTAAAGGCCGCCATGGCCTTCGGGAAATCGCAGATGACGGCGTATGAATTTCCGAGACTGAAAAGCCCGCGCGCCACGTTCAGGGGGTCCTTCAGGCGCCTCCGGATCCGGATCGATTCCTCGCCGCAGGAGATTGCCTGCCGGTAGGCGCCCGTGTACCAGTGCGCGACGGTGAGACTGTTGAGACATTTGGCGACAGCGGCGTCGGCGCGAATGCCGCGAAGCCGCCGAAGGGCGGTCTCGGAATGCCGCCGCGCCTCTGCATGCCGGCCTTCCCGCTGAAGACAGATTCCCACCGAATCCCTCGCGCGGGCGGCGCCGACCCGGTCGCCGGTTTTGAGATGGAACCGTTCGGCGGCGATGTAGTCGGCCCGCGCCTGCACAAACTGGCCGACGTTTTTTCGCATCTCGGCGCGCCGGGCATGAAGATCCGCCCGCGTCCGGTCCGGGCCCGTTTTCTGCGCCCAAAACAGCGCGCGGGAATAATAGGCGATGGCGTCGGCGTTGGCGTAAACCGCTTCGGCGCGCCGTCCGGCCGCGTCCAGATGGACGACGGCCTTATCGGCCACGCCGGCGCGATCGTAGTGGAACGCGAGGAGGTCGATGTTCGGTTGCTTCCGCCGTTCCAGTCGTTCGGCGATGCCGCAGTGCAGGTTCCGGCGAAGCCCCGCCGGGAGGGCTTCGTAGATCGCCTCCTGAGTGAGGGCGTGCCGAAACTCGAACCGGCTCTGATCGAGCGGATGCACAAATCCGCCGGTCTCCAGATGCCCGAGAACTTCCCGAATCCGCGCCATCGGCAGGCGTATCGGGGAAACCGCCGCCAGAAGGTCCAGCCAGAAAACTTTTCCGAAAACCGCCGCGGCGCGGAGAACCTGCCGGTGGATTTCCGGCACGGCGTCGACGCGGCTGTGCAGAAGCGCTCCGATCGAATCGGGCAGGACTGTGTCCGCGCCGCGCTCCCGGATGAGGCGAAAAATTTCCGTCAGGTAGAAGGGATTGCCGCCGGTCCTCGCGTGAATGTCTTTCAGCGCCGATTCCTTCACGACGCCGGTTCCGAGAAGCAGGCCTGCGAGGGTTTCCGTTTCCCGGATGTCGAAAGGTTTCAGATGAAGACGCGGAATCTGATCGCCCGGGAATTGTTCCGATCGGCCGGTCAGGATCACGTGCGCCGCCACGGATGGCGGCGTACCCGAAGCGGCACAGGATGTGCCGTTTGACGGAGGGTGCGCTGTCTCGTTCATTTTTCCGGCCGTAATTTCCCGGAATACATCCGCGGAATTGGCATCCATCCAGTGAATGTCCTCGAAGACCCAGAGGACGCGCCGGTCGGAATCAAGAATCCGGCGCAGGACTTCCTTCCGGCGCCGCATCGCTTCGCCGGGTTCAAGCCGGGGCGGCCGGGGGCCGGCGTTCAATCCCATGATTTCGGTCAGAAAGGAAATGTCTTTCGCCGGCGCGGTCTTGAGCGACCGGAGGATTTCGGCCGGCGCGGGATCGGCGCCCAGGCGGAAGTAGTTCCAGAGCGCGCGCCGCCACGGGAAAAACGGGGCCGTCGCGCCGAACGGCAGGCAGTCCGCCGTGACCGCCCGGCCTCCCTCGGAAATCCAACGGTCCACGGCGAACCTCAGGAGGGTGCTTTTGCCGACGCCGGCTTCGCCGAAGAGATGCAGGAGAAACCCTTTCCCGGCCGAAAAATTCATTTCGATTTCCCGGCGTTCCGCGTCCCGCCCGATCAGTTGCGTCGCCGACCCCACCGAGAGTGACGCCTGCTCGCGGCGGACGACCCGGACCGGCACCGGCTCGGATTTGCCTTTCGCGGCGAAGGTTCGGCGTGGCCCCTCGAACCTCCCGCGGGTTAGGGCGAACGTGGTTTCGTGGACGTAGAGGTCCGACCATCCGGCGGCTGACATGCACCGGGCGGCGGTGTTTACCGTGTCGCCCATGATCGTATAGACGCGGCGGCGCGGTCCGCCGACCAGCCCGCAAAAGGCCTGCCCGGTATTGACGCCAATCCGCTGTCTGAGCCGAAGACCCACCGCGGCAGGCAGGCGCAGAATTTCCCGGGCCGCGTCAATGGCCCGCTCCTCGTCGCGTTCGTAACTGACCGGCGCGCCGAACACGAGGATGATCTTGTCGCCGTGGTCGTAGAGATCGGACGCGAAAAAAAATCCGCCGTGCCGGGCCGCGGCCGCTCGGACACCGGAGAAATACGATTCGATCCGGGCGCAAATCCGGGCGTCCGGCGTTTCCCCCGCGCCGGCGCCCCGGACCGCGCGGTCGGCGAGAGGGCCGAGTCCTTCGACGTTGAGAAAAAGCACCGTGATCCGGCGCATTTCGGCCATCCATTCCGTCCTCGCGCCCAGAATGGCCTGCCGGGCGGCGACGGCTTCCGGCAGAAACCCCGCCATCCATCGGACGCGGTCGGCTGAAACAGCGCGAGCTCGGCTGTTCCTCGAACGCGGCTCCCCGCCCGCAGTGTGCTCCGCCATGCATTTGTCAAAAATGCCGGAAGACACAATCTCCCCGCGCGCGGCGGTTGACTCAAGCCGGGCCAGTTCGTTCAGGCCGCTTCCGAGTGTGACGTATTCTTTCCGGCCGCCGCCCAAATCCACCGTCGAACCGAGAACGGATCCGGCATGAAGCGCGACTTTGATCCCCAGCCGGACCGATCCCGAAGGCGCCTGAACTGCTTTCATGGATTTTACGTGACGGAGCATTTCTTCGGCCGCCGCCCGCGCCCGCCGCGCCGCGCCGCCGGATTCGGCAAAATAAACAAGAAGCGCGTCGCCGCCGAACCGCAGAACACTCCCGGCCTCGCGGTCGATGATCTCCAGGAGCGGCTCAAAACACCCGCTGATCTCCCGCGCGATTCGCTCGGCGCCCTCGGCGCCCAACACCGAAAACTTTTCGGACAGCGCGGTAAACCCGGAAATATCGGCAAACAAAAACGCCCCACGCAGAACCCCGGCCCCACCTGCCGGGTCGCGGACCAGATGCTGGGGCAAATAGGCCTTGAGACCGTTAAATTCCTTAAGGGCCGACATCGAGCGCTGAGTATAACTTTACAGCAGCAGTACCGCCACGCCGGAGGCGATGAGTAGCGCGCCGGTGAGGCGCCGCGAGATGTTTGTTTCGCCCAGGACTTTCCAGCCGAGGATCACGGCGAGGACGGCGCCGGCGCGTTTGACGGCGATGACGTAGGCGACGTGGGTCTGGAGAATTGCCGTCATCTGGGCGACGATCAGGACAACTTCGCAGAGGCCGGCTGCGATGATCCACGGCCACGCGGGGGACGGGAGGCTGAGCCGAAGTTTGCCGCCGGGACTTGTACGGCGCGCGACGTAAAAGAAAACCGGCAGGAATAATGTCTGAAGAAGCAGGGGATAGAGGATCGGGTCGGCCAGCCGGACCGCCTGCTTGTCCAGATTGGATGTCACGCTCCAGATGGCGCTGGTGGCGAGGGCGAACACAAATCCGAGTTTGGAGGATGTACCGGATTCCGGGGGTTCGCGGTTGCCGAGATAGATCAGGCAAGTCCCCGCCAAGATAACGAAAATTCCTGCCAAGCCCGCAGCGGTCGCGCGCTCGCCGAGCATCCACCAAGACGTGAGCGTCATGAAGACGGGTGAGAGCGAGAGTACGGGCATGGCGACGGAAAGCGGCGCCAGCTGAAGGGCCTTGAAATAACAGAGGTTCGCGGCGGAGCCGCCGATCAGGCAGAAGAAAAGCAATCCGGTCAACGGCCGTGGGTCGGAGATGACTGCGGGGTTTGGATCCAACAGTCTCGCAAGGGCCAGGCCCGTCACCGACACGAGGGTCGACCACGCCATCACCTCGTACCCTCCGGCGGCGGAATTACGTCCCTGTAATTCCGAATTCCCGCCTCCGGGTACGGACACGTCCATGCGCCCGTACCCTCCGGCGCCGTGCCGGCAGGCGGCCTTGACGGCGAATCCTTTCAGCGCGAATCCTGCCGCGCAGATCAATGCTGCGATTTGCCAGGGCAATGGGGATGGATAACTGTTCAGGTCGTCATGCCCGGTCCATGTTCGTCATTCCCGCGAAAGCGGGAATCCAGCACGGGGTAAACTCTGGCAGGCATCCAGACCATCGCCAAGCGGACTGGATTCCCGCTTTCGCGGGATTGACGGATCCGGGGCGGGAATGACGCCGAGGGCTGAATAGTAACGAAGACGGATCAAAAACGGCGGACTACTCCCGGATGCCTTCAACCTCGATCTGGATTTCCACCTCTTCACCGACGACCAATCCGCCCGTTTCGATGGACTTGCTCCAGACGATGCCGAAATCCTTCCGGTTGATTTCGCCGGCCGCCGTGAATCCGGCGCGGGTCTTGCCGCCGGGATCAACGACTGTGCCGCCCAGTTCGAGATCGAGACGCACGGGCTTCGTGACGCCGTGCAGGGTGAGGTCTCCGACCAGCGCCATCGCACCGTCTTCGGATTTCTCAACGCCGGTCCCGGCGAATTTCAGCGTCGGGTATGTGTCGACTTCGAAAAAGTCCGGAGATCTCAGGTGCGCGTCCCGCCGCTCGTTGGCGGTGTTGATCGACGCGGCGTCAATCACGGCCGCCGACCGCCAGGTGGCGGGAACGGCTTCCGGGTCGTACGTGAACCAGCCTTCGAAACGGTCAAAGGATCCGCGGACCTTGCTGACCATCATGTGCCGGACCTTGAACGTCACGCTCGAATGGGCCGCGTCGATGACGTAGGTGTCGGCAAGGGCCGGAGAGCCGGGGAGCGCAAGGCTCAGGAATAGACCGATACAGACCACACAGAAAGAGACAAACGGTTTCATCAATTTTCTCCTTTTGGGGATTTAGACGACTTCGTCCACGACCCGGCCCAGTCCGAGGGACCGGTTCAGGTCGTTTTGCGACTGCGTGAAGGCGTTCGGGTCGGGAGTCTCCGGGGGCGCAGACTGCGTCGGCTGGTACTCTGTTGGTTGTGCATTTCGATTCTCAACCGCGTTGACCTGTTCCGGCATGACCCTTCACCTCCCACGCCCAAGTCTATGACATCCGTTCCGGGATGTCAAAGTCATTGCGCGGACCGGTGTTGAGTGCAGAAGAGTGTCGGTTCGGTGCCGACTTGGAAGGCGGCGGATCTCGGTTTGGGGCAGAATTCGGTGGCCAGTTCGCCGGTCTGGGTGCAGACGGAAAAAAACTGGACGTCGGGCGGGACGGGGAAATCCCGGGGCGCGGCGGTCACCAGCGCGGCCTGCATGAATTCCGTCCAGATCGGCGCGACCACGACGCCGCCGCTCATGCGGGCGCCGATGCTGAGCGCGTGGTCGTCGTAGCCGACCCATACGCCGCACGCGATTTCCGGCGTGTACCCGATAAACCACGCGTCCTTGAAATCGTTCGTCGTGCCGGTTTTCCCCGCGGCCGGCCGTCCAAAATGTTTTCCGACGTGGTACCCGGTGCCTTCCTGGACCGCCGCGGTGAGCATGTTGGTGATGAGGTACGCGATGGTCGGCGATGCCGCTTCGCTCTCGATGGGCACGCCTTCCTCCAGCAGCGCCCCTTCGCGGTCGATGACCTGCCGGACCATGGCGTTCTCGGTGAGGGTTTCGTGCCGGATGCCGCCGTTGGCCATCGCGGCGTAGGCGGCGGTCAGTTCCAGGAGATTCACTTCGTAGGAGCCGAGGGCGAGGGCCCAGAACGGTTCCAGTTTGGAAGTGAATCCGAACCTTCGGGCGACGTCGATGACCCGCCGCGCGCCGATTTTCTCCATGAGCTTGACGGTGGCGACGTTCATCGACTTCATGAGGGCCATCCGCAGGGTGACTTCGCCGTAATATTCGTTGTCATAATTCGCCGGCGTCCAGTATTCCCCTGGGCGCGTGTGCTGGTAGATGGCCGGCGCGTCGAGGACTTTGTCGGACTGGGTCAGGCCGTTTTCGAGGGCGGCGATGTAGACGAAAGGCTTGAAGGCCGATCCCGGCTGGCGGAGGGACTGGGTGGCCCGGTTGTATTGGTTCAGCACGCTCCACTCGTTTCCGCCGACGAGAGCCTTGACGTCGCCGGTCTTGACGTCGATGGCCACGAGCGCGCCCTGCAGGGGCGGCCGCGGTTCGCGTCCACGGGCCGCGCGTTCCTTGGCTTTGACCTCGTCCCAGTGCGCCAGATGATTCTGGAGGATCTGTTCCGCCTGTTCCTGCATCCGAAGGTCGAGAGTCGTGCGGACTTCCAGTCCCCCCTTGTAGACCGCGTCGAATCCGTACCGTTTCGCGAGGTACTGCCGGATGACCTCCGCGAAAAACGGCGCGCGCACGGCCCGCATCTGCCCCCGTCGTTCCTGGATGGTGAGCTGGTAGGAACTGAATCTCTGCCAGAAATCCTCGATGGCCGGATCGACCTCGGTATCCGAGATGAACGCCTCCCGGGCCATGGCCTTGAGCACGTATTCCTGCCGGAGGCGCGCCGCCTGGGGGTGGCGGTAGGGATTAAAATTCACAGGAGCTTTCGGCAGGGCCGCGATCATAGCGGCCTCGCCGAGGAGAAGGTCCGTTGCGTGCTTCTGGAAATAAATCCGCGCGGCGGCTTCCACGCCGTAGGCGCCCTCTCCGAGATAGATGGTGTTGAGGTATCGTTCGAGTATCTCGGGTTTCGAAAACCGGCGCTCGATCCGGACCGCCAGCAGCGCCTCCCGGATTTTCCGGGAGATTTCCCGCTCGCGCGTGAGAAACAAAACTTTCGCCAGCTGTTGAGTGATCGTACTGCCGCCCTCGACCACGCGCCCCGATCGGACGTTTTTCACCATCGCCCGGAGAATCCCGATGAAGTCGACTCCGCGGTGTTCGTAAAACCGGCGGTCCTCCGACGCGAGAAACGCCTTGATCAGAGGGTCAGGCAGGTCCTTGAGCTGGACGATTTCCCGTTTTTCCTGAAAAAACTCGGCGAACATTGCTCCCTGGGCGTCGTAAAGCTTGGTGGGCAGTTCCCACTTGGGGTCCGTGTAGTCCTCAAGGGGAGATATGTCGGGCAGGTCGTAAACCAGGGCCGCGAAAATGCCGAGGCTGATCCCGATGCCGGCGAAGAAAAGGCCGCCGATCCAGTTCCGGTATTTCCAGAGGCGGTTGCGGAATCCGCTATAAATTCTCAACGGTAGTTGACAAACTGCAGGACCCGGCCGAAGTCGTTGGATTTGAGTTTCGCAATCACCGCCTGCAGGTCGTCCTTGCTCTTGGCGCTGACCCGGACGAGGTCCCCTTGGATCTGCGCGTGGACTTTCAGTTTCTGGTCCTTGATGTATTTCGTGATCGCCTTCGCCGTCTCCTCCGGAAGGCCCATCCCGATCTCGACCTCCAGTCGGGCCTCCCCGCTCGCCGCCTCGACGGGTTCGCCGAACGTGAGATTGGCGAGCGGCACGTTCCGGCGGATCAGCTTTTGTTTGAGGACTTCCGTCAGCGCCGCCAGCCGGTTTTTGTCCTGGCCGACGAGCAGAAGTTTCTCCTTGTCCCGCGTCACCTCCGCGCGGACGCCCTTGAAGTCAAACCGGTTCGCGACCTCCCGGCACACCTGGTCAACCGCGTTGTCGACTTCCTGCAGATCAACGGTCGAAACAACGTCGAAGGAACTGTCTTTCGCCATGCGGCCCTTTTAACACAGCAAGCGCGGCTGGTTCAACCGGCGTTGCTGCCCGCGTTGCGCGGCCCGACAGTTTGACACAAAAGCCAATGTGCGATAGATTCTACGTGAACAACCAGATGGTTCCAATAGGATCTAATAGGATCGTTGCAGGTGATGCGTGAAAAATTTTGAGGTGGTCGGTCGGATCGCCAATATTGAAGTCGTCGCATCTGGTTCGGGAGTTCGCCTTCGCCGGCATCTCAACAAGGCATACGGCCGGGGCCGATGGCGCAAGTTAAAAGGCGTTGCAACCATTCGCATACCGAACGGTGTTTTTCGAGTGGTGGAACTGCACTGGTACGAAGCGCACGGCATCGGCCGCAGGGACCTCAAGATCAAATGCTATTTGGAGGAGACATGAAACAGTCAACGAAACCGTTCGCACTCTGCATCGATAACACCGATTACAGAGCCTCGCTCATCCCGGGCAAGGTTTATCGGGTTATCCCGGATGAGGCGGCCGTGAAGGACAATCTGGTCCGGATCGTGGACGAAAGCGGTGAGGATTACCTTTATCACAAATCCTTCTTTGTCTTTGTCGACTTCCCCAGGTCCGTTACACGAAAGATTCTTTCACTCCAACCGACCGCCGCCTGACCATCCGGGAGACCGCCCCATACCCGGGATCACCCGGATCCACCCGGGGATCAGACTTTTTGAAAGATTCAAAGATTCAAAGTCTGATCCTGTGCCGACTCAGACGTTGTAGCGAGTGGGCTCAGTCGACCGAACTTCGCGCGACCCTGCTACGAGCGCCGTCGACAAACCACGACACGAACCTCATGAACCGATCGAGGTCGTCGTCTGTCATCCCCGCCAGACGTTTCTCGACAACGCGAGCGTGTCCCAAGTCCTTGTTGCTGAAGACTCCGAGGCCGCAAGCGTTCAGCCGATTGATGACCTCCTCCCACTCGGCGGCGGTCTCCGGCGCCCCATGTCTCTTCAGGTTTCGGAGAACTCGGATGTAGAGGTCCTTGGGATACAGAGTGAACAGGCCGATCTCACCGATGTTGAAGATCGCGCTTCCTTCTTTGGAGCGCGATCGGAACGGGTCGACGCCCGGATCGAACTCGCGCCCAAACAGGATCAGTCTATCGACGAGCTTCCGCGTGGCCCCACCCTGACCCTGCTTCGCCTCGACTGCGGCGAGGAACTGAGCCTCGGTCCAAGTCTTGTTCTTGTCAACCGATCCCGCCGAGCGTTCCGCCCTCCCGCCCCTTCTCGCCTCGATTCCGGCTCGAATCTGGTCCTCGATGCGGGCCAGCTCATCGGCCAGCGCGGGAAGCTTCTCAATCGTCGCGAGCTGAACACTTCCCGCGTGGACCAGGGGGACCTCCAGTGATTCGACTCCCAGGAATCTCACGATGAAGGCGCGGTGATCCGGCGCGATCCGGCCGTCCAGTTCGAGCACGAGTCGATCAGTAGAGACTTGGAGGCAGACGGATTTCCCCTTTGTGAGTTGAATTCTCAGGCCTCCTGCTTTGAACTTGAAACCGCTGCGGCTCCTGCTTGCGAGCCGAATCAGGATCGACTCCACGTCATCGTCCAGGTCGAATCCGCGAATCAGGTGGCTTGCGGGAAGTCGCAGCTCGTCGACGAACTGCGGCCGCTGAGGTTCAACTCTGTCCTTTGCCTTCGCCAACTCGCCGAGGTGCGAAAAGTCCTTCAAGGCATGGGCGGCGCAGGCGGCACGATCCAGGTCTTCGAGCCAGGCTCGAAAGCCGCCGTGGATTCGCTCCCGCCGATCCTTGCAGAAGCGATCAAATGTAGCGGAGACTTCGGCCTCATTGGGCTCTGGCGCACCGTCGCCCAAGAGGGCGAGCAACTCCTTGTACGCCTTGTCGCTCACCGAGGCAGCGGGGTCCTCCCAAAGGAAATGAGCCTTCCGGTTCGCTTCCGACTCGCCAGTGAGCGGGGCCATCACGTCGCCGAGACCGGTCTCGTAGCTGTTCAACTCCTTGGAGATGTAGGTCAGGTTGCCGATGTTGTTGAAGGGATGCGTGCCTCCGCGCTGCGCGTCATCGTCGTTCAGCACTTTGACCAGCCGCGAGAAGGGCACCATGTGCTGCTTCTCGGGCTTGGCGTTCGCGTCGATGCGCACCTCCGCATGCGCCGGCCGCCGGGACTCGGGCACGTTCGTGTAGGAGAAATCCCGCGCGTTGTTGCGCCGCACGAGCCAGTAGAGAAGCAGGACGTAGCGATCTTGAATCGAGGAGGCTGCCTCGATGCTTCGTGCCAGGTCCTTCGCAAGTCGCGCATCGGCGGCCTGGATCAGCGGCGGAATCACATCGAACGCATTTTTGTCCGGATCAGCAGCGTCATACACCGCTCGGGCAAGCGTCTTCGCGTCGATCTGCGCGAGAAACAAGCGCAGGCACAGCGAGGCCAGGATCGGGTGGAACTTCTGCTCCCGAAGAGTGGGGTAGGAAATGAGAAGTTGGAAGACAGGCGTCAGGTTCTGGGTGTCGGGCAGGAAGCGGAAGTCGTCGCAGCATAGGGGCGAGCGGAGCAACTCGCACACCAGCACGAGCACTTCCTTCGTCTCATCCCAAAGCGACCTTGCTTGGGCGTCGGTGAGATCGCGAAGCCGGCGGAGGAAGCTCTCCTTCTTCGCGATATCGAAGGAGAAGGAACTCTTGCCCAAGGAGTAGCCGAAGTGGTGGTGGCACACCTGGAGGAAGACTCGAATGAACAGCTTGAAGCCGAAGCTGCGCTCCTGCCCGCGCCTCAGAACGTCGTCTCGCTGGATTGCCACGGCGGCCGACTCGGGCCCTTCCCGCCTATGGACTGCGGCGAATACGTCGGCGAGCTCCGGCCAGGTGGAGGGCTGCAACGCGACCAGCTTCGCGAATGCCCGCTCCTCTGTCTCGACCCGCTTCCCGCCCGAGTTAATGCGGTTGTAGAGCGCGACCACATCCGAGACATCGTTCGTCTCGATGATCGAGACGAAGAATTTCTTCTGACGCACGGCGAGAATCCGTGCGCGAAGCGTCGCGTAGAGATCCGCGAAGTCCGAGTCGGCTGGGGAGAGGCCATCCCCGTGTACGATGCACTTGTGGTAGTCCCTGAGGGACTCCCAGGTCGCGTGTTCCTCGAAGAGCTGAATGGGCAGGATGTTAGTGCGGATCGGGGAACGCTTGTCCGCCCGCGTGGGATCGACGGCGAACAGGAACATGGAGTATTCCTTCCCGTGTGCCCGCAGGAGCTTGCTGAACCCCTCGATTCGGGTCAGGTTCACGCACCAGACCTTCTTGCGCCCCTTGCTCTCCGGCTGATCGGGATCGCTCGCGTCCTCCGCGTTGTCCGACTCCCAGATCGCCTCGTCGTTGCCGATGCTGTAGAGGCTGCGGATGCGTTGCTGACCATCCACGACGAAGTAGGAGATGTCCTTCGACGCACCATCGACAAGCGGCGGCCCGTTCTCGGACTTCTGGTCGCACTTCCAGAACACGAAGCTCCCACAGGGAGTCCCGTGAAAGAGGGACTCCAGAAGGGCGGCGATGGAGTCCGGTCCCCAGACCAGCCCCCGCTGAAAGTGCGGAATCCCCAGGCGCCCGGCGAGGCCTTGAACTTCTTCGACCGTGATTTCCCGATCTTCATTCCAAGTCACCAGCTTCACCTCCCCTCGTTTCGCCAAACGGTGCGCCCGCGGAGCGATGTAACGGAAGGACAGCGGCGATCCTATCACCACTGCACGATGCCCTCTACGGAAAGGCACGCTTCCAATGTATCCCTCCAGTTAGCAGGCTGATGAAAAAGTCAAATTGGCCGCAGAGGTCACGGAGAAGTAAAAAAATATCGTCGTAAATCAGGAACTTACAAAAACAGAATTTATCTTCTCCGTGACCTCTGCGGCTAAGGAGGGGGTTTTTCAGCACCCAGTTAGCCAATCGAAATCGTTGCATCACTCTTGGCGGCGCCAAGAAGTCATTTCGTTTCCGCGGCCGCACAAGGCCATGGGCGTCACATGTGAACCCTGCCGCCTATTCCAGATCCTCCAAGAGCCTCTGAATTTTCTCGATGTTGGAGCTGTCGGAACACCTCTCGTAAAATTCATACGCCCTTTCGTAGTAATTTCTGGCCATGGAAATATTGCCGATTTTACTGAACGCGTTTCCGAGTGATTCATATGTAAACGCGATGTTGGCTTCTTCGTCAGAAGTGAGTTGTTCCAGGACCGTGAGCGTCTTCGTGTAGAAATCGATGGCCTGCTCAGTATCGCCCTTGTCAGCGTGCATGATTCCAATGTGACAATATCCTGTGGCGATATTGATATGATTGTCCCCGTAAAATTTCTGTTGGATGCCCACAGCTTTTTTCATCAAGTCGATCCCCCTCTCCGGGTTTCCCTGCCTGCTGTATATCCACGCCATGCATCGATAGAGGTGGGCGACATATGGGTGTTGTTCGCCATGGATCTTCAACATTATGTCAAGGGCTTCGCCGTAAAGCATCGCGGCCCGCGCGTCGTCTCCCATCACAGAATGGATCTGACCTAAATTTCGGCACGAGCGAGCTATTGCTGGGTGTTGATGGCCGAAAAGCCTTGTCCTTATAGAAAGTGCTTTGTTGTAGTAATCGACCGCGCGGGGGTATTCACGCCGGCCTTCATAAGCCACCCCCATATTGTTGTAGATCGTTGCTGTATCGGGATGGTCCTCGCCCATGGATATGATGTGGATGCCGATCGCCTCCTCATAGTAGGTAAGAGCCTTGGAATAATCCTCCCTGTTGGAATAAACCAAACCGACATTGTTGAGAGCCACGGCCACATCCGGATGGATATTTCCGAATATTTCCCGGAAAATCTCGAGCGATTTCTCGTGGCATTCCAGTGCCCGCGCGATGTCGTGTTTCTCTGTGGAGAGCATTCCCATGTGGCTGTAAATTTGGGCTGTGAGATAATGCCGCGGATTGTCGGTCTTTATCTGAACAGCCATCGCCTCACTGATGATATCCTCCGCCTCGGAATATTCACCCTTCTCGTAGAGAATACCCGCAACAGAACACAACGACCTAACCGTGTCCATGTGCCTGCCGCCAAGAATTTTCATTCGGATATCGCGAGCCTTGACGCAAAAATCCAACGCCGGCCCGTACTCCGCCTTGGCGCGGTGAATCTCGCCGATACTGTCATACGTGTCGGCGCACGCAGGATGCTCCATTCCATAAACGTGGATTCGGATGGAAAGCGCATCGTTGAGATAATCTGTCGCCTTCTGATAGTCGGCCTTCACACGGTGGACGTCACCGAGGTTATTAAGCGCCGCCGCTGATTCGGCGGATCGCTCACCGAACTGTTGTTCTGCGATTTTGCGTGCATGACCGTGATACTCGATTGCCTTGTCATAATTGGCTGTGTACATCAGTAATGTGCCGATGGTGCAGTAGCTTCGGTACGTTTCGAGACGATCGTCGGTGCCCTCGCCTATCCCCGTGTGTAACGATTTCATCAAATATCTGAGCGCCTCGGCATATCGACCTAAATACAAGTATGTCACGCCGGAGTTGTTGTACAACCTTGAAAGTTCTGATTTATGCCGCTCATACGGTTCATTCGTTATAATATCCAGCGCCTTATCGAAGGACTTCACGGCATTTTTGTAATCGCCCGTGCGCGCGTAATTAAGACCCAGATTGTTTAATGTTGCCGCAACATCGGCATGTTCGGGACCGAGTTCCTTCAATTGGATGTCGAATGCCTTGCGGTAGAAATCAAATGCGCGCGGGTAATCGCCCCGCTCTGCATGTCCAATCCCAATGACGTTATAGGCTCGAGCTGTCATGGATCTTTCCATCATGGTTCGGAAATACTTCCATAAAAATCCATTTTTGGGAAGTCCACGGCTTGAGACACTCCCTATGCGGAAGTTCCGTGTCGTCCTCGGCCCTTCGCCCGTCCACTTTCCAGATGATACGGCGTTGCGTGTCCGCGGCAGCAAAGTTACGGTCGGCGTCGCGATGGAACCGTATTTGGCGGTGGACGGTCTTTCCAAATCCTATGACGGCGTTCCGGCGGTGCGCGGTCTGTCGTTCACGATCTCGCCGGCCGAGACGTACGGACTTCTGGGGCCGAACGGCGCCGGGAAGTCGACGACGATCAGTTGTCTTTATGGGCTCGTTCGGCCCGACGCCGGGCGCGCGCTGATCGGAGGGCTGGACGTTCGGACAGAGCTTCGCCGGATCAAGGCCCTTGCGGGGATTGTCCCGCAGGATGATTGTCTCGACCCGGACCTCAGCGTCGAGGAGAATCTGTGGGTGTACGGGCATTATTTCGGCATCGAGTCGGGCGAGGTCCGGCGCCGCGCGGACGAGCTTCTGCGGTTCGTGGAACTTGCGGACCACCGGAAAAAGAAAGTCCCGGAACTTTCGGGCGGCATGCGCCGGCGCCTGCTCATCGGCCGCGCCCTCATCAATCAACCGAAACTCCTGATCCTCGACGAGCCGACCACCGGCCTTGACCCGCAGGCGCGGCATCTGGTCTGGAGCCGTCTCCGCGAACTGAAACGGCGCGGGGTGACGATGCTTCTGACCACGCACTACATGGATGAGGCCCAGATGCTCTGCGACCGCCTGGCGATCATGGACCACGGCCGGATGTCGGTTGAGTCGACTCCGCGGGAACTGATCGACCGCCACGTCGGCGCGAGCGTCGTGGAGCTTCACGCGCCGCCGCCGGGCGCCGCGCGGCCGTTTTCGGAAGCGGGCATCGAGACCCACGAGTTCGAGGACATTGTCTATCTTTTTCCAAGAGACCAAACGCCGGACGTTCTCCGGAAACTGTCTGAAACGGGCGTTGCGTTCGCCAGCCGCCCGGCCAACCTGGAGGATGTCTTTCTGAAAATCGTCGGGAGGGGCCTTCGTGATTGACGCGCGGTACGTGGCGCGGGTCTGGCGGAGAAACGCCGTCGTGTGGACGAAATACTGGCTCGGGTCGTTCGTCGGCACGGTCGGCGAACCCCTGCTCTATTTGTTTTTGCTCGGGTACGGAATGGAACGCCTTATCAAGGAAGTCGAGGGGATGTCCTACAGCCGCTTCATCGCGCCGGGGCTGATCCTGACGGCAAGCATGTACGACGCGACGTTCGAGTGCACCTATGCGAGTTTCACGCGGATGACGAAACAAAACACCTACCGCTCGATCATCTCAACGCCGGTGAATCTGTCGGAAGTCGTCGCCGGCGACATCCTCTGGGCCACGACCCGCGGCGTGATCTCGGCGGTGCTCGTCAGCGCGCTGCTGGCCCTCCTCGGCCTCCTGGATTCCCCGACGCTCATCTTCATGCCGCTTCTGGCTCTCCTCTGCGGCGCCCTCTTCGGATCCCTGGCGATGGTGGCGACGGGCCTGGCGCGGGATTATGATTTCTTCACCTACTTTTTCACGCTGGTGGTCAGCCCCATGTTTCTTTTTTCCGGCATTTTCTTTCCCCTCGAAGGCATGTCCGGCTGGGCCGTGGCGCTCGCCGAAAGCCTCCCCATGACCTGGATGGTCCGGATGTCCAGAGTCCTCGCCTACGGCCGGATGGACCCGGCGTTTTTTGGGGATATCGTGAAATCCATTCTCTCAATCCTGGTTCTGTTTATCCTGTCGGTCCGCCTGATCGAGAGGCGGCTGATCCGGTAGCTCCATCACGGTTTGATAGAACAGGATTTTCTACCGGCCAGGGAATATTAAATCTCGGATCATTCCATCTGACGGACCACTGATTTTCAGATCCCGTATAATATTCGGACTGATTATAGTGAAAAATCGCCCCTTCATCGCTTAAAACAAGATGGCCATTGAGATGCATCGGCGGAATCAGGATCTGCAGGCTGTTCTCGGCTGTTACGACGAAGGTTTCGGACTTTCCAAAGTCCTTTGAATCCTGGTTATAGTTGACCACCGCCAGAAAGAATGCTCCATAGGGACAGCAGACCATTTTATAAGTTTTAGTATCTCCATGCAGACCTCTCAGAACATTTTTCCTGGAAAAAGAGAAGTCCTGCTCGACAAAATCTATCTTGATCCCCTTTTCAAAGTATTCCCGTTTTTGATAGATTTCGCCGTAAATGCCTCTGGAGTCTTTGGCCGGCATTTTTTTTTGGATTCTCAATACTCCGGGCAGGGTGGTTTCGTGGACGGTGATCAATGTTTCCTCTTAGAACGGCCCCCTGAATTTATTTTCATAACTATAGAAATCGTCCCCTGAAATGTCTGTGGCGGATAATCCCAGTTTTTTTTCGACCGCCCTTATGATATCCACGGCGCCGGGGTAAAACTCATCCTCCAGCGCGCGCGTCGTGGGACAGGGAGTGGGCGCAAAGCCTATTCTGGTTACCGGGGATTTCAGTCTGCCAAAACATTCTTCCGATACCATCGCGGCAACCTCGGAACTGAACCCACAATTGATCCAGTCATAATCGGCGACGACGCAATGCCCCGTCTTCAGGACGGATTTGATGATCACGTCTTTATCCAGGGGAGCAACCGTTCTCACATCCACGATCTCTATACTGACATTCCTTCGGCTTAAAATCTCCTGCGCTTTTAAGGCTTCGACGTTCATCCAGGAAGTTGCCACCACCGTAATATCGGCGCCCTCCTTGGCAATCTTTCCACTGCCCAGGGGGACTTCATAGCTTTCTTCGGGTACAATTCCTTTTTGAAAATATAACCACCGATGTTCTATAAAGATCACCGGATTATTATCCCTGATGGAAGCGATCAGCAATCCTTTTACGTCGTAAGGCGTGGTCGGCATGACGACCTTGAGGCCCGGGATGTGGGCAAAAATGGACTGGAGCGTCTTGGAATGCTGATACCCCTGTCCCCAGCCCCGCCCAATCGCGGCGCGAATAACCAGGGGAACAGCCGTTTTACCGTTTGACCCATACCGATGGGTTGCCACCATATTAATCAACTGGTTCATGGCAAGAAGTAAAAAATCAACCCGGATATGGACATTGATGGGCCTCAACCCGTTGGTGGCCGCGCCCAGTCCAAACCCCATCATGGCCTCTTCTGAAAGAGGCGTGCTGAAGCATCTTGTCCCGCCAAACTTCTTCGCCAAGCCCAGCGTGGTTCCATATATCCCCTTATGGTCCGCGACATCAAGGCCATAGACAAATACGCTTTCATCCCGCGCCATTTCCTGGTTCAAAGCTTCGGCGATCGCTTCCTGAAATGTAATTGTTCTGGATTCTTTTGATTCGCTCAAGACCAGACCCCTTTAAACAAGTCCGCCTTATCCGGGAAAGGAGCGGCCTTGGCCAATGCGATGCTTCGATCTACCTGCTCCCGAACTTGATTTTCCACGTCTGAAACTTCCTTTTCAAGATTCATTTCAACCAGACGCTTCCTCTGCAGATTGATCGGATCAACCTTGTACCATTTCTCAAATTCATCCCTCGTTCTATAGCCCTGATCGAAGTCTTCATTAACACCCACATGCTCAAGGTAACGATAATAGTGCAGATGCAGGAATACCGGAAGTTGCTGTTCCCGCGCCAGAAGCCCGGCCTTAAGCGCCAGGCTGTGGATCTCCTCAACGTCCGTTGTTTCATTTCTGAAAGTCAGGCAGTTAAACCGCTCCAGCACCTTGTGTATGGCGGGGTACCCCTGCCTGTCCACTTTTAGAGTGTGCGGAGCCAACCCATTGTCCTCGCAAATGAATATCATGGGAAGCTTCAAAACGCAGGCGGTATTAAAACTTTCCCAGAAAACACCTTCGTCCAGAGCGCCATCGCCAAAAAAAACCACGATGGCCTTGTCAGTCCGGCGCACCCGATTCGCAAAAGCGGCGCCGACGGCCATGGGTATCGTCGTACCCACCACGGCGGAGGTTCCCATTAATCCAGATTCCGGCGCCGTAAGATGCATTGAGCCTGCCTTACCCCCTGATGCGCCAGTTCGCTTGCCGTACAGTTCAGCAAAAAACTTGTCCGTTTCCAGTGTCAGAGACAGGTAAAGACCGTGATTCCTATAAGTCCCGTAAAAAAGGCCGTTTTTACCGATGGCGTGACATACCCCGACCGCGATCGCCTCCTCACCCAGAGACAAGTGTACCGGCGTTTTTATTTGATCATTTGGATATTCTTTCCGAATCGCCTCGGTGGCCCATCTTACCAGGTATAATTTTTGGTAAAGTGCCAAACTCAGGGTCAAATGCAAACACCTCCTTCCTAAATCCGTTCTCTCGTTTCGGTTACCATTAGCATTATCTCTATAAAAAGTCCACATCCTATTCCTTGACAGATTTCCCTTTCATACACTAGAATCGGATTTGTCACTTATGGAGATGCTGAATCGGACTGCTGCTGAGCGAATTGAGAGCAAGGTCGAGCGGGGGGAGCGGCTTGGCTTTGAGGAGGGGATGGAGATCCTCACGAATTTTGATCTCCTCCGGTACGGGAAGCTGGCCAACCGCGTGCGCGAGAATCTGCACGGGGACCGCAGTTATTTTGTCGTCAATTTTCATTTGAATCCCACCAACATCTGCGTGTACAAGTGCATGTTCTGCGCGTTTCGCCGGGATGAGGGCGAAGATGGCGCGTACTTTATGGAGCCGCCGCACGCGGTGGAACATGCGGTGCGGGCATACCGCCGCTCGGCGTTTACCGAAATCCACATGGTTGGGGGGATGCACCCGACGCGGCATCTGGACTATTCGCTCGATCTTGTGCGGGGGCTCAAGGCGGCCCTGCCGGATGTTCATCTGAAGGCGTTCACGGCCGTCGAACTTTTGTTTTTCGCGCAGGCGACCGGGCAGACCGTCGAGTCTGTGCTGGAACAGTTTATTGAAGCCGGGCTTGGGAGTCTTCCCGGGGGCGGCGCCGAGATTTTCGCGCCGCGGGTTCGGCGGGCGATCTGCCGGGAAAAGGCGACGGCGGATGAGTGGCTCGACGTTCACCGCGCCGCGCACCGGATGGGGCTCAAGTCGACGTCGACCATGCTCTACGGCCACATCGAGAGGCCTGAGGAAGTCGTCGATCACATTCTACGGATCCGAGACCTTCAGGACGAGACCGGCGGCTTCACGGCTTTCATCCCGCTGGCCTTTCATCCGGAAAACACCGATTTCGAAACCACCCGCCAAAACACCACCGGCATCCGCGATCTCAAGATGCTGGTCCTGTCCCGCCTGCATCTGGATAATGTGCCGCACATCAAGGCCTACTGGGTCATGCTCGGCGAAAAACTCGCCCAGGTGGCGCAAAGTTTCGGCGCCGATGATTTTGACGGGACCGTTGTCGAGGAAAAAATCACGCACATGGCCGGCGCCTCCTCTCCGCAGGAAATCCCGGCTGACCGTCTCCGCCGGATCATCCGCGAGGCCGGCCGGACCCCGGTCCGGCGCGATTCGCTCTACAATCCGATCGAATCCGCAGCCGAGCTGGCGCCGGCATGACCGCGCCGCTCAAGATCGGGGCCGTTCCCTATTTGAACGCCCTGCCTCTGATCGAAGGCCTCGAGTCCCGGCCGGATATTCACATGACGTTTGCGCCGCCGGCCAATCTTGAAATGGAACTTGACGCGGGCCGGCTCGACGGAGCGCTGGTGCCCGTAGCCGCGCTTTTTGAGCGTCCGCATATTTCGATGTTTCCGTTTTCCGGAATTGCATCCGATTATGAATCCGGGAGCGTTCTTTTCTTCAGCGCGGGCTCGAAAATCCGCAAAGTCGCCCACGACGAAGGATCCCGCACGTCGGTACTCCTTTTGAAAGTCCTTCTTCAGGAGCGCGGCCACAGTCCGGAGTGGATCCCGATGGCGCCGGATCTCGCCGCCATGCTGGAGGCGGCCGACGGCGCGCTGCTCATCGGCGACGAGGCGCTGGCGCGCCGCCGAGACTCACGGCTCGACTTCGACCTCGTGGACCGCTGGCGCCGCCTGACCGATCTCCCCTTTGTCTTCGCCGTCTGGGCAGCCCGGACGGACCACCCGCGCCGGTCTGAGATGGCCAAACTGTTTACCGACGCGTCGGTCCAGGGCCTGAGCCGGCTCGACTCGCTGGCGCACCGAAAGTCGGGATGCAAGGGAC
>JACQOF010000107.1 GCA_016202645.1 bacterium
CCCCGAATACGACCTGCGCAGCGCCGTCCCCAACCTCAGCAGGGTCATTCGTTCACTTTTTCACTTTCGGCGTGCCGAAAGTGAAAAAGTGAACGAATGACCCCCATTGGACCGATCGGCGATTGCCCGATTGATGCTATCGCTATTGCGCACTGGGCGGAAACGGTGTAGGGTACACGGTCATGCCTAGGAAATCCCAGCTCAGATGGGCCTATCGGATGGACCGCCTGCCGCCGTATCTGTTCGGGATCATCAACGAGACCCGGCACCGGATGCGCCAGGCCGGTCGCGACGTCATTGACCTTGCGATGGGCAATCCCGACCGGCCTACCCCTGAGCACATCGTCCAGAAGATGATCGAGGCGGTCGCGGACGGGAAAAACCACAGGTATTCGGTGTCCAAGGGGATCTTCAACCTCCGCAGGCACGTCGCCCTTTACTACAAGGACCGCTACGGCGTGACGCTCGATCCCGACCGCGAAGTCGTCCAGTGCATCGGCTCGAAGGAGGGCATCTCGCACATGGCCCTCGCGATGCTCGGACCCGGCGACACCGCGCTCGTGCCGTCGCCCTTTTTCCCCATCCACGTCTACACCGCCATCATCTCCGGCGCGAACGTGATCAACGTGCCGATGTTCGACCCGCAAGACGGAAACGGCGACGCGGCCTCCGCGACCCTCGACGTCGACCGGTTCCTCGGCCGGCTCGCCATGGCCGCCAAACAAATTCACCCGACGCCCAAAATGCTCTATCTGAACTTCCCCCATAACCCGACCGCCGCCGTGGTCGAACTCGATTTTTTCAAGGAAGTCGTCAAAATCGCGCGGCGGCACCACATGGCGATCATCCAGGATTTCGCCTACAAGGACATCGTCTTTGACGGATACAGAAGTCCCAGCATCATGGAAGTCCCTGGCGCCAAGGACGTCGCGGTCGAGTTCTGGACGCTTTCAAAAAGCTACAACATGGCCGGCTGGCGCGTCGGATTTTGCGTGGGCAACGAACTCATGTGCTCGGCCCTCGCCAAAATCAAAGGCTACTACGACTACGGCCATTTCCAGGCCGTCCAGATCGCCGCGATCATCGCGCTGAAATCTCCGAAAGAACTCGTCAGCGGCATCGCCCAAGTCTACGAAAAACGCCGCGATGTCCTCATCCAGGGTCTGAACCGCATCGGCTGGCCCTGCACCGCCCCCAAAGCGTCGATGTTCGCGTGGGCGCCTCTGCCGAAAGATTTTCTAAAAATGGGCTCGATGAAATTCTCTCTGCTCCTGCTCGAAAAAGCCGAGGTCGCGGTCTCGCCCGGTATTGGCTTCGGCGAGGAAGGCGAAGGCTTCGTCCGAATCGCCTTGGTCGAAAACGAACACCGGATCCGCCAAGCTGTCCGCCAGATAGGACATGTCCTTCAGGAGTCAAGGGGTCATTCTTCCTCTTTTACACTTTCGCGAAATGTGAAAACGCCGAACGGCTGACCATGTCCCTCTCCCTCTATCGTCCCAGCGCCGCCGACCCCGGCCAGGCGCCTCCCGCCGATCGGGTCCTTCAGACCCTCGTCGGGAGAAAACACCTGCAACGCACCGTCATCCTGACCCCCTTGCTCCCGATCCCTCTGCCCCGGCAAAAACGCGGGTTGTGGTCCTCCTATGAGATTTCAACACGCGGCTCCGAATCCGGCGGCATTACCGTGATCCGAACCGGCGCCGGCTCTGAATCGGTCACCGGATGCTTGGGCCGCCTCTTTTCATTGCTCGGCCCAGCCGCCCGTCTCCACCAATTCCTCTTCTTTGGATCCGTCTGCACTCTCGGCCCCATGCCCACCCAGCCCCTTGGCCTGACGCCCATGCGCTACCTGGCGGCCGACCACCAGGCCTTTTTGGAGGGCCGCCTCTCCATATTATATAGTCAGCCCTATATCGGCTCTCTGTCAGCACTCCAGACGGCACGTATTGATGGTCTGTGTATCTCAGTTCCTGGAACTTGGCAGGGGAAAATGGTGCTGAATGAGGCGCGGAAGGCGCGAGCAACCCACGTGGACCAAGAGTCGTACTGGTTTGTTTCCTTTATGAATCAGCACCGGATAGCCGATTATTCTGTGATTCTCGTGCCCACAGACTCACTTGAGCATCCTCAAGCCCATCTTCAATCAGACACTACAGGTCTCAGAAGTGAGTTCAAACGCCTGGTTGAAGCCCTTCAACTATCCTTGAGTCCGGGCCGAACACCGCATCCAAATTAATCCGACGAAATCTATTGCAACTTCCTGTATAGATTTGGCATAATGGCTTCGATGAGTGGGGAAAGTGAGGGGGTATCCGGGTTAAAGGGCATCAGTGAAGTTGCGCAGGAAACCGGTATACCCGAGTCCACCCTCCGCTACTACGACTCCGAATTCAGTGATTCCCTCGATATCAAACGGGACTCCGCCAACCGCCGAATGTTCGACGAGAAGGACATCCGGCAGATCCTCTACATCCGCCGCCTGGTCAAGAAGGATGGCCTGTCGGTCAAGCAGGTCAAGGACAGACTGGCGATGGAGAAGGACATCTTGTCGGGTGGCAAGGGCCCGGACGAAGCGGCCATGAACCTTCTGTCAGAACGAATCACCCGGATCGAACGCCAGCAGGACCTCCTGGTCAAGGCTGTCGAATCGATCCTCCAAGAAACCCGCCACCTAAGACGCCTCTTAGACCTGAACCTCACACGATTTTCGATGCTGTTGGGGGAACCCAAGGGTAAATAGCCACAGAGGTCGCGGAGTAGTTCAGGTCGTCATTCCCGCGAACGCGTCCGCCTAAGGCGGACAGTTTGCTTTGTAATTCGCCTGATATCAGCCAGAGATTCCCCGTGCTGGATTCCCGCTTTCGCGGGAATGACAACTTTATCCTTCAAATATTTTTGTATCCTCTCTTATGCATAAAGCTGTATCTTGTGTTATTTAAGGCTGTTTATGCTTGTTGTCAGATCGTGTGCTCGAGCCTATTCGTCGTATGTAGACGCCCCTCGCGTGCTCTGCCGGATTTCCTGACAAATTTCTTACGGTACGGTCCCGTTCCTTTAGGTCTTCGGCCATCGCTTTACGCGATTTTTGAGTCTGCCTCAGCCGCCAGACGTCTCGCGGAAATATTTCTTGCGCCGCTCCAGTAGAAGCCCCTCCTTGTACCATTTTCCCTCTTGGTATTGATCGGCGGACTTGGAGTTTCTGGTAGCCTATTTGACCGAATTCGGCCGTTTTTTCTTGAGGGTGATACTCCAATATTTTAAGGTACCGCTTTCGGTCTCTTGAGGAATGCTTGAGGGCGCATCGTGGAGGCTCAAAGGCATGAGATGTTCAGGCATCGCGCAATACACCGTATGAACATACTGAGTCGGCGGTTGATGATTCTGACATAACCCCCCGGGTTACCGCCCTTTTGAGGGGGTTTGTGTATTCCGCGGGCCAACCCTGCCTCCATGAAAATATTGGCCCATTCTTTTTCCCCATGGTATCAACGACGCCCGCCCCCCGCCTTGGCAGACCCTCCGGCGCGTCCATTTGGCACTGCCTTCGAAAAAAGTTTTCTCAAATGCACGCCATCTCCATGCGCTTGAATGTCCCTTCACCAAAGTTGAGCGTTCTCATGCAGTGGAGATGGCCTGTCGGGGCAACTTTTTTTCAGGCCGAAAGTCCACCCGCTCGAGGATGCGGGTACTTCCCGCCTTTCTCCATCAGGATGTGGGTATTGTCGGCTGTTCAAGTGCTGAGAGATAAACCCGGCGGGTTCCAATTCAAGCGGGTTTTTGGCTGATTGGGCACAAAAGTCCCCTCAAGTTTGGCCGCTGATTCGGAAGGTTTTCACCCGCCCCGGAAAATTTTTTTCGCGGGCGTGGTGAAGAGGCGCCGTAAAATGCGATTTTCGGGCGTATCGGTCGCGAGGTGGGTGGTAGGTGGGAAAAAGAGACTTTTCCAGACATCGTGTGAATAACCCGTTCTTGACCCTCTTCGTCATTCCCGCGAAAGCGGGAATCCAGTCTGCATTGCGATTAGTCTGGATTCCCGCTTTCGCGGGAATGACGGCTGGGGCTCATATAGTTACTTCTTGACAGTATTCTTTGGCCTGTCCACAATGCTCCCATGCCCATTGACCACACGGGTCCGGACCCTGCATCCGTCAAGGATCTGTTCGCAAAAATCGCGCCCCGGTACGACCTCCTGAATATGCTCCTTTCCATGGGGCTTGACCGGATCTGGCGGAGGGTCGCCGCTTCCCGGGTACGGCCGGTCGCCGGCGAACTATTTCTGGACTTGGCCGCCGGGACGGGGGCCTTTTCTGAGGCGCTCCGTGGGACTTGTCCGGAGGTCCGAATTATCGCCGCGGATTTTTGCGTTCCTATTCTCTCTCGGACTTCTCCGAATATTGCCCACCGCGCGGCTGCCGACGCGCTCAACCTGCCCTTCAAAAATGGGGTCTTTGACGGCTTCGTCATGGCGTTTGGCCTCCGAAATTTCGCGGACCCCCTCCGCGGCCTTTCGGAACTTGCCAGGACGCTTCAACCGTGCGGCCGAGGTCTCGTGCTGGAGTTTCTGCGGCCTGAGCCGACCTTGTTTGGGTTTCTGTACCGGCTATATTTGCGGCTATGGGTGCCGCTTCTGGGGGGACTCCTCTCCGGCTCCTTTTCCGCCTACCGCCACCTGACCCGGACGATTTCAAGCTTCTACAGCCGTTCCGAGTTCCGGGACATGGCGGCCCAAGCGGGCTTTGACGTGGCGGAAACGCGGGAACTGACCTTCGGCGCCGCCACGGCCCTGCTTTTAACAAAAAAATCCTAAAGTTCCTCACGCATTCCGCCGATCAGTCTGGATAAGTGGGGGTGTCTCTAGTGCAGGAATCGAAAGGAGTGTGACTCAGATGAGACACCGACCCCTGTGGGCGGCCATCGTCGGCCTGGCGGTCTTCGCGGGCGCGGCCGACGCCAAAGTCAGAGATTTTCAATTCATCGAGGATTTATCCTTCGCTATGCCCCGCGAATTTTCCTACAGTCAGGGCATCATGCGCTCCGAAACGCGGCGGACCGTGACCAATCAGCTTTCCGGACTCGGCCTGGAACAGCCGCCCGCCAATTACCTCAAGGCGACGTCCGTGGTGCCAAATACCCTCACCTACGGCGTGAGCGAAAGATTCGAGATTGCGCTTGAAGTTCCGTACGTCTTCTTGGATAATGCCCTGACCGACTACAACGGTCTCGGCGATGTTGCCCTTCGGCCCAAGGTCCTCATGAGCGACCAGGCCGGCAAGGACTGGCTGTCGAGCGCGTTTGGGATGCGGATCGAGACGCCGACCGGGGACAAGGCCAAGGGCCTCGGGAACGGCAAGACCGACGTCGAGATCATGGGGATTTTGATGAAGGAGTTCGGGTTTGCCAAGTGGCTCGTGAACGTCGGGTACAATTTCATCGGCGGGCCGCTCGACAACGAGTTCAAGTACAACGGCGGCGTCAACGCGGCGGTCCGGCCGGGGCTGTCGTTCTTGATGGAGTTCAGCGGAATCGCGGGCGCCCGGGACCAGATGTACTTGGCGCCGGGAATTCTGATCGAAACCCGCGGGATTTCCCTGCGGCTCGGAACGCAGTTCGGGATGAACGATGACAGCTTCAAGTATCGCTGGAATTTCAACCTGAGCAACAATTTCTGACGGTGAGGGGGTGGGGAAGGCCGGTATGGACGGATTGGAAAGACTCGAAGCGTACATCAAATCTCATCCGGAGCTGCTCAAACGGGTTCTCGTGGCCGCGGCCATCCTCGGGATCGGCGTCCCCATTGTCCTCTGGCAGATCCGGTCGTCCGAGGAGAAGGCCTATATCCTTTTTACCAACGGTTATTACTACTACAAGAACCAGAGCGTCGGGCAGTCTCACAACGCTTTGAGCCAGCTGGTCCAGCTCTACCCGGGTTCCAAGTTCATTCCCATGGCCCGATATTATCTCGCCCTCAACCACCTCCTGGCCGGGCAGTACGAGGACGCGATCTCGCAGTTCAAGATTTTCATGGACGAAAATCCAAAACATTTCGTCCGCGAACGGGTTTATCCCATGTGGATGGCGGCGGAGATTGAAGTCCAGAGGCCGCACGTGTGCGTGGACTTGGCCGAACAGTTTTTCTCGGAATACAGCGGCGGGTCTCCGGCCGCCGCCGAGGTGCTCTACCGCAAGGGCGTGGGACTCACGGCGCTCGGGCGTCAGGAGGAGGCCGCGGCGTGTTTCAAACAATCGTCGGAAATGGGCCGGGACGGGAACATTTTCGCCAACCTGGCTTTTTACGCGCACACCGCCCGGCCCTCCATGTAGTCCCCGCGCCGCCCGTTTCCGTTGTCCATTTTTAAAACCCTCTTTAAATTCTCGATCATCACCTTCCTCGCTCTCACCCTCACCTGGATCATGCTCACCCGCACCGCCGGAAACCGGATCGTGCCCAAGGTCGAAGGCCTGGCCGAACGCGATGCCGTCCGGCTCATCGAAAACGAAGACCTGGTCCCGAGGGTGGAACGCGCCCACCGAAAATCCGATCCGGCCTCCATTGTCTACCGCCAATCCCCGCCGCCGAACGCGAAGGTCAAGGAGGGCCGCCCGATCCGGTTGTTTGTCTCCCTCGGCGCCGCCCAGTCCGTAATGCCGGACCTCCGGGGACTGAGCCTCACCGAAGCCAAAAATGCCCTGCGCGTCGTGGGACAGGAGCAGAACGTCCGGGGCGGGTTGACGATCAGCATGCTCTCGCGAAGCCCGCACGCGCACGTCCCGGACGACCATGTGATTTCGCATTTCCCGCTGGCCGGCCAGCCGGTGGTCATCGGCGACGGCGTTCAGATCCTGCTGTCCAGCGGCCCGCCCAAATCCGCCGTGGTGGTGCCGAACGTCGCCGGCCTGTCCCAATCCCAGGCCGAGGAGACGCTCCGGGCCGCGGGTCTCATCGTCCACCGGATTTCGAAGGAACTTTCCGCGAAGGATGCGGGCGTCGTGATCCGGGTCATCCCGGCCGCGGGAACGCCCGCGTCCGAAAGCGATCTGGTGTCGCTCGTCGTGAGCACGCCCCGCCACCCTAAAATCTCCAGCACCCCCCGCGGCATTCTCATTCGCTACGTCGTGCCTCTGCTCATGGTCCCCGCGCCCTTCCACCTCGTCATCTTCGACCGCGAAGGCCCCCGGACCATCTACGCCGGCACGCCCAACCCGGGCCAGGTTCTCGAATTCGCCGAACGCGTCATCGGCGACGCCGAACTCAAAGTCTACATCGACGGCATTCTCTCCAGGACCATCCCGTACAAGTCTCCGTAGTCGTCGAAAGACCAATATTCGCTGCTGTTCAGCCTCCTCCGTCATTCCCGCGAAAGCGGGAATCCAGTCTGCTTTACGATTGGTCTGGATGCCCGCTTTCGCGGGCATGACGACCTGATTATTGCGCCGAGGATTGACCCTTCCCCACGCTCTGTCGATAAGCTGAATATGGACGCCTCTACACTGCTGGCGGACTTTCTCAACCACCTGGCGATCGAACGCGGGCACGCGAAAAACAGCGTGCTGGCCTACGGGCGGGACGTGCGGCGGTTTCTGGAGGACATCCGCCGCGCTGAATGCGCCGTCGAATCGGTCGGGCCCCAGACCGTGCTCGACCATCTCTCTCGGATTCAGGCCGCGGGGGTGTCCGCCCGGAGCGCCGCGCGGGCGCTGTCATCGATCAAGTCGTTCTATAGATACCTCGTATCGTCCGAGCGGATGGCGCGGGACCCGGTGGGAGAGGTGCAAAGTCCGAAACTCCGCAAGCACATTCCCGGATTTCTGGATGTCGGCGAAATCGTGCGGCTCATCGAATCCGTTCCCCTCGACACCCCCCGGGGCCTGCGCGATCGCGCGATGCTTGAGCTCTTTTACGCGGCGGGCCTGCGCGTCAGCGAACTCTGCGATTTGTCGCTATCCCAGCTGGATCTGGAGCACGGGTTTGTCACGGTCATCGGCAAAGGCAGTCGCGAACGGACCGTGCCGATTGGCCGGCAGGCCGTGTCGGCGCTGAAGGTCTATCTGGCGAAGGCTCGCGGGGCGTTTCTGAACGGCGCGCTGACGGACCGCGTTTTTCTGCCGCGGCTGGGCAAGGGCTGGACGCGGCAGGGAGTCTGGAAATGGATTGGTCAGCTGGCGCGTGCCGCCGGCCTGGACCGCCGCCTTCATCCGCATCTTCTTCGGCACACCTTCGCCACGCACGTTCTTTCCGGAGGCGCGGACCTCCGAAGCGTCCAGGAACTGCTCGGGCACGCTGATATTTCGACGACCGAAATCTATACGCATCTGGACACGCCGCGCCTGAGAAAAATACACCAGCAGTACCACCCGAGGGCCTGACCATGCTGCTCAGCCGGCTGAAGCGTCTGCTCCCGTCTTCATGCCGCGCCGCCGCCGAGGCGCTGATGAAATCCGGTCCCGTCCCCCTCTATCTCGTGGGCGGTCCGGTGCGGGACCTGCTTCTTGGAGAAAAAATTCTAGACTTGGATGTCGCCGTCGAAGCGCCGCTAGACGCGCTGGCGCCTCGTCTGGCCGCGCTGGGAGGCCGGCTGACGATCTACGAACGTTTTGGCACGGGGAAAATTGAACTCAAGGGCGGCGGAGTGGTCGATCTGGCAACGACTCGCCGGGAAACGTATCCGGAACCGGCGCGCCTGCCGGTGGTGGAACCGGGCGCGGGAATCGTCGAAGACATGGCGCGACGGGACTTCGCGATCAATGCGATGGCGCTCCGACTCAATGGTTCCGATGCGGGCCGTCTGGTCGATCCCTTCAGAGGCCAGGATGACTTGAAAAACCGGACTATCCGCATCCTCCACCCGGACAGTTTCCGGGACGACCCGGTTCGGGCCTTCCGGGCGGTCCGGTACGCGGCGCGGTACAAGTTCAAGTTCGAGGAAATCACGAGCGGGGCGATGGCTGATCTTCTCAAACATCCGGAACTCCTCCTCGTCGCCTCCGACCGGATATTCGACGAGTGGCGCCGCGCCTTCGAAGAGGCCCGCTGGCCTGAGTGCCTGCGCCGGACTCCGCCGTCGCTCTTTCAAAGGTGGCTGGGCTCGAAAGTCGCGGCAGATCCGAAATTCTGCCGCGCGGTCGACGCCGGGTTTAAAAGAATTTCCAAATTCTATCCGAATCTCCCTCTCTGGGCCGCCCGCTGCGCCGCCTCGCTGTTTGCCCTGCCGGCTGGTCCCCGCGCGCGCATCGCCGCGCGGATGCCGTTCCCACGGCAGATCAAAAAAATATTCTCGGCGCCCTTCACGCCCGCCCGCACGGTCAAGGCCCTCGGCGCAAAATGCGTCAGGCCCAGCGACGTATTTCGCCTCCTGTCAGGCCTCCCGCCCGAGTGGCTTCCGGCGATCTTCGCGGCGTCCGGCCTGGCCGGCCGCTCAAATGTCGGGATGTTCGCCGGCAAGTGGCGGAAAGTCTCCCCGCCCGCGACCGGCGACGATCTTCAGAAAGCCGGCATCCCGCCGGGCCCGGCCTACCCGAAAATCCTGGCCGCCCTCCACGCCGCGAAACTCGACGGCCGGATCAAATCCGCCTCGGACCTCCAGGAGGCTATCGCCGAGAACTTGTGAATCTTTGTGGCTCTGTCGAAATCCTACGCATTTCTCGTCATTCCCGCGAAAGCGGGAATCCAGAACCGTCTTCTGGACCCCCGCTTTCGCGGGGGTGACGAGAATTGATTCGGTCGGCCAACGTCTTGCGAATCTTTTGATTTTTTTACACCGTTCTGACATAATCACGGCGAGATGACGCTTCAACCGGCGTTCCGCCCCAATGGGTACATCATCCTGAAAAATCAACCGGACCATCCCGGAAAATTTGTGGTCCGCCTCAAACGCAATATCGGGGATGAAACGGTCCTCGAGCCGGTTCCCGTCGCTGTCGCGGACTCGATCGAGGCCGCCCGCGACGCGATCTCCGGCGCCGACTGCCTCCTCCGCTTCCCGCCGGGCCCCGGCGATGACGCCGGCGCAGTGGAAACTTGGATGTAGAATGACCGGCGCCGATTCCAGTCTCGCCTATTTTCTGGCCAAACACGGGGAAATTTACGGGCCGGTGGACATTTCCGATATCCTGGGCCGCATCAAAGACGGGCGGATCTCATCACGCGAGTGGATCTTTCTGCCCGATCCGGGGGAGTGGTATCCGGTGGTGGAAGTTCCCCAGCTGGCGGCGGGTTTCTATTCCGTCGTTGAAAAACCGTCGGCGCCGCCTTCCGGACTCTTGCCCTCGCTGTCGGGGCCGGCCACCTATGCCCACGTCGGAAGCGAAAAGGTGCACTTTGGCGGGCAGGTGGTCGAAAAACGCCGGTGGATCCGCCTTCCCCAGGCCTTGACCCTCCGTTTTTCTCTCGACACGGCCGGAGTCGATACCGCCCAGAAAACCTTCGAGACCATGACGGTCGACCTCTCCGAAGGCGGCTTGGGCTTTCGGTGGCCCGAGGAAATTCCGTCAGGGACCTTCATGAAACTCGAACTGGATATTTTTCCGAATCTGCTCAGGACCAAGGGCCGGGTGGCTCGAAGCCGCCCGTATGAGGACGGCGAGTTTCAGATTGGGGTTTTGTTTGTGACGCTAAGCGCGGGGGATCATCAAAATCTAAAGAAGTTCATCGCGTCGGCGGCTTCCCTCGGTTAAGCCTTTTCCAAACCCATTCCTTCGCGTAGGTCACCCCGTCCCGGCCGGCCATGAGCGTGCCGAGCCCCAGCGTAACCCATGTCAATCCGTAGACCCACCCGGCGATTTTCAGGGCGAGCGTGCCGTAGACCGGGTAGAGCGCCCCGCCGAGCGCGAGGGCCGGCCAGCCGACGGCCTGGGAAAAAATAATGAGGCCAACCCCCCACCAGAATTTCCGGGACATCTGAAATTTTCTTCAGCGCTTCATGGAGATGGCGTTCTGGACCAGTTCGTCCGCCATCCGGATGGCGCGGCTGGAGAACTGGAACGCCCTCTGGAAAAAAATCAGATCGGTGAGTTCTTCCGCAAGGTTGGCATTCGAGTATTCAAGTTTTTTCGGCAGGATCGTCGCGATGCCGGCGCCGATCTGCTCCACCGACCGGATCGTCGCCGCGCCAGACGCGCTCGACACCTGGAAACTGGTGTCGTCCACGCGGTTTAAGCCCCCTGGATTGACGAACCGTCCAAGCACGATCTGCGCGAGGGTCCGCTGGGTGCCGTTGGTGAAGACCCCCGTCAGTTTTCCCAGGTCGTCAAACCCGATCTGGGTCAGGACGCCTTCGAGATTGCCGTCGTAGGTTATGGTGTCGAGGTCCGACGGCCCGAAGATCTGCTGGATCTGCGTGAAGGTTGGGGTGATGGTCAGGGTATCGATCGTTGAATTCGGCGTTACGGTAATATCGGGTACTGTCGATGAGGCGGTGAGAAACTGCCCGTTCGCGTCGAACTGGACGTTTCCGAAGTATCGGTTGCTTTCTCCCGCCGCCGCGTTCGACCGAGTGAGGGTCGTCGCGTCAAAACGGTACTTGGCGCTGAATTGCGTCAAACTCGTTATTTTCGCCGAAAACGTCGGAGAGAACGTGATTTTGTTGTCGACAGGACGGTAGACTCCGATGGAACTTTCGAAGGTCGCGGTGCCGGCGGCGATGGCGGAGCCCGTGGTGAAGACCAGCCCCGGGATTTTTTCGTTGCCGTTTTCAAGAGAATAGGTGGTATTCGCTGTGAGCCCGCCCGCCGCGATGGTGCCGTTGTCGGTGGCGACGGTTTGTCCGGCCGGCGTGAACGTCCAGCTGCCGCTGCCGTTGGCGTTGATCGTGAGCGCAATCGTGCCGCTCAAGTCCTGGGTCCAGTAAGATCCCCGCACACTTTCCGGCTTGATGTTGCCCCCCGTATCGGTCTTGACCACTGATTTCGCCATCGACAGGGTCGCGTTATTCGACACGGTCTTGACCGTGGTGTCGTTGGGGTCCATCTTGGCGTAGGTTGATATCTGTTTGATGCCGCCGGGTAAGGTTGTGACGCTCGTGCCGGCGAATGTTTCTTCGGTCAAGGCGTCCACCATGACGCCGTACTCGTTGTTCTGGACCTGCTTGAACACCGTGGTCAGCGTGTGCTGGGTCGTGGGGCTGGTGTCGTCGTAAAATGGCGTCACAATCCCCTCCGCGTCGCCTTCGTGCTTGGTGTCGAAAACCAATGTCCCCGCCGTCAGGGCCGTGCCGGCGGTTTTCTTCAGGATCACGCCGGGAATGACGTTGCTGTTCGTCGAATCGGCGGCGGCAAAGGTCCCGGATCCCGTCTCGCTTGCAAATTCGCCGCCGCCCGGCACAAAGGACCATTTGAATGTCCCATCCGCGGCGGTATTGATCGTCACCCTTCCGTCCTTGCGATTCCCCAGATAGACGCCTTCGACCGACCCGATCACCGTGCTGTTGCTGGTCACGTCGTAGGGTCCTACCAGGGCCGTGAAGGATCCGGCCTGGAGGGCCGAGACGTCGAAGGTTCTGAAGGTCACGCCCGGGACAAAGGTATGGTCCTTGTTCACTTTCACGGTGTTTGCCGCGAAGTCCGCTGTGTTGCCCGGGTCGGCGATGGTCTGGCCGACTTTGAGGAATTTCCAGGACCCGGACCCGTCGGCGTTCCAGGAGACGGTGAGAACACCGCGGTCCTGGTTGTTGTTGAAGGATCCCTTCGCGCTGGCCAGCTGGAAATTGCTGTTGTTTTGCATGAGGGAAAATTGATATTCGGGCTGGGCCGAGTCGAGCGTGACTTTCAGGCTGTAGGTTTTGGTCTCCCGCGCCTCGTCCTTGGCCGCCGGATCGACCGTGAGGTCCGTCACGGCGGCGGTGTTGACGACACCCGTCGCGTCGGCAAGATACCCCTGCACGATCCTGCCGCTGCCGGTGTCGACCAGCCGCGGAAGGACGGTGTAGGTCGGCAGTTCCTGAAAAAAAAGGACCTGGCCATTGGCCGTAAAGGGATTGCCGCTGCCCGATGAAACAACGCCGGCGTCGAAACCGAAATTCCCGGCGCGCGTGAAAAACTGCCGACGGACCTCCGGCAGATGCGCGTCCTTCAGGACAAAAAACCCGTCCCCCTGGATGGCGAGGTCTGTGAACGACTGGGAGTCCTTGACGGGGCCCTGCCGGAAAAGCGTGTCGATGCTCTGAAGGTCCGGGCCGTGCCCGGTCCGCATCGGATTGGTTGTCTCGGTGCCGACCTGGTCGCTTCTCGAGAAAAGGTCCGCAAAGGTCGGCCGCTGGGCGCGGTAGCCGATGGTATTGGCGTTGGCGATGTTGTTCGAGAGCACATCAATCCCGAATTGCTGGGACACCGCCCCGTTATAGCCGATGTAAATCGCTCGATCCACCATATGTCTTATCCCATCGACAGTTCCCCCCCGGCGCCTTAGCCCGAAAATTTTCCTAAATTCTCCTTTTCAACACGCCGATACGGAAGACATGAAAAGGAATTTGGCGAAAGCGATCGCGGTGGCCGGAATTCTGGGAGTTGTCTTTATCCTTAATTATTTCGTCCGGGTCGACTTTTCGTGGAGGCAGCAGGGCGCTGAAGCCAGAACGGAAGGCGGCGGACCCCAGACGACGATTCATTTCGAGCAGACGCGCTCGGACATCAATATGCAGGAAGAGACGTACATCCTCTACGCGGACCTGGACCAGGACGGGGACTTGGACATCGCCTACACAACGAACAGCCCCATCCGGTTCATCGAGAACAAAACGGTCGAACGCAGGTAGTTGTCCAACCGGTAACCGGAAAATAGATACCCCATCGTGTGGGTGGGTCGCCGTACCGTCAGCTAACAGTGTTAGTTTCGGGGTGACCCACCCTTTTTTATTTTCCTGAATCGGTGTAGCGTGAACGTCGCCATGGCCATTTCCGTCCTCGTCCGCGCGGATGGCGGCGCCGCAATCGGTGGCGGCCACATTGTCCGCGCAAAAATTATTTGCGGCGCCCTTCGGTCGGAGGGCTTCGACCCTCACCTCCTGACAAAGGAGGACTCGTGGACCCGCTCGGCCCTGCAGTCAACGGCCTGGACGGTCCATGTCCTGCGCCCCGGCGAAAATGAATCCCTGGTCGTCGAGAAGGCCATCCGGCGGCTGGCGGCGCGGGTGGTTGTGCTCGACGTGCGGGACACGTCGGCCGAATACGTTCGGTACCTCAAGGAAACTGGCGCGCGGGTCGTCACGATCGATGATCCGGGCGCAGGCGCCGGACTGGCGGACGCGGCGTTTCGCGGCGGCGTTGCGCCGAGGCGCGAGAAAAATATGTATCTCGGCCCGGACTACACGATCCTTTCGCCGGATATTTCCGCCTTTCGGGAACAATCCCGGCCTCCGGCCGCGGCGGCGCGCGCGGTCTGTTTTCTCGGAACATTCGACGCCAAGCATTACGGCCGGTGGTTGCCTGAAGCCGCGGCGGCTTTTCCGCGGATAACCTTCGAGTGGTTTAGCGGGGGCGGCTCTCCGGAATGCCCGCTCCCAAACCTCCGGATCATGGATTTATCCCATCCCGCCTTTTTCCAGTCACTGGTCTCCGCCGATTTCGCGGTGGTATCGGGCGGCGTCTGCCTCTTTGAGTCGCTGGCGATCGGCCGCCCCGCGCTCGTGCTCGCGCAAGCGCCGCACGAATCCGACCAGGCGGTCCTGTTTTCATCCATGGGCGCCGCCGTGCCAGTCCACCCGCCGACGGCGGCCCGTCTCATCGAAGAAATCCGCGGCCTCGCCGACGAACCGTCCAGGCTGGCGGACTTGCACCACCGCGCCCTCGCCGCCGTCGACGGCCGCGGCCTCGAACGCTTCCTGGCGCTGATCCGGACGCTGGCTCGGTAAACAGGGAGAGAACATTGGCCTCAACGATCAATAACGTCATTCCCGCGAAAGCGGGAATCCAGTCTGCTTGGAGTTGGGAGTTGAGTTGGGGAGTTGGGGGTCATTCCTTAACAATCATAACATTGGAGCATGTTACATTTGTTAAAGAATGAACCCTCACGCCCCTCAAACTTCTCAAACTTCTCCGTGACTTCCGCGGCTAATTCGGAATTTCACAGGTTCTGTCTGGATCATCCCCGCCTGACCGTCCGTGCCGTCCGAGACGTGGCACGCCGCCTCCCGGATCTTCACGCGCTGTTTGGCAAAACCCCGACCCCGTTTTCCCTGACGCCATATATCTTTACCGGTCGGAACTGGTCCCGTCTGGGATCCCTTTGCGCCAACCTCGCGGAAATATTCGAGACTGTGGGGCGCCGGGTTTTGTCGGACGGATATCTTCTGGCGTCGTACGCCTTTCCCCCGGAGTTTCTGGACATCCTCCGGATCAATCCCCCCTACCGCCGCCTGGCTCCCATCCTCCGGCTCGACGGGCATTTCGTCGACGGCGTGTTCCGGCTGGTTGAGACCAATGCCGACGGTTCCGCCGGCATGAACGACTCCAACGCCATCGAACGGGCGGCGCTTGAAAGCGGAATCTATTCGGCGTGGAACCGCCGGATGCGGCTCAGGTCGGTCGATATGGTTTCTCCTCTGGCTGATCTTCTCGTTCGCTACGGCCGCCGCTTCGCGCCAAGCGGATCCCGCAACCTGCGGATCGGGATACTCGACATCCCGGGCGTCAAGACGGCTTCAGAATTTACGGCGGTCCGTGAACGTCTGGGCCAAAAAGGCGTGGAGGCGGTCATTTTGACGACGCGTGAATTGAATCAGCTTGGATCGATCAACTTGATCTACAGGCGGCTGGTCACCCGCGACGCGCTCGCCGTTTGGAAAGTGTTGGAACCGCTCCTCCGCGCTGTCCGCCGCCGCAAGGTATGCCTGGTCGGATCATTCCGGTCGGAGATTCTGCACAGTAAGGCCATTCTTGCGCTGGTCCAGGATCCAAAACTGCGGGAGGCGCTGGGGCCGGCGGAGCGGAAATTGATCGCGCGACACGTTCCGAAAGCCGTCCCGCTCACGCCGGAGACGGCGGAAGAAGCGGCCTGCCGCCGGATTCGGTGGGTCCTCAAACCGCTCGCCGCCTACGGCAGTCAGGGCGTGGTCATCGGCCGGCAAGTGTCCGCCAAATCATGGAAGTCCGCCCTGCAAGCCGCCGTCCGGGCCGGCGCCCATCTTCTGCAGGAATATGTCCCGGCCCCCGTCGAACCGGTCCTCCGCATCCGCTCGGGCCGACCCGCCATCTCGCGCGAAATGACCTCCGTCGGATTCTTCCTCTACGACGGCAAATTGGCCGGCCCCTACGTCCGTTCCGGACCCCGTCACCCGTTGTCGATTTCCTATGGAGCGGTGACCCGCCCGGGGTTTGTCTTGGAAAAGGGGAAAAGGGGACGGAGGCTAACAGATTAACAGTTGACCCCGGACGCTGATCTGGTCACAGCCTGTTCAGGCCTATTTACCCGGAGAGAAAATACGAGTGTTAATCTGTTAGCCTCCGTCCCCTTTTGCGCCTTTTGCGGCTGCGGCCGTTTCTTCAGCCGCCGCCAGGACCGCCAACCGCGTGACGGCCAGGAGCGTCTGGAGCGGGACGTCTTTTGCTTCGGGATCGTCGTGGAGGCAGATGGGTTTGAAGGCCATGCCGGAGACGTTCAGGTTATAGGTATTTTCGCGCTCGCAGTGGTGGCGGTAGAAGGCGCCGATGGGTCGTCCGTCGAGGAAATACACGACAGGCTCGGCCGGACAGCCATCAACGGCGTCCTCCGTCGGGATGCCTTCCTGCACCAGCACTTCCCGGGTCTGGATCTTGCCCTTCCCGATTTGCATCTTGTTCACGGTTTTTCGGTTCATCTGCCGGACTTCGTCCACGCTTGAAACCGACATCACCGCCATCCCGTAGGTGCCGTGGTTGCTCTTGATGACGGCAACGGGACGCTCGGAAATCTCCATCTCGTCATGCCATGCCCTCGCCGCCGCAAGGACGGATTCGACCGCCTCCGCCAGCTGGTCAAATCCCGCGCGGGTTTTGAAATTGACGTCTCCGACGAAAAGACTCTTCGGGACAATCAGCCGGGAGTCGGTGCCAAGGTCCCGGCAGAATTCTTTGGCGATGCGTTCGTAGTGCGAGAAGAAATCGTGCTTGCGCCGATTGCACCAGCCGAGGGTCGGCGATGGTTCCATGGTTTGAAGGGGCCGGACGAGGCCGGGTGGGATGCCGGAGGCGAAATCGTTGTTGACGAGGAGAAAATCGGGGACGAAATCGGCGCCGAAAATGATTTTCCGGTCCAGCCTCAGGATCGGCAGCATGGTCAGGGTCTCTCCCGACACCGACCGGACGGTGACGTCCTCGGCGCATTCCGGGCACGAAATCTCGGCGCGGTATCCGGCTTTGCGGATCAGTCCGACGAGCGCGTGCAGATGCTCGGCGTAGTAGGGATTTCGAGTGTGGCTTTCGGCGATCACCCCGACCCCCGCGCCCGCCCGGACCCCGCGCCGCTCAAACGCGGCCTTCAGCTTCCCGGGGGTGTCCTCGGCGTCCGTCTTGCAGAGATTGTTGAATCCCGCCGGAAATAAATTGACGTCAATCGGACATATCCGCCCCGCCCCACGCCGGATGTCGACCGAAGCGTAAAACACAGGCCGCTCCGGATCGCGCCGATCCAGCCACTCCACTGCGGATTTGGAGTCTATGGGTAATTCTCTCATGCGGTCAGTTTACCATAGCTGCGGAGGTCACGGCGAAAGAAATAGAAATAGGGGTCATTCCCTTAGTTTGTTAGTTTGGGCCAAACGAAACTGTTCAGGTCGTCGTGCCTGCCTGGGGTGGAGGCACCCATATCGTCACCACTCGGACTACATTCCCACTTTCGCGGGAATGACGGATAGGGCCGAATAGTAACGGCTAAACTAATAAACTAAGGGAATGACCCCTTCACATGCCTTCACATGACCCCTTCACTCTCACTTCACCCTTAACCAAAATTCTATTTTTCATCATGTTGATAATATAAAGGTTAATATTTATTTATAAATATCTATTGAAAACCGGCCTTCCACGCGGTACAAATTGGTGTGGCGTTTTACCGGCCTTTGCCGGTGGCCCCGTTCCGTTTGTCGTCCCCGGATTGGATGACGTTCTTTTTCAATTCGAATACTCCCCCCTCAATCACGGCTCAGACCGTAAGTTGTTAAGTTATTCACCCGCGTTCAACGTCATGCAGGGGGGCTGGGTTGTGCGTCGAGTGGGGTTTGGGGAAGGAAGAGGGTTTATTTCATACAGGGCTATGAAATTTGAAGATCGGCTGGAAGAATCCGGTCTTCCGGGGGGTGTCCCGCACATGTCGGATGGCTCTGAGGTCAAACAAGCGCCGGACCATGCCGCGGAAATTCAGCGCGAGTGCGCGGCCGGGCCGCCTGGCCGGCTCGTTCGTGTTCTACTCATCGAGGATAATTCCGACGACGCGGATTACTTTTTCAAAGCTCTCTTGCGGGGGACAGATCCTTGTGAAATCGAGCGGGTCGAAACTCTTGCCGCCGCTTTTGAACGACTTGGCCGCGGCGGCATCGACGTGGCGGTGTTGGATCTCAGTCTGCCGGACAGTTCCGGCGTCGAGACCCTCGCCCGCATCCACGCTCAGTTTCCGTGGACGCCGGTTGTGGTCCTCACCGGCCGGGCTGACGAGTCGATGGGTATTCAGGCCGTGAAGGAGGGTGCGCAGGACTATCTGGTGAAAGGCCAGGTCGACACGCGCCTCCTCGTCCGGTCGATCCGGTATGCCATCGAGCGCTCCCGGCTGGATCGTCAGCGCGGCGATTTTGTGCATGTGCTGACCCACGAAATTCGAAACCCCTTGACCGTCGTTCGGGGTTCCCTGGAGACCCTTGCGGACTCGGACCCCGGGACATGGACGGCGGCTCAGAAGGGAAACATCGATCGGGCCCTGCGAAACGCCGGACTCCTTTCCAAAATAATTGACACCATGCTGGAGATTTCGAGGCTGGAATCGGGGAATGCCCTGATCCAGTTCGGCCGCGTCCGCGCCGCGGGGGTGATTCGCCCGATGCTGCAGGATTTCGAGGCGGAAGCTCGAAAGCGGAAGATCCGATTGGAGGAGGAGATTCAGGAGGACCTGCCGGACATCTGCGCGAACGAAGACCTGGTGCTGCAAGTCCTCATGAACCTGGTGCAAAATGCGCTTCGCTTCGCGTCCAGCACCGTGCTTGTCCGGGCGGCTGCCAACGGCGCGGGGGCGCAAATCAGCGTGATTGATGACGGGGAGGGCATCCCGGACCATCAGATCGGCCTAGTGTTCAACCGGTTTGTTCAGTTAAAACGCCGGTCCAGGGGCGGTTTCTACAAGGGAACCGGGCTTGGACTTGCTCTCTGTAAACAAATCGTGGAACTCCATCACGGGAAAATCTGGGTCGAGAGCGAGGAAGGCGCCGGCGCGGCGTTTCATGTGGTGTTTCCGTATGCGTGAGCGGAAATGACCGGCCCCAAGGTCCTGGTCGTGGACGACGATGAGGACCTTGCGCTGACGATCCAGGAACACATCGAACGGTCCTATCCGCGGGCAGCGGTCCGAACGGCGCATGACGGCAAGGAGGCGCTCCGGCAGATGCGGTCCTGGCGTCCGGACGTCATGATGGTGGATATCGTGATGCCCGAACTCGACGGTTTGAAAATGATCCGGTCCATCCGCGCCGACATCGATCAAAACGGCCTCAAGGTCATCGCCATGTCGGGCCTTCCGGAGGACGTCGGCCGAATAGCGATCGAAGCCGGCGCGCACGCATTTTTCCACAAGGGGGGCGGCCTGAAGGACATGGTCAAGGCCTTGGAGGAATATTTCCCGCCGGAATTAAAGAAGTCGGATTAGTATTTGCTTCGTATCAGGCACTCGACAAATTTTTCCAGAAAGACCTCCGCCGTCACTCCCCTGAGCCCGTACTCGATCTGCCTCGGGGTCACCTGCGTGGGGCTGAGTTTTCGGGTCAAGGTCCGGACGGTGCGGCTCTCGTCGGAATAGACCGACAGACTCTTATTCCATTCGATGACTTCCGTGATGAGGTGGGTTTTTGCCAGGAGTTTCAGGCGCCGCACGAGCATCAGATTTTTCAGGGACTGCGGAAAAGTTCCGAACCGGTCCTGGAGGGAATCCTCCATTTCCTTCAACTGCGCGAGAGTCCGGCACCGGGCCACGCGCCGGTAAAGGGACATCCGCTCGCCGACCTCGGGCGCGAATTCCTCCGGGATGAACTGCGGGATTTTCAGATCGACGCTCACGTTCCACGGCGGTTCCGGCCGCTCGCCCCTGAGCTCCACAATCGAGTTCTTCAACATCTCGCAATACATCTCAAATCCGATCTCCCACACCACGCCATGCTGTTCCGAGCCGAGGAGGTTCCCGGCGCCCCGGAGGGTCAAGTCCTCAAGCGCCACGCGATAGCCCCCGCCGACCCCGGCGATCGCCGCGATCGCCTCGAGACGCCGCCGGGCTGTTCCCGAAACCGGTTTTGGATCCTGCGGCATCAAGAGATAACAATACGCCGGGCGGTCGCTCCGGCCGACCCGCCCCCGGAGCTGGTAGAGAGTCGATAGGCCGAACCGTTCGGCGTCGGCGATGAAAATGGTGTTGGCGTTCGGAAGGTCCAGACCCGACTCGATGATGGTGGTGGTGACCAGAATATCGAGTTTGCGCTCCGTGAACGCCGTCATCACGCCCGACAGTTCCTCCTCCGACATCTGCCCATGCGCGATCCCCACACGGGATTCCGGCACCGCCCGCCGCACCCAGTCGGCGGAGCGGTCGATGGTCTCGACGCGGTTGTACAGAAAAAAGACCTGTCCGCCGCGGCCCATCTCCGCCCGGGCGGCCTCCCGGACGAGGTCGGCGTGATAGGGATAGATCTCGGTGTGAATCGGAATGCGGCTTCGGGGCGGGGTTTCGATGAGCGAAATATCGCGCGTTCCGATGAGGGACATATACAGCGTCCGTGGAATGGGCGTGGCGGTCATCGAAATGACGTCTACGTGCTGACGGTAAAATTTGAGACGTTCTTTCTGCCGCACTCCGAACCGGTGTTCCTCGTCAATGATGAGAAGCCCGAGGTCCGCGAAGGCCACGTCGTCCTGCAACAGCCGGTGCGTGCCGATGCAGATGTCAAGCTCGCCGGACTTGAGCCGCCGCAGAATCTCCGCCTGCTCCGCGGGCGTCCGGAACCGCGACAATTCCGCGATCGAAACCGAAAATTCCCGAAACCGCTCCTCGAAAACCTGCCGGTGCTGTTCAGCCAGAAGCGTCGTCGGCACCACCACCGCCACCTGCTTGCCGTCGGCGGCGGCCTTGAAGGCCGCCCGCAGAGCCACTTCCGTCTTCCCGAACCCCGCGTCCCCGCAGACGAGACGGTCCATGGGCTTGGGACGCTCCATGTCCCGTTTGACTTCCTCGATGGCCTTGACCTGGTCTCCGGTCTCCTCATAAGGAAACTGCATCTCGAATTCCTGCTGGAAAACGGTGTCGGCCGGAAAGGCGTAGCCGCTCTGGTGCTCGCGCGTGGCGTAGAGGCCGAGCAGATCCCGCGCGAAGGCCTCGATTTTTTCGCGCGCGCCCCGCTTGATCTTTTGCCAGGCCGCCTCCCCCAGCCGGTGCGGCTTGGGTTTCCGGCCGGTGCCGATGTATTTCTGGACCATGTGGAATTTGTCGAAGGGAACATAGAGGATGTCTTTATCGCGGTACTCGATCGCAAGGTATTCGCCTTCCTCCTCGCGGGTCTTGATCCGCTTCAGGCCCCGGAAGATCCCGATGCCGTACTGCTCGTGCACCACGAAGTCGCCCTCCGCCAGCTCCAGAACGTCCGTGATCGTCCGCGCCGCGTAGCCGCGGACCGGCGCGTCGTATCGCAGTCCCGAAGGGCTGTCGAGGTCGACGCCCTTACGGCGCGGAAAGAGGTCGGCGGCGGACAGGAGAATCAGACGCCGCGCGTCATCCCGGAACCCGCCGGGGAGGTCCCCTTCGATCAGAAACACGCCGGGCTTGAATCGTCCGGGAAACGTCCCGGCCGCCATCTGCTGAAAGGGCAGACGCTTTTCAGTGAAATACTCCGCCACGCGCCGGCCCAAGTCCGACGGAAGACCGAGAACCACGCTCCAGCCTTCCGCCAAAAGTCGATTGAACGTCTCAACTTGCGCGCCGATCCCCAGCGGCAGAGCCGGCGCCTCGAGCCGCTCGCCCTCGCCTTCGGCCGGAAACGGCGACAGCGCCGTCCCCGGCAATTCCTCACCGGGCGTTTCTTCAAGATGATACATCGCACACCCCGACAACCACTCCCCCCAGACCGCCGAGGGGGCCGCCCCAATTCTCTCCTCCCCCCTGGCCTGCCCGCCGGGCATCGCCGGAAACACGGCCCGGGATACGTCGGCTTGCGTCGCCTGACTTCCAGGATCAAACGACCTGATCCCAACCAGCTTCACATCCTCGAAATCAAGCCGCACCGGCGACTGCTCCTGCGGCGGGAACACATCCACGAGGGATCCCCGGACCGCGAACGTCCCGGGGTCGCGGACGGTCGAAGTCCGCTCGTATCCGGCCGAAACGAGGGTCTGGATCAGATCGTCCAGATCCACTTCGTCGCCGACCGCCAGATCGATGATCCCGGATTTGAATTGGGCCAGGGGTTGGACGGGCCGGGCGAGTATCTCGGCGCAGACAAAAACCGCCGCGGCCTCCCGCCCGGCCAGCGCCAGAATTCCCGCCATCGACTCCCGGAGCTGATCGACCGTGAGCCGCCGCGCCGCCGACCGCAGCGCCTCGGGCCAGGACGGTCCGTCCGGCAGATCCCGGACATACCGGATCCGGCGCCCCGGCTCGTAAAACCGGACGTGCCTGTAAAACCTCCGCAAAAATTCCGCATCGGCCCCCAGAACAACCTGAGTCCCGGCCCGCCCCCGGATCCCCTCGGCAAACCGAAGCGCGAGCAGCGCCTCCGGAAACGCAACGATCGGCTCCCGCTCCGTAGCTTGTTCGTCCATTCCCTCCAACCTCTCACATCCCTCCGCAAAACGCAAAAATTTTCCGGCGTCCTGCTAGATCAAATCCAGAGAAATTCGCAGGGCTTCATTGAGGGTGGGCATGAGCGGAGCGGGGACGATGCCGATCCTGGATTTGAGATGGAACTGGCGGATGGTGAAAATATAGTCGGCCTGCACCTTGGTTTTAACCGGTAGTCCGGATCCCTCCAGCAAAACTTCGTTTGGATATATCCGGTCAAGACGCTGGGACGTACAGCCGGCCAGAATCACGTTGACTCCCTCCCGGTTTCTCACATCCGGCGAGACCACAACTCCCGGCCGGAATTTGCCGTCCGGAAAACGGACCTTGTAGATTTCTCCCCGTCTTACCATGGATAGGAGCCAAGATCCGCCGCTGTTTCGGCCTGTATTTCGGCCGCACGGTCGGCCAGGGGTTTCTCCTCCCGGTATTTCTGCGCCAGGGCGCGTCCAATGCGCATGGACCGCAGCGCCGCCAGGGCGGCCCGGATGGCCTCCGACTTCGACCCATATTCGCCCGCCAGCTCATCAAGCAGCCGGGCGTCCTGCGCCTGCAGGTAAAACGACGTCTTGGGCATGGGATGATCCTCCTTTTTATACTCTAATAGAGAGTATAAAAAATACCACAAAATGTCAAGCCGGGTTGATGGGTTCCGCCCTTGGCCGCCCTATCACGTTCGTTGGGATTTAGGATTTGGGATTTCGTTAGGATTTCGGATTTAGGATTTAATCCCGCTTTGTGTCGCGGGACTGGCCGCATTTGCGTAAAAGCGTCAACCTGGCACTCGGCGGGGCGCGCATTTCTCGTCATTCCCGCGAAAGCGGGAATCCAGTCAGAGGTTGCCCGCGCAAACCTCTGGATGCCCGCCCGAGTGGAAGAGGTGACATTGAATACACTGACATCAATAGAACAGAGGAATCCAGCGATCTTTGCCCTTGATTTACAGGATCGATTGTTCGACAATTCAGGGGTTGCGTTCATTTGAGCTGACTGAAAGGGGGTGACGGTGGTGCAGATGGTGTTCGGATTCGGGATGATGTTTGTCGGTGTGTTCGTCGCCATGATCCTTGAGCATATCCACTTTGCCATTCTTTACGCGCCCACCGTCTTCGCCCTAATCCTCGGCGCGGTGGTAGGGGGCTCGATGATCAGCCATCGGCCGGAGGACATTACGGGCGCCGTCAAAGCCGCTTTCAGCCGTGACATCCGGCATCCGCCAGAAAAACTGCTGGAATTTGCGAATCTGTTTGACGCGGCTGGCCGATACGCGTCGGCTGCGGGGTGGATCGGGCTGATGCTGGGGGTCATTCACGTATTGGGAAGCATCGAGGAAGCCGGGGGCGACATCGGGAAACTGGCCAGTGGCATCGCGCTGGCCATGATGGCGCCCTTCTTCGGGCTGCTCTGCAGGTATTATTGGTTCATGCCTCTGAAGAACAACCTTGAGCGCAAGGCGCGATTGGCAGTCGAATCCTCCGGCACCTTAGGCGTCGGGGTCTCGGAACCCTTGAATCGGCCCATGGCCCAGGTTTTCGTGGGAGTGTGCGCTTTCATGGGAGCCACATTTCTGCTCCTCCTGTTATCCATGGCCGCAATGGCGTTGTTCGATTTCTTTTCCAATGATCGCGCGCCCCGGCGGGTCGCAGTGCAGTCCGTAACGGACACCGGCGCATCCGCCGCACGGCCCTTGGACACGTTCCTGCTGGGCAACAAGCGCAATCCCAATTTCAGAATCGTCCTCCGGGACGGCCAAAACAATCGGCGGACGCTGACCTGCGCCGTCTATCTCGGTTTCTCGCGGGATTACAGCTTGCACGGGCCGGCATTCTTCGACGAACTCCGCGACCGCACGCCGATGCTGAGGGAGATCGTCATCCGGACCCTGGGATCCAAGACGCCGGATGAACTTCAAGTCGGAAACTTGGACACCTTGGAAGATGAGATTCTGTTCAAGATCAACGCCACCCTCGATCGCGGAAGCGTCAGCGACGTCATCTTCAGCGAATACATCATCGAGTAAACGCCGGAAACCCATTAACACGAATGGCACGGCTCAAACGAATGACACGTTTGTTGGGATTTAGGATTTGGGATTTAATGCTTATCGGGTTGACGCAGCAACACAGCGGGGTTGGCCACAAAAGGCACAGAAGGCACATAATTTTTTATTTTTATGTGACTTTTGTGCCTTTTGTGGCTATCCATTCCCGGTACAGATTACTGGGCTGTCTCAACCCGATAGGCAATTGGGTTTGAATGTCATGAATATCTACCATACGGTAAATGTTTAGCAAGACGTTAGCCGACTGAGGCAATTCTCGTCACCCCCGCGAAAGCGGGGGTCCAGAAAGCGGTTCTGGATTCCCGCTTTCGCGGGAATGACGAAGAAAATGTCGAACGACAGAAAACCGCAAAAATCCGCGCGACGGGCTTGACAAGGCCCTTTTCCGAAAGCCATAATACCCCGTTATCGGTTAGAGTGGATTACAGCCCCTCTAAGGATATGGCTCCTGGGCGTTGCGGCGCGAAATGTGCCGTGGGTGGAGAAGTTTTTGGCCCAAGGGGCAATTGCTCTTTGAAAAGAACATAGGAATAGCCTACAGAAGCTCTAAATTTGTGCGCGACCCCCATGAGGGGGTTTTAACCTTTCGTCCGCCCACAAGCGGACGAGAGAGCGGAGTTTCGAGACAACGATTTTTAATCGAGCCAAGAAACTTCTGTACGACAAGCATAGGATTGCTTTGGCTGACGGCCGAAGGCTGAAAGCTAAAGTCTAAAATATGCTTTTCGGAACGGAGAGTTTGATCCTGGCTCAGGATGAACGCTGACGGCGTGCCTAACACATTGCAAGTCGAGTGCCGAAGTCCCCGCAAGGGGATTGTAGGCACGGCAGACGGGTGCGTAACACGTGGGTAACCTTCCTTGAAGACGGGAATAACCCGGGGAAACTCGGGATAATGCCCGATACGTGCCGAGGCGCAAGCTGAGGACATGAACGGTGGCCCGCAAGGGTCACGCTTCGAGAAGGGCCCGCGGCCTATCAGGTTGTTGGTGAGGTAACGGCCCACCAAGCCTATGACGGGTAGCTGGCGTGAGAGCGCGACCAGCCACACTGGAACTGAGACACGGTCCAGACTCCTACGGGAGGCAGCAGTGGGGAATCTTGGGCAATGGACGAAAGTCTGACCCAGCGACGCCGTGTGGAGGACGAAGGCCTTCGGGGCGTAAACTCCTGTCGGGCGGGAAGAAACTCTTGCCGGTGAATAATCGGCGAGATTGACGGTACCTCCAGAGGAAGCCCCGGCTAACTACGTGCCAGCAGCCGCGGTAATACGTAGGGGGCGAGCGTTGTCCGGAATTACTGGGCGTAAAGCGTGAGTAGGTGGGGAGGTAAGTCCTGTGTGAAAGATCCCGGCTCAACCGGGGGACCGCATGGGATACTGCCTTTCTTGAGGGGAGGAGAAGTGAGCGGAACTGCCG